>NZ_CP045333.1:600000-900000 GCF_009363335.1 Labrenzia sp. THAF191a
AGTCACTCCGCCAATGCCTTCCACCACAAGACGCACGATTTTCCGAATGTCTGCCTCTGGAACCACGCCAGCCTGCAAACCGTTCAGCACGGCTTGTCCATAGACACCCAGTACGATCAGGGCCATGAATTCCGGTTCTTCATCCTTGCGGATCAGCCCCTGGGCCTGGCCGAGAGCCAGGATGTCCCGCACGAGCCCCTGAAACGAGGGGCGGTCTGACGGTGGCTCGAGGGAAGGTCTTTGGGCCGGCACCAGTGCAAGCCGCGCTACTGCGGGGTTGGCCATGCACCAATGGGCACTGTCTATTAGGACCGCTTCGAGCAACGTTACCGCATGCTGCCCCTCGGCTATGCGTTCACGATAGTCTGTGTCCCGGGCTTCCGCCCGCGCTATGAGGCTGAGAGCAATGTCTTCCTTCGACCCGAAGAGATTATAGACGGTCTTGCGCGTCAGTCCTGCGCGCTCGGCAATCACATGAACCGTAGCCCCTTCGAACCCAAGTTCGCGAAACGCGATTTCCGCAGCATCGAGGATGAGTGCGCGCGAGCGCTCGGTGCGTTTCATACTTGTCATTTTTATACTCTAGTGTAATTTTATACTCTTGTAAATAAATGGAGCCAGGCGATGCTCAAGAAATTCGGACCGGAAATCTGGATTGCGGAAGGCCCGACAGTGAGAGCCGCTGCCGGATTTCACTATCCCACGCGCATGGCGATCATCCGCCTTTCCAACGAAGGGCTAGTCGTTTGGTCGCCTGTTGCCTTTTCTCCGGAGCTCGGTTCTGCCGTCGATGCGCTCGGCACGGTCCGCTACATCGTTCCGCCGAACAGTCTGCATGACACCTTCCTTGCCGAATGGCAGCAGGCCTATCCCGACGCCGCAATTCTCGCACCACCGGGTCTGCGTAAGAAGCGACCTGATCTTGTCTTCGCTGGCGAGCTCGCTGACATCACGATGCCCGGCTGGCAGGCAGAGATTGATGTCGTGGTGGTTCCAGGGAACCGGATTACCAGCGAAGCCGTGCTGTTCCACCGGGCCAGCGGCACGGCAATCTTCGCGGACCTGCTGCAGCAGTTTTCACCCGGCTGGTTCAAGGGATGGCGTGCCCTGGTTGCCCGCCTCGACCTGATGATAAGGCAAACGCCTTCCGTTCCACGGAAATTCCGGCTCGCTTTCACGAACCGGGATGCCGCGCGGTTTGCCGTGCGGCAAATTCTGGACTGGCCCAGCAAGAGGGTTCTGATTGCGCACGGCACCCCGGTGTCCGAAAACGGCCAGGCCTTTCTCAGGGATGCCTTCCGCTGGCTGATCAAATCTTGACGTCCAGAGACATTGCGCAAATCTCGGCTGGGTCTAACCCTCTCTAAAACGTCCCGTCATATGCCCGCCGCTCAATCCGGCAAGCCAGCAGCGTGAAACCTTCGCGGGTGAGCGCGTCCTCGGCCTCACGGTGCAAAGTCTCTGCGTCCTCCACCCACACCCCGTGGCCGCCATAGGCTCTGGCGACGGCCGGGAAATCCGTTTCGCCGAAATCCACACCCACATTCGGGCGCTGGCTGGAGCGCTGTTTCAACTCGATCAGCGACAGGCTTGTGTCGACCAGCACGCAGATAATGACGGGGATCTTGAGGTCACGCAGGGTGGAAAGTTCACCGAGGCACATTTCCAGACCTGCGTCGCCAACAAAGGCAATCACAGGGGACGCCCCTTCAACCACGCGATGGCCCATAGCCAGCGGCACGGCGCAGCCCATGGTGCAGAGCGCGGAAGACTGCAGCATCTGACGAGGCATCGGACAGCGCCAGATCTGGCTGACAAGAATACGGTGAGCACCGCTGTCGGCGGTTGCCACCGTATCGGCCGGCAAAGCCGCGCGCAGCGTGTGGAAGACCGTGCCCGGGCCCCAGCCGGACGCTTCGGGTGCGAAGGCCTTGTCCAGCTCGGCCCGGACGGCGGCAGGTTCGCCTTCCGGCCAGGAGGGCTTTGCCGGCTGGCGCGCGGCGCCCAATAGATCAAGCGCCGGCTGCACTGCGCTGCGCAGCGTTGACCGTACACTGTGCATGCCATGGGTGCGCAGCACCGGGGTGATGTCGACCACAGGCGCGTCGGCATCCCACGGATTGCGCCAGTTGATGCGCATCTCGATGGGGTCGTAGCCGAGCAGCAGAATGCAGTCGCTCTTGTTGATGAGTGGCAGCAGCAGGCCATCGGCCTTGGGTGAGAGGCCGGCTCCGCCAAGGGCAAGCGGATTGTTTTCGTCGAGCAGGCCCTTGCCCTTGTAGCTGGTGACAAGGGGAATTTGAAACGCTTCGCAGAATTCGGAAATTGCAGCCGAAGCTGCCTCGTTGACGGCATCGACACCAGCGATCGCAATCGGTCGTTCGGCCTTTCTGAAAAGGTCCAGCGCAGTGTCGAGATCCGGGCCGGGCACCGGTGCGGTTGCGACCGGTGAAGACTGGAACACACGGCTCCAGGCTTCCTGTGTGTCCCCCTCGGCAACTCGGATCGGTACGTCGATGTGCACCGGACCTGGCTGGCCGTCGAGCGCAATGGCCAGCGCCTTTTCCATCATCACGTCAAGAGCGCCCAGGCGAGCGGAGAAGCTGGCCTTGACGATGGGACGCAGCAACTGTTGATGATCGAACACTTGGTGAGTGTAGCTTTCCGCCTCTCCCTGGTCGACACACCCGGTGAGGAAGATCAGCGGCACCCGGTCCTGCCAGGCATTGGCAACGACGTTGACCGCATTGGCCGCCCCCGGCCCGAGCGTTGCCAGAAGCACGCCTGGCGCGCCGTCGGCATGCCAGCCGCCTTCGGCCATGAAGCCACCCGCGTTCTCGTGCTTCACCAGCACGAAGTTGAGGCCCGCCTCGTCCAGCGCCTGCATGAGGGCAAGCACCTCGCCGCCCGGAATGCCGAAGGCGTGACGGCAGCCTGCCGCGTGAAGTTTGCCTGCGATGATATCCGCACCGGTGGTCATTTGCTGCTGTGTCCTTCAGTCGCCGTGTCTGGCGGGGTTGGGCCGAGGTCGAGAATGCCTCTGCCGGCAAGATCGGAAAGGGTGTCTGTACCAAGTCCGAGCAGACGGGTCAGAACATCCGCAGTATCCGCTCCCACAAGCGGCGGCGCGCTGCGGTATTCAACCGGCGTCTTTTCCAGGTTGATGGGCGAGCCGATCAGATCGACTTCGCCGCCAAGCGGATGCGGCAGGGTGATCCGCATCTGGCGTGCCAGCACCTGCGGATCGGCAAAAACCTGTTCCAGATCGTTCACCGGGCCGCAGGGAACGCCTTCAGCTTCAAGCTCGGCAATCCACTCTGCCGCGGCCTTCTCGATTGTCAGACGGCGGATCTTCGGGACCAGCTCCGCACGGTTGCGCACCCGGTCGGCATTCCTGGCATAACGCGGATCTTCGGCCAGTTCCGGCGCACCGGCAACCTTGCAGAACTTGCCGAACTGGCTGTCATTGCCAACTGCCAGAATGAATGACTGATCGCTTGCCGGAAACGTCTCGTAGGGAACGATGGTGGGATGGCCGTTGCCGAGGCGGCCCGGCACCTTGCCGGAGGTAAGATAGGCCACACCCTGGTTGATCAACCAGGAGACCTGGGCATCCAGCAGCGAAATGTCGATGGACTGACCTTCTCCGGTGCTGTTGCGATGGTTGAGCGCGGCGAGGATGGAGACGGTCGCATACATTCCGCACATGACATCGGCGATGCCGACGCCGCATTTGGTTTCCGTGCCGCCGTCCTCATCCGCAAAGCCTGTCAGCGACATGATCCCGCCCATGCCCTGGATCAGGAAATCATATCCTGCCCGCTGTGCGTAGGGGCCGGTCTGTCCGAAGCCGGTTATGGAACAGTATATCAGGCGCGGGTTGCGGACCTTCAGGGTGTCATAGTCAAGCCCACGCCGCTTCAGGTCACCGACCTTGAAGTTCTCCACCAGAATGTCGGCCTTTGCCGCCAGATCGGCAATCAGCTGCTGCCCTTCGGGGCTGGCGAGATCAATGGCGACGGACGCCTTGTTGCGATTGGAGGAAAGGTAATAGGCGCTTTCGCTGGTTTCCCTGCCCTCACGATCCTTCAGGAAGGGCGGTCCCCAACCGCGTGTGTCGTCCCCCCGGCCCGGCCGTTCGATCTTGATCACCTCCGCGCCGAGATCGCCCAGGATCTGGGTGCAGGTCGGTCCGGCGAGAATGCGGGAAAGGTCGAGGACAACAAGGCCGGACAAGGCGCCGGATGCGGCAGGAGACGGCTGGGACAAGGCTCACCTTCAAAATGACGTTTCCCGGTAAAGGCCACAGGCTGATGGGCCCGTCAACAAGCCAGCAGCAGCCCCCCGGACAAGCCGCCTCACTTTCTCGTTAGAAAACGGGAAGGAGGGGCGTTCGGAAAAGAACGTCTGGCTGGTAGGGAATGGCACAGACCGGGCAATGGGAGTGTCGGGATCAACGCACCTAAATGCCAGGAGAAGCGGTTGCGAGACAATTGAAGCTCTGGAACCGAGTAGGCCCCGGGTCTCGCGGTGCTCGCCCGGAGTGACGACGAAGTGGGTTTTCTTTCGGCAGGTCAGTTTCCAACCCCATGAATATCCAACCACCTCTTGTGCCCCCCATCCAGTTCGTCATGCCATGGCTTGACCATGGCATCCATGCCGTGTCCCTTCCTCCACTCACTGCCTTGCGAGAGGTGAGGAAGCGGCATGGATTGCCGGATCAAGTCCGGCAATGACGGAGAAGAGAGGAGCAAGAGACTTGCGGCTTGCCCTTTCCAGTTTCCTTTGAGTGGAGTGGGCAGGCGACGTGTGAGAATGCAAATCTCTATGTCGTCATCCCGGATGCAGCGGAGCGGAGATCCGGGATCGTGGTGACGAAGGGCTCGATATTTAGGGGACTGCCGATCAAATGGATGTTCCCCATCGTCGAGATGGTTTGTTGACCTAGGATGCCTTGAACCCCAACCGGGCCATGGCGCGCGCCTCGTTCTTGCCTAGGTCGTCCAGCCCTTCATCTCGGCAAGCTCGTTCCAGGCGCGTTTGATCCAGTTCGCGCTCACGCTGTGGCCACCGTCGTGGAGGCAGAGTTCCAGGAAGCCGTGTTTCGGCTGCCAGGTTTCACAGGTGAGGTTGCCTTCGGTATGGGTCTTCGGCGCGGTTTCAGAGAGACCGTCCTGGCGGCGCCAGACGTCGAAACTCTTGAAAACGTCCCCCTGCTTCCACTTGCCCCCGCCAAGCCAGCGGCCCTCCAGCGGCACAACCGTGTCCGACGTGCCATGCACGTGGAAGAGATAGGGGGTCTCCGTCACGCAGGACTGCGGCAAAGGTTCCCAGAAGGCGCCCGCGATCGGCGCATATCCTGCAAACATGCCGGAGTCCTCGCAGGCCATGTACCAGGTCATGAAACCGCCGGAGGAAAAGCCGGACAGCATAGTGCGGCTTCGGTCGATGCCGAAGCGGTCGGACAGGTCCTGAAGGACGCTGTCGAAGAACGCCGGTTCATTCCGCAGGTTGCGCGGCGATGTCGGGAAAGACCAGGTGCCGTTCATGCCCTGAACCGCAACGAAGGCAACACCCAGATCATCCGCCATCTTGCGGAAGCTCTGGTTGCGGATCTCGTTGATCGCCTTGCCGCGATGGCCGTGCAGGAAGAAGATTGCACCCAGAGGCTTGTCGGCCGGCCGGTTCTCCGGCAGGTGGATGAAATATTCGCCGTTCGTGACGTCGCAGGGTTTTTCCTCGCCGCAGGCAGCGGTGCCTGCCGCCTGCGATGGTGCGCCGAATGCGCCCAGAGCCAGAACCACGGCGCCCGCCAGCAGGCCGATGCGTCTGGAAAAACCGGTAACTGTCGCCAATGACATGAAGTGCTCCTTGCACGGTAAAAACCATTGCCCCGCTCCGCCGGTAAGGATGGCTCCCGGACGGCTTTTGTCCAGCGGTTCGTCTTCACAAATCGGCGAGAGGGCTTCAGTCCTGCAAGGTGGCTAGTCCCATGTGCCTTCAGTCGGAATATTGAGAATTCGGCCACAATGCTTGCAGTGCACCGCATCCGGATCGTGCCTGTTGAGACCGCAATCGGGGCACGACAGATTGACCTTGGCCGGGCGGAAGATCGTCTGTACCAGTCGCAGGAACAGGGCGACGCCGAAGATCATGATCACCACCGTCATCAGCCGACCGACGCTGTCGGTCATGGTGATGTCACCGAAGCCGGTTGTCGTCAGCGTGGTTACGGTGAAATAGAGCGCGTCGAGATAGTTGTTGATGTTGGCGTTGCGGTCGTTCTCGACCACGAAGACCAGGGCCGTCACGACAAAAATGAAGACAATCAGGTTGATGCCCGACTGAAAAATCTCCTCGTTGCGGCGGAACCACTTCGACGCCTGGCGCAGCTCCTTCAGCAGGTGATAGGAGCGCATCAGCCGCAACATGCGCACAACGCGCAGGAAGGCGAAATTCTCGAAGAAGGCCGGAGCGACCAGAGACACGATCACCACAAGGTCAGCAAGCGATGTGAAGCTGAAGACGTATTTTGTCCGCCGTCTTTCGGCGATCAGACGTGCAATATAGTCGAGCGCAAGAACCGCGGCGATCGCATAATCCAGCTCATGATGGATGCGGTCCTTGTCGATCATCGACGAGACGATGAAATAACCGATGGTCACCAGGTCGAACAGCAAAAGCGCGTACCGGAAGGCCCGCGACCCGACCGTGTCGCCAAAATAGAGCTGCCGCAGGATCGTCTGCAAACTCCGCTTCGTGTCCGCCATCGGCTTCCCCTGTTCTCTTGCGAACTGACCGGCATACGCTGTGTGCGCTGGCTGGATCATTCGTGCAGATGCCGCACGATGCTGTTGCAAACAAGCTGTTTATTCTCACGGCCGACCGCACTAATGTCCGCTGTCGATCAACCAGAGCATCCTGAATTCCGCCGAATGCAGGACGCTCGAACCTTTTTCAGAACCCGCCTGCATTCCGGTGTTTTTGCGAACGTCCGCGAATACAGGCAGGTCCAGAGGCCGTAAAGGCTCATCCAGAACGGGAACGTTACATGTTTGATTTGTCGGGACAAGTTGCCCTGGTGACGGGCGCGAGCCGAGGCATTGGAGAAGCTGCCGCCCGCAGCCTGGCGAAATATGGTGCCAAGGTCCTTCTGGCGGCACGCTCCGGCACGGATATCGAACGCATCGCCGGTGAAATCCGTGCGGAAGGACGCGATGCGACGGCAGTCGTTTGCGACGTCGCGGACTATGACGAGGTGGTCAAGGCAGTACAGACGGCCATCGACACCTATGGCGGCCTCGACATCCTGGTGAACAATGCCGGCGTGATCGAACCGATCTCCCGGATCGAGGACAGCGATCCGGCGGAGTGGGGCAAGGTCATCGATATCAACGTGAAGGGCGTCTACTTCGGCCTGCGCGCCGTGGCACCGCATATGCTGGCCAAGGGCGCCGGTACCGTTGTCAACATCAGCTCGGGAGCTGCGGTCAGCGCGCTGGAAGGCTGGAGCCATTACTGTGCTTCCAAGGCCGCTGCGCTTTCCCTCACCCGCTGTGCGGACAAGGAATTCGGTGACAAGGGCCTGCGTATCGTCGGCCTCAGCCCGGGCACGGTCGCAACGCAGATGCAGGTCGATATCAAGGCCTCCGGACTGAACCCGGTCAGCCAGCTGGATCCGTCAGTCCATATTCCGGCCAGTTGGGTCGGTGAAGCCATCTGCTGGCTGTGCACGCCCGCGGGCGATGCCTACCGGGGTGTGGATTGCTCGCTGCGCGACGAGGATGTACGCAAGTCTGTCGGCCTGATCTGAGTTCCGTCAGCACGCTGGTCGGCTGTCCAGCCCCCAAGATCCCGGTTCTCCGCTGCGCTGCGTCCGGGATGACCGTCTGAAACATGGAACGAGGCAGGGCCCTGAACAGGCCAACGAGGCTTCAAAAACAAAAGAGGGCCGCGCTAGCGGCCCTCCCATGAGATCGACGTGACACAAGTCCCGGATCAGATCCCAGCGAAATCTCTCACTACCAGAGGCTGCTCCAGCACCGTTCGATTCCGCCCAGACACTTGGGCCACGCACCGATACTCATTAGACATGGGCACACCTCCTTTCAGTTGTTGAACACACTAAGAGTGTGGGGTCGCCCAGACAGTTTCACAAGCCCAAAAACAAGGCGTGGTTGCCAATCGATTACGCAATTCACAGGACTGTCACTGTGCGGCCACAGCCTTGTCGGCGATAGAGGTGAAGACTTGATCGAGTTCCCTTGCAAGTTCTTGCAAGGCCGGGCCGCCCTCGTCCATGTAGGTTGCGAAGACAAAACCGGGCGTTTTCCAGGAAAGCGTTGCAGTGCCATCGGTGTTTTCGGTGACATAGAACCGGATCGGTGCTTCGATACCCGCGGCAACGGAGGCTTCCAGCATCCGGACGGCATAATCATTGCGATAGACGCCAATGATGCGGTTGCCGGGAATGGTAATTCCCCTGCCCTTTGCGCCGTCCGAGGCACTGGCCTGGGTCACCAGCAGCATGCCTTCTCCCTCGATCGCGCTTTTGAGATCATCCACCAGCGCAGGGTAACTTTTGGTCGTGGGCAGTACCTGCCAGCCTTCGCGATCGGTCAGGCTGTCCGCTCTGGCCAATCCGACGGCAAACAGGCTTGTGACGACAACCAGGGCAAACAGACGCATCTTCTTTCTCCCGCAGGCGATGTTGCAATGCCGCGCACTCTAGCGGGGCCTGCCTCACGAACGCGTCACAATGCGGTGTGCTTCAGGACGTCGTCAGTCCATGCCAAGCCGCAAGCGCACGCGGGTTCCGGCAAGACTGCCGAGGAAGCCAAAGACCAGCCACAGCCAGCCATGCAGCGAGCCCGACGCCAGACCGCCCAGGTAAGCACCGATATTGCAGCCATACGCCAGTCGGGCGCCGTAGCCCATCATCAGCCCGCCCGCGATCGCTGTCAGCACGTCGCGGCGGTTCAGACGCCAGACCGGAGCAAAGCGTCCGGCGAGGCCCGCTGCCGCCATTGCACCCAGAATGATGCCGAAGTTCATGACGGAGGTCGTATCGCGCAGCACGGGGTTTTCCAGGGCTCCGCGTTGCCAGGTCCAGTAGGGCCAGCTGTCCACCGGCACACCTGCCGCGTGAAAAAGCTTGCCGCCCCAAAGCGCAAAGGCAGAGGTGATGCCCCAGGGCCGTCCAATCACCACGAATGTGGCAATGCCGACGATCGCCAGCATCACCGCACCCAGCATGGGGGACCAGGGACCGCTGAGAAACGAAACTGTCGGCTTCGGCTGGGCAATCGCGCCATGAGCGCGCCGCTCTATGATGATGGTCGCAATTGCCAGAACTCCGAGCACAAGCGCGGTCAGAAGAAAAGCGCCATGCGGGCCGAGTTCCCGGATGAGGGACATCGGCGGCAATTTGGGCAAGCGGCCCCAGAGATGCAGATGCGCGGTTGCAGCCACTGACCCGAGGACAAAGCACGCCAGGGTAATCATCATGCGGGTGGAACCGCCACCGGCGGTAAACAGCGTGCCGGATCCGCAGCCGCCGCCCAGTTGCATGCCGACACCGAACAGGAACGCACCGAAGGCAGCCGCCACCCCGAAGGGAAAGACGAAGCCGCCCGTGGGCCAGCCAAGCGCATGTCCCCAGGCAATCAGGGGAAAGGAAACCGCGCTGGTCAGAAGAATGAGCACGAACTGCGCCCTGAGCCCCCCGCCGCGTTTTTCCGTGACGATCCGCCGCCAGGCGGCCGTAAAACCAAAGCTTGCATGATAGAGCGACAGGCCTGCGAGACCGCCGATCAGGACCGCCACTGCCTGGCGCGGTCCGGCTTCGCCATAGGCCCCAAGTGCGACCATGGCCAGTAGGCCACCCGCAATGGCGACGACGGCTGCTTGAGTTTTCCCGACGGCCAAGGCCATGTGTTCCTGCTCCCGGGCAGATCCGACTTTAAAACCCCGATACGAAGACTTGCACTTCCCGCCTTAATTTCGCAACGAAGGTGTCTTTTCTTCACCTACACATTGCCAACACCTTTTTGTGTTTTGCAGTTCAAGTGCCGCCTGCGGATTTTGGATAGGAATATTCAGCCATCCGGCCATTTACAGCCGCAGTTGGCGGGACCCGGTTTCAGAGGACCGGAATGAGAAACAAAAAGGCCTGTTATGCGTCTAACTGATCAATTCGGATATGAGCTTACCCTGTCGGACAAGGAAGCCTTGGCCGCCTGGAACGAGACCGTGAAAGCCTTTCTGGCGCATGGCAGGACTACTCCCCAACATCTCGAGACATGCCTTGCCCTGGCACCGGACTTCGCGCTTGGGCATGCGGCACGCGGGATTTTCTGCCTGCTGCTTGGCCGAAAGGAACTGACCGCTACGGCTCAGGAATGCCTGGCGATTGCCAGAACCTCGACGCAGCATACGCCGGTTACGGCACGCGAACTTGCCGTGGTCGACGCCCTCGGGTCCTGGTTGCAGGGATATCCCACAAGATCTGCCGACCTTCTAGATACCGTGCTGGTGACGGTTCCCGAAGATGCCCTGATCATGAAACTGGTTCACGCGATCCGCTTCGTGCTGGGCGATGCCACGGGCATGCGCCAGTCGATCGAGCGGGTGCATGCGGCCTATGGCGAAACCCACCCGGCCTATGGCTACATGCTTGGCTGCCGGGCGTTTTCTCTGGAAGAAACCGGCGACTATCGCCTGGCAGAGGCTGCCGGCCGCAGGGGACTGGAATTTGCCCGCGATGATGCCTGGGGCCTTCACGCCGTCGCCCATGTGCACGACATGACCGGCCGCTCCGAAGAAGGTGCCGGGTGGCTGGAAACACAGCCGGAAGGCTGGGCTCACTGCAACAACTTCGGCTATCACGTTTGGTGGCATCTGGCGTTGATGTATCTGGACCAGGGCCAGGCCGACAAGGCGCTTGCGCTCTATGACACCGACATCCGCAAGGACAAGACCGACGACTACCGCGATATTTCCAATGCCGCCTCGCTGCTTGTCCGCCTGGAGCTTGAAGGGGTCGATACCGGCCCTCGCTGGGACGAGCTGGCGCTTTTGTCCGACAAGCGCGCCGAAGACGGCTGCAATGTCTTCGCCGACCTGCATTATCTGCTGGCCCTTTTGAACGGTGGCCGCCGCATGGGCGCCGAGCGGTTGCTGACCGGACTGAAGGAACGGGCACAAACCGAAACGGATATTGGCCGGATCACCGCGGAAACCGGACTGCCGACCGGTCTCGGCCTGGAACAGTACCGGAAGGGCAATTATGCCTCCGCATTTGCTCTGCTGGACTCCGCGAAAGACAATCTATACATGGTCGGCGGCTCGCACGCTCAGCGCGATGTCTTCGAGCGAATCACAATCGATGCTGCCCTGCGGGCAGGCATGCCGGAGGATGCGGAACGGCTGCTCAACAGCCGGACGCACAAACGCGGTGCACTGGATAGATTCGCCGAACAACGTCTTGAAATATGCGACAAAATGCACCGCGCCCACCGAGTGATGGAAGACCAAAAACTCAGGGCTACCGGCTCGGTCTGACCTACTGCCGGCACTCGACTGACCAATTATCTCTGGACCCAACGTGAACGCTCACACACAAACGAAACGCCCACGCGATCCGCGGCTTGATTTCTTCCGCGGCCTTGGAATGTTCATTATCTACGTTGCCCACCTACCATGGAACTGGTGGACGCTCTGGATTCCCGCCCGGTTCGGGTTTTCCGATGCGACTGAAATCTTCGTCTTCTGTTCGGGCATGGCCTCCGCGCTCGCCTTCGGCAAGATCTTCGACGTTCATGGCTGGGGCATGGGGGCAGCGCGCATCCTGCACCGCATGTGGCAGGTGTACTGGGCGCATATCGGCCAGTTCCTGGTCCTCGCCGTTGGCCTTGTCATGCTTCAGAACAGCGGTTACCTGGCTGAGTGCTGCGGCCTGGAAGAAAACTATGTCGCCTCGCTCAACCTCCTGCATCTCTATGACAACGCCGAGATGGCCCTGCCCGGTTTGCTGACGATGACCTGGGTGCCGAACTACTTCGACATTCTGCCGATGTATGTGGTGATCCTGTCGCTGATCCCGGCGATCATGCTTGTCGCCCGCTATTCGGTGCCGGGCGCTTTCGCGTTGTCGATCGGCCTCTGGCTGGCCGCCCAGTTCGACCTGCTGAGCCTGCCGGCCGAACCCTGGTCGGACCGGGAATGGTTCTTCAATCCCTTCGCCTGGCAAATGCTGTTCTTCACCGGCTTTGCGTTCATGCGCGGCTGGATACCGGCACCTCCCGTCAACAAGACGTTGATCGTGCTTTGCGCGGTGGTGCTTGTCGCCACGGTTCCCTTCGCCTACTTCCGTGCCTTTCAGGAAAATCACCTGAACCTGGTCTGGGCCCGTGAAATCCGCGAGATCATCAAGCCGCTCTGGATCAAGACGGAATTCGGCCTGTTCCGCTACCTGCACTTCCTGGCCCTTGCCTATCTGGCCTGGGTTGCTGCGGGCGAGCACGGCAGACGCCTGCTTGGACATGGCGAGATCTGGGGCCGCTTCGTACGCGTTGTCCAGAAGGTCGGACAGCAGTCACTGCCCGTGTTCATGGCAAGCCTGGTCATTGCCCAGGCGGCGGGCATCCTGCGTGACATGGTCTGGGGTCGCGGCGAATGGCTTCCGCAGATCCTGTCGAACCTGCTCGGTTTCGTGGCGCTGATTGCCGTTGCCTATGTGGCTGGCTGGTACAAGAGCCAGCCCTGGCGCAAGCCACCTGCGACCACCTCCACCGGACCGTCCGAACGACCGAAGACACCTCCGGCAGATGGCGGCGAACCTGCAGCCAAGGCAAAGCCCGAAACCCGGGAACCGGCCCTCACCTGATAAGGCGCCGGCCTGCTGCCCGACACAAGAACGTCCGCAGAAGTCCTGCTTCTGCGGGCGTTTTGTTTTGAAGGTCTTGCCAATGTGCGGAGCGTCTCTTCCGCCCCTTCACGGGACCGAACGATCAGCCTGTCGCCTGCTGCTGGTCCCTGCCGCTTTCATACACTGTCCGGTCCCGCCCGGCTTCCTTTGCCGCCAGCAAGGCAACGTCGGCCCGCGTGCGCAGCGTTGCAACAGACCCGCCCTTTGGCGTTGCGGCAATGCCGATGGAGACTGTGACCGGTGCAAGCACCGTGCCCCGGTGTGTCATTGTCGTCTTTGCTGTCTTCTTGCGGATGCGGTCGGCAATCTCGATGGCTTCGTTCCGAGAAATGGCCGGCAACAGCACCGCAAATTCCTCGCCGCCGAAGCGGTAGCACGAGCCACGATTTCCAACAGTTTCCGTCAGGACGCCGGCAAAGGATTGCATCACCATGTCCCCCGCGTCGTGGCCGAATTCATCGTTGAAGCGCTTGAAATGATCGATGTCGATCATCAGGCAGGTCAGTGGAGCAATCGTGTTGTCACGCCCCCGCTCGCTCAGGTCCTGGTCAAGCGAGCGTCGATTGAGCAAGCCCGTCAGCGCATCGCGCACTGCAAGCTGGGTCAGCCTGTCACGCAGCTGTAGATTTGCAACGGCGAGCGCCACGTTTTCGGCGATCAGTTCCAGATAGAGCTGTGCCTCCCGTATGGCGTCGCCGTCACCGGCAAGATCCTTGAAACTCAACAGACCGATGATGTCTCCCTGGGCTGTCAGCGGAACACACAGGACAGTTGAGGACGCGTCGGCAAGATGAGCGCAGTTGACGTCGTCGGTACCGTTGTGACTGCAATGCGCCCTGCCGCGGCGCAGGCCCCAGCAATCGTCGGGATTGAAGCTTGCGCGTGAAGGCTGCGGCGTCTTCCACGCTCCGGATTGTTTCAGCACTGTCCGCTGTTCGTTGAGAACATAAAGGCTTCCGGAAAGCTCCGGGAAGATTTGCGGTGCAAACCGGCTGACAACATCGGACAACTCATGCAGCTTCTGGCAGGCCTGCAGGCGGTGCATCATCTGCAGGATGAGGTCCTTCATCTTGAGATCACGTCTGCGCTCCGCATCAAGACGCTCCCTCTCAAGCCCGTTCTCGCGGAAGATATGGATAGCCGCGTTCAGCTCGCCGATCTCGTCGCGACGACCATCGAGTGGGACCTCGACCGCATAGTCCTGGGTGGCTAGCCGGTTGACGATACCTGTCATGCGGGTAAGCGGCAGCGCGACACGCCGACGAAGCACGAAGTAAAGAACGGCAATGAATAGAGCTGCGGTCAGTCCGAGCATTATACGTGCCGTCAGGCCAGCCCAATCGCTGCGCTGTCTGGCAAGTTCCAGCGCCGTGCCTGTGCGGGCATTGACCTGGTTCCGGAAGGTCTCGATTTCCTTCACAAGCCGGGAATGCAGACGATAGTGTTCGTCACCGAACAGGATCGCCTGCGCGCGCTCCGGGGTTCCGGTCTGGAAAGCTTCCAGGGCTTCAAGTTCCAGCTTCTCCAGGGCATCGATCCGCTCATCGATCTGCAGCAGCAAGGCAAGTTCTTCCTCGCTCGCGCCGATCTTCTCGGCATGGCGCGCCTGCTCCTCAAGCTGGTGTTCTTCTTCGTTTACCGTCTCGAAAACGCGCAGGTGCGCGGCGTCCCCGCGCATGATGTAGAGGCGCGCCTCGTCCGTTCTCAGTTCGGCGTCGATTTCGAGCTGCTGACCCAGCTGATCCAGCGCCAGGTGCTGTTCGACCGCAACCCGCTCATCCTGGGCGCTTTGCACGGACAAAATGAAGGCAATTCCGGACAATCCTGTCAGAAGAACGGTAATTCCATAGGCCCAATTGGTGATCGTGCTGATTTTCATACGAAACTTCCAAGACCGTTGCCTGTTGCCCTATGCCGTCCCCAGCGCATGTCACGATCTCCCACTGCCGGACCTTCCGTTCCCCGCAAATGCCTGAAGCTTGCGCCGGCCGGACGCCACACGTGTCATCTTGCGAGCACCTCTCCTTCGGGCAAGCAACCTGTGACGCGACCACGATGAGGGCATTGCACCACATAATTGTTGCCCCGGCAGGCGAGGCCTCTACGACGAAAGAATAATCTCTCGACTTGGTTAACCAAATTCGCAGTGCAATGCATGCATTAATTCCGGAAAAAGAAACAATGCCTGTCACTTCCTGCAAGCTGCATCCAGGTTGAACAACGGTTTTCAACGCATGCGTTCAACAAGCAGAAAGACACCACCATCTCCGGCTCCGGCTCCGGCATGAAGAAATACGACCTGAACACAAAAACACCGGCCAGATGGCCGGTGTCGCGTTCGTTTCACAGTCCTTGGTTGACGTCAGTGCAAAGACGCCATTTCCAGTTCTGCTTCAAAGGCATTGGCAACGGCAGCTTCGCGGCTGTCTGCCAGCAGGATCGGCGTACCGTCCGCATTGAGAAGCGCGTAAAGCGTCATGTTGTCGTGCAATGGCGGGACATCCGGAAACATTTCCTTCAGATCCCGGGCCTTGATCGGCTTGATATAGGCGACATCTCCGGTGCCCAGTTCGGTCAGTTCATCGACCGACATGAATTCGGAAAGTAGCGTGCGGTCTGCCCATGACGGGCTATTGGGGTTTTGCATCAGTCATTCTCCATATGTTGGCCGACGAGCGTTCATTCGCCGCTGGAGATTTCTATTTTTCTGATGACACGCTCCGGTTCCGGGCGTGCCAGGTCGATGGACAGAAGCCCATCTTTCAGGTCGGCTCCAAGGATCTCGATCCCCTCGGCCAGGACAAAGGCCCGCTGGAACTGGCGGGCGGCAATGCCGCGATGCAGATACTGCCGGGTCTTGTCGTCCACCTGACGACCCCGGATGACCAGCTGACTCTCTTCTACCGAGACTTCAAGCTGCTCTCGTGTGAACCCTGCCACCGCCAGGGTGATCCGAATGACATCGCCTTGATCTTCTGTTTTCGGAAGTCTCTCGATGTTATAGGGCGGATAACCGTCGTTGGCGGCCTTGGAGACGCGATCGAGCACGCGCTCGATATCGTCGAACCCGAGCATGAACGGGCTAGAAAACGCTGACATGCGTGACATCCTCAAAGTCCTTGTCGAAGCGACCTTGCGCCCGGACCCTTTCAAGGCATCCGGACCGGAACCAACCGGTTCCTTTCATGATTAAATATGGAGCTTCGTTAAAATTGATTCAAGGAGCCATGCTTTCACCCATTTTTGCTTTCACTGTTCTGTGAATTATTCAGGAGAATGAAGACAAAATCGGGTTCTGTTTCAAGAACTTCGTCAGAGCGGATACCGCCTGGCGAACTGTTGGTACATGGCGCTCGTCCTGATGCATGACCAGCCACCGCTCGGTTTCCATGGTGTCGAACGGGCCTTCGATGCGCATCAGATCGGGATAAGCATCGCCGACAAAGGTCGGCAACAGCATGCGGGCATTGCCTTTTCGTACGAGTGAAAGAGCAAGCGAGGCCTTGTTGACGGTGATTACCGCATCAGTGCCATGGTTCTCCTTCAGCCAGAGGCCCGTCGGCGAATGGGCATCGTCTTCCACCAGCCCGACCCAACCAAGCTCCGCACCCTTTGCAACCTTTGCAGCCTGATAGGCGGCATATTGGACCTTTCCAACCTTCTGTCCGGCCAACCAGGCCTGTTTGGGCCGGCTGTTGCGGATACCGATATCGATCTGCCGGCGAGCAATGTCCCGGTTTCTGAGATCCGCAAGGATTTCCGGCAGCCAGCCCGCGTCTGGGGTCCAGAAGGACGACAGGTTGTCGATGAGCAGCCGCGCGGTCCAGTCTCCCGCCGATATCCGGATCCTCCGGCGCAGGCCTTCTCCTTCTTTCCACGCATCGATGCTGCGGGCGGTCTGGTCCATGTCTTCCAGGTAGCGCAGGAGATCATGTGCGGCAGCGGTCAGCTGGTAACCTCGCGCCTCGCGCTCCACCAGGCGAACGTCGAGGCTTTTCTCCAGAGCGGCAACCCGGCGGCCGAGCGTTGCGGAACTGACGCCGGTCTTGTCAGCCGCACCGGCAAGGCCACCTGCTTTCGCGACAGCCAGGAACAGTCGAAGATCTTCCCAATCGATATTTCGTTTCATTTTTGAAATCTCGTTTTCAATTAGAAAACATGGGAATAGGCGCGTCTCGTGAGATTATCTGCAAATACCTCTTCAACAAAATCAAAATTGAAGGGAGCAGCAGATGCTCATCCCGTATTCCTTGCCGTTGCGAAAAAAACACTGTGTCAGCCGCCTTCCCGCCTGGGACGATCCTGTCAGATCACTCTATCCGCATCATGCGGAATTCTGGCCGCAGCAGATCCCGGAACATGTCCGGCTGCTCAAACTCGGAAAGAGGCTGGCCCGTAAACGACGCCGGCTGGCCGTAATGAAATTCCTGAGGATGTGCCTTGGTCACCCCCACAGACGGAAGAGGCCCCGGAGTATCTCCGAGGCCCCTTGCGGCGAACCGCCCGGCAAGCGCGCAACAGATCGTGGCTGCGCCGTACGGGCCCGTGTCACCGTTTCTCCGGCAGTACCGGCTACCTGACGCAGCTCAGTTCGCGGCCGGGATCAGGCGGCTGCCGTAGGGATTGTCGATCACCATCTTCCAGCTGCCATCCGGCTGCCGCCGCAACACGGCGATGGAAAGGCCTTCACCGGCCACCGGTTTTCCTTCCGGATCGGTGCCGGTCATCGTCCAGGGTGCGATGTGGACAGCAAGATCGCCTTCCACGATCACTTCGTGGCCGGAATAGGTGAATTTCGGCGAAACCGAGCGGAACTGGTGAAACAGTTCGCGCGCCAGGGCGCTGTCGGACACCGGGTTTCCGGGCTCGAAAGCAATGCTCTGGCTTGGTTCATAGGTCTGCATCACCGTATCGATGTCTCCCTTTTCAAAGGAGGTCGTCATTTTTTCGATAAGGGTAATGACGTTCTGTTGTTCCGGGCTCATGTCTTTCGTTCCTTCTGCGAGGCTGGGTTGGGAAAAGGTGACGACGGCAACTGTGGCTGCCATGGCTGCGAGGTGTTTCAACTGGGTCACGGAGGTCTTCCTTTCGATCGGCAAGGCGGTGCCAGTCCCGCCCGTTGCCGGGCTGGTTGATGCATTGTGCGATTACTGGCGGGTCTGGTTGCGTCAGTGGCCGGGGGACAGGATCTCGGTCAGCTGAACACGAATGTCTTCAGGGCAACGTTGCCGGGGAACCGCGTTCTGAAGTTCAAAGGCCTTCAGACCGTCGATCACCGATGCGACCTGCCGCCGGGCGTCGTGATAGGTTTGCGCCCCTCCGACGGAATTGGGATAGGATCCGGGTTGAATTCGGCCGGAAGCGACGGCTGCAGGAAGCCGCTTCGGACAATTGCATTTCGCCTCTGCCGAAACGATGCCGCAGTGGCGCGAGGTAAACGCCATCACTTCCTCCCGTGCCCGCGACAAACGCTTGCGGTAGGCCGCGGGAGCAATTTCCAGGATGCTGGAGGCTTCGCCGTGTTCCAGTTCCAGGATATCGCCCAGCACATAGGCCAGTCTCAGGTCCATGGTCAGACAAAGCAGCATGGCCATGGTGCAGGAAATCCTGAGTTCATTCAGCAGCAGCACATCGTCTGGCGCCTTTGGCGGTTCCGACACCAGGCCGTCTTCAAGGTCGGCTGCAAAGGCATCGAATGTCAGTCCGAGATCCCGGTCGCGAACCTTCTTGGCGCTCACCAGGTAGCGAACGGCCACGCGGTAAACCCAGGTCGAAAACCGGCTCTCGCCCTTGAAGGTTGAAAGTTTGGTCAGGATCAGGATGAGAATTTCCTGTGTCGCCTCGCGCGCATCTTCCGGATTGACCAGAATACGGCGGGCCAGATGATGGATCTGGTCCTGCACGCCCTCCAGAACTCGTTCCAGAGCAATCCTGTCACCTTCCTGGGCCGCCTGGACCGTTTCCGTTTTTACGCTGATTGCCGTCATGTCGTGTTCCGTCTCTTGGTGTCTCGTAATGTTAGAGAGCGCGGGGCTGGAATGTGTGACACGTTTTTTTCATTGCGATGCAGCTTGCGTGATCCGGCCGGAAAAGCCACTCTGCCGCTCCTGCCGACGGAAACCGTTTCCGGTCCCACGACTTTACGAGCACGACAATGACCCGCGACGAGTTTGACGCCTTCTGCAAAAAGCTTCCGGCAACCACGCATGTGATCCAATGGGGCAATGCATCGGTCTGGAAGGTTGGCGGCAAGATCTTCGCCATCTGCTCTGGTTGGGGGGAAGGCGATTTTCCACGGTTCAGCTTCAAATGCTCCGATATTTCCTATTCCCTGCTCACCCAGCAGGAAGGAATGATCCCCGCGCCTTATCTTGCCCGTGCCAAATGGGTGCAGATGGAAGAAGAAGGCGCACTGTCCGATGCGGACCTGAAGGCCTATATCGAAGCCGCGCACAAGATCATCGCGGCCAAGCTGACCAGGAAGCAGCAGAAGGAACTGGGTCTTGCCGGGTGAGATGGCGGGCAAATGGCGATCACTCGGCCTTCTGATGCTGGCCGAGATCGCCGCCATGAGCCTGTGGTTCATGTCCGCAGCGATCCTGCCCGATCTGACCCGTGAATTTCCCATATCCGACTTTGCCCAGGCAGCTCTTTCCAGCGCCGTCCAGATCGGCTTCGTCTTCGGCGCCGTCGCGTCGGCCTTTCTTGGCCTCGCCGACAGGATCGACCCTCGGCGGTTCTTCGCTTTCAGCGCGATCACCGCTGCACTGTTCAACGCAAGCCTGCTGGTGGTTGAGCCGGGTGGGCCGGTTTCAATCCTTGCGCGTTTTGCAACCGGCGTCCTGCTGGCTGGCGTCTATCCGGTCGGCATGAAGATCGCCGTCGGCTGGGGCCAGAAGGATCGCGGGTTTCTGGTCGGTACGCTTGTCGGCGCGCTCACCTTCGGGTCCGCCGCCCCTCATCTTCTGGCCTTGCTTGGTGGCACCGACTGGCGCTGGAGCCTGAGCGTTGCCTCTCTTGCGTCCGCTGCAGGTGGCGTGCTGTGCCTTTTTGCCGGTCTCGGACCGTTCCATGCCAAGGCGCCCCGCATGAAGATGAAGGCCATCTTCACCGCATGGACAAACCCAAAGATCCGCTATGCCTATGCAGGCTATCTCGGCCACATGTGGGAGCTTTACGCCATGTGGGCCTGGATCGGCGTTGCCCTTGCCGTTTCCTTCTCCGCCCATATGCCCGCAGAAACCGCGATCCCGCTGTCTCGCCTCATCGCGTTTTTGACCATTGCAGCGGGTGGTGCTGCCTGCGTTGTCGCGGGGATCATGGCCGACCGCGTCGGCAAGGCGAATATCGCGATTGCCGCCATGGTCATCAGTGGCACCGCCGCGCTCGCCTCGGCCCTCACCTTCGGCGGTCCCGTCTGGCTGACAATTCTGTGCGTCCTCATCTGGGGTGCCTCCATCCTGCCGGATTCGGCCCAGTTCTCTGCCCTTGTCGCCGACTACGCTCCGCCTGACCAGGCCGGCAGCCTGATGAGCTTCCAGACCGCCCTCGGCTTCGCGCTGACTTTCTTTACGGTCCAACTGACACCACTTGGCGCTGAGCTGATCGGCTGGCCCGGCGTGTTTGTCCTGATGGCGATTGGTCCTGCATTCGGGATATTGGGGATGCTCAGGCTCAAGCGGCTTTCCTGAACCGTGATCAGTTCATTGCCGTCGGCATCACCAGCTCGAACTCCGAAAATCCGAAATCCTTCCCGTTGATCCGGAGGCTGATCGCCTGTTTGCCACCGTAGTAGACACGTGTTGTGATCGGCCGGATAGCGTGGCTGCGGGACAGGGTCAGCCGCTCGCCCGGAGCCAGTGTCAACTTGGTCCATTTGAACACCTTGGGCGCCAGCGTGCCGTTGGCTTTCTTGAAATGGATCAGATAGTCGATCACCAGATCCTGCGTTTTACTGCTGGTCGAAACCAGCTCGATATTGAAGCCGACGGCGTCTCCATAAGCAATCTCTGACGTCAGGACCTGCGGGCCTTCGACCCGGATCTCCGGCGGATTGAGCCCGAAGGCTTCCAACGTTTCCGTGTGGCCCTGCTTGATCAGCGACCGGCAGGCGTGACGCACGAGTTTTTCACGGTTCCTGTCCGCCCCCTTCAGCCAACGTTTCGCGATATCGGCCACCAACTCAGGATGGTCCTTGGCGATATCATTGAGGTGATTGGCGACGGACCGGCGAACATAGTCCTCCGGGTCGTCCTTCAGGGCTTCCAGAAGCGGAAGAGTGGGTGTGGGGTCGGCCACCAGAGCCTGGAGCCGCATGCCCCACGGCAGGCGCGGCCGGGTTCCTTCGGAAACCAGCCGGCGGACATGGACGCTCTCGTCCTTCACCCAGGGCGCCATGATGGCGAGTGCCTGGTCCTGGTCCCTGGCCAGGAAGGGGCGCACGTCGAATTCGGCCGTAGCCCGCTTGGTCATTTCCTTCAGCAGCACGAACGAAGCCTCGAAATCATCCAGGCCACTTGCCGCGACGACCATGCCGAGCGGCATCATGCCCCATCCTCGGATACCCTGCTCGTCGCTGCCCCTGTCGAAGGCGACTTCCGTCATCGGATGCAGCATGGCCTGCAGGATGGCAAAGCGGGCAGGCAGCTGCCGTGGCAGATGATGATCCAGATGCCTCGCGATCAGGGCGGCACGCTGCTTGAGTTCCAGGCTGTCCAGCTCTTCCAGGATATCCGCTTCAAAGCCCAACCGGTCGAAACCGGCATGATGTTGCGCGACATGGCCGCCGATGCAGCGCACCAGATCCGGTGAAATGTTGTTCTTGAAGGGTTCCAAAGGTTTCTCCCTGAAGCGGTTTCGAGGTGTTTGCCAGAGCTTCCGAAGGAGTTCCAGACATCTCCTGCCGCTCTCCTGACAAGCACCGTCAGGAGGATGTTCGAATGGCCAAAAACAAAAAGCCACCCCGGTTGCCCGGGGTGGCTCTGTCCTGGTCCGGCGGCCCTCGTTAAACCGCCTCGCCTGACGTTTCCTGATCAGTCGATCCGCCGTCCGGTTTCAGCGTCAAAGTAGTGAACGTTTTCCGGAGCCGCCCGCAGATAAAGCTTCTCGCCCGGCTCATGACGGGCATGGCTCGACACGCGAACCAGGATCTCGTCCCCGCCATCGGCAAAGCTGGAATAGAGATAGCTTTCCGCGCCGACCGGCTCGAGCACGTTGACGCTGGCTTCCAGATGAAGGCCTTCGCCTTCACCGGGTGCAGTCACCACTTCGAGATGCTCCGGCCGAATACCGATGGTGTAGGCATCACGGCCCTTTGCATTGGCACCTTTGAGGCCGGTGCCGGTTGCAAGAGCAAGACCGTTCCCATCCGCCTTGACCTTCAGCAGGTTCATGGCCGGTGAACCGATGAAGCTGGCTACAAAGGTGGAGGCCGGCTTGTCGTAGACATCGATCGGCGCGCCGATCTGCTCGATGTTGCCGCCGTTCAGAACCACGAGACGGTCTGCCAGTGTCATCGCTTCCAGCTGGTCGTGGGTGACGTAGACGCTGGTGGTGCCGAGCGAGCGTTGCAGGCGCTTGATCTCGACGCGCATCTGCACACGCAGCTTGGCATCAAGGTTGGACAGCGGTTCGTCGAAGAGAAAGGCTGCCGGTTCGCGCACGATGGCGCGGCCCATGGCAACGCGCTGGCGCTGGCCGCCGGAAAGTGCCCGCGGCTTGCGCTCCAGGTAGTCGCCGATTTCCAGGATGCGCGCGGCTTCCTTGACCCGGCGGTCGATCTCGTCCTTGGCCATGCCGCGGTTTTTGAGGCCGTAGGCAAGGTTGTTGTAGACCGACATGTGCGGATAGAGCGCGTAGTTCTGGAACACCATCGCGATATCGCGATCCGCCGGATCGACGTTGTTGACGACGCGGTCGCCGATCTTGATGTCGCCGGTGGTGATTTCCTCAAGGCCTGCCATCATGCGCAGCAGTGTGGACTTGCCGCAGCCGGACGGGCCGACCAGGACGATGAATTCACCGTCCGCGATGTCGATGGAAACGCCTTTGACCGCTTCCACACTGCCGCCGTAGACCTTGCGGACCTTGTCGAGAGTTATCGTTGCCATTTATCTAAAAACCTCACTTGTCGCTCTCGACGAGCCCTTTGACGAACCAGCTCTGGAAAATCACCACGATGAGCACCGGCGGCACGATGGCGAGGATCGCCAGTGCCATGGCCTCGTTGAAGTCCGGGATCTGGGCTCCGACCCAGACCTGCAGGATCTGCTTGATGCCGCGAACCAGGGTAAACAGGCTCTCGTCGGTGGTGATCAGCGTCGGCCAGAGGTACTGGTTCCAGCCATAGACGAACATGATGATGAAGATTGCCGCGATCATGGTCTGCGACAGCGGTACCAGGATGTCCTTGAAGAACTTCCAGGGACCGGCTCCGTCGATGCGGGCGGCTTCCAGAAGTTCGTCCGGTACCGACATGAAGAACTGCCGGAAGAAGAAGGTGCCGGTTGCCGAAGCGATGAGTGGCACGATCAGGCCGGAATAGGTGTTCACCATGCCGAGGGACTGGACGATTTCGTAAGACGGCAAAATGCGCACCTCCAGCGGCAGCAGGAGCGTTGCGAAGATCACCCAGAAGCAGAGGGTTGCCATCGGAAAGCGGAAATAGACGATGGCATAGGCCGCAAGCATGGAGATGACGATCTTGCCGATGGCAAAGCCAAGGCCGAGGATCATCGAATTCTTGAGCATGACGAAGCCGTCGACTTCCTTGGTGAAGCCACCGGCCTCGAACAGGACCGTCTGATAGTTCTCGAAGAACTTGCCACCCGGCGTGAACTGGATGCCTTCCTTGTAGATGGTGATCGCATCATGGGTGCTGGTCAGAAACGCCAGCACGACCGGAGTGACCATGAAGAAGACGCCGAGAAGAAGAATGACGTGATCCGAGATCTGCAGTTTTTTCATCGTCGCCTCCCTTATGTGTAGTGCACGCGCCGCTCGATCAGGCGGAACTGGATGATTGTCAGGATGAACACCATCAGCATCAGGATCACGGACTGGGCCGAGGACCCGCCGAGGTCGTTGCCGCGGAAGCCGTCAAGGTAGACCTTGTAAACCAGGGTCACCGGGTTGTTGCCGGGCTCGTTCTTCACGATGACGTCGATGATGCCGAACGTGTCGAAGAAGGCGTAGGTGATGTTGATGATCAGCAGGAAGAAGCCGGTGGGTGCCAGCAGCGGGAAGGTAACGGTCCAGAAACGCCGGAAGCCGGACCGGCAGTCGATGCTGGCGGCTTCCTGAACGGATTTGGAAATGCCCTGCAGTCCGGACAGGAAGAAGATGAAGTTCACCGGGATCTGCTTCCAGACGGCAGTGACGATCATGGCGAAGCTGGTGTCGAAATAGCTTACGCCGATCTGCATCTTCCAGCCGAACAGGGCGAACAAGTCAACGATGGGGCCGACATGCTGGTCGAACAGAAGCACGCCGATCAGGCCGGCGACGGGCGGCGCAACCGCATAGACCCACATCAGCAGGGTCTTGTAGGAAGACGCACCGCGCAGAACCTTGTCTGCCTTGACCGCCAGCAGAAGAGCAAGCCCGAGCGACAGGAACGTTACGAAGAAGGTGAAGACCGCCGTGAACCGCGCCACCCGGCCGTAGTCGGTCGAGGTGATCATGTCCTTGAAATTATCGAGCCCGACGTAGGTCGAGCCGAAACCGAACGGATCTTCGAGATAGAAGGAGGACTGGATCGCTTGCGCGGCCGGCCACAGGAAGAAAACCGTCACGATGCCGAGCTGCGGCAGAAGCAGCAGGTAAGGCAGCCACGGAGACTGAAACTGGACTTTTTTCATTATTTCGTTTCTCGACCACCGGGAACGATTGGCGCCGGCCTCCCCTTGTGGGACGACCTGCCCGAAACATCAGGCATTGGATCTAATGCCGGAGGCTTCATTCATTTCGCTGCGGATCGGCATCCGACCACCCAGACCCCTCTGGCTGAATGTCGGTCGATCCGGGCCATAAACGCATGATATTCGGCTGAATTGGTATGCGTATACAGCCACGCTCAAAGGTCGATAGGGGCGCAAGGCGCCCCTATCGGTCTGGCGACTAAGTCGAGCTTAGTTGCTGGTGGTCTTCGCGAAACGCTCAAGGAGCTTGTCGCCGTCGGCCTTGATGGTCGCGAATGCGTCGTCAACGCTGGTCTCACCGGAGAAGACCTTGCCGAGTTCGCGGTTCATGACGTCGCGGATCTGGACGTAGAAGCCCATGCGGTAGCCCTTGGTCCACTCGCCGCCTTCCAGGGAAAGCTGCTGGATGCCGACTTCAGCTGCCGGAGTGCGCTCGTAGTGGCCGTCCTTCTTGGCCAGCTCATAGGCAGCTTCGGTGACCGGCACGTAACCGGTTTCCTTGTGCCACATGTACTGGACTTCCGGAGAGGTCAGGTATTCGAAGAACGATGCAACGCAGTTGTTTTCTTCAGCCGGCTTGCCGGACATTGCAAACAGAGCCGCGCCACCGATGAAGGAAGCCTTGTTGGCGCCTTCAACTGCTTCCCAGTAAGGCAGGTAGGTTGCGGAGAACGGGAAGTCGACCGTGTCGGCGATGCCGCCGAAGGACCCGGAAGAACCGATCCACAGAGCCACTTTACCTTCGTTGAACGGGGTCTGGTTGTCACCCCAGCCGGTGCCGTAGTAGCCGAACAGACCTTCGTCGAGCCACTTCTTGGCAGCCTTGAAGTGGTTCTTGATCGGCTCGCCGAAGACCAGCTCGGTGCCTTCTGCGCCGTCGTAACCGTTGTTGTTGGTTGCGAACTGCAGGTTATGACGGGACTTGAAGTTCTCGACGAATTCCCACGGCAGGTGCGACTGAACGAGCGGCACGTAACCGGCTTCCTTCAGCTTCGGAGCGATTGCTTCGAACTCTTCGTAGGTCTTCGGAGCTTCGACACCGGCCTTCTTCATCGCATCGTCGTTGATGTAGAGGATCGGAGCGGAGGAGTTGAACGGCATGCCGATCATCTTGCCGTTGCTGTCGGCATAGAAATAACGGACACCGGCGATGTAATCTTCGATGTTGAACTCGGCACCGCTCTCGTTGAGCAGGTCTTCAACCGGAACCACAGCACCCTTGGCACCGATGATGGTGGCGGCGCCAGCGTCGAACACCTGCAGGATGTTCGGCTGTTCGCCAGCGCGGAACGCTGCGATACCGGCGGTCAGGGTTTCTTCGTAGGTGCCCTTGAATACCGGCGTGATCTGGCAGGCGTCTTGGGATCCGTTGTAGCCGTTGGAAATTTCGACAACCACTTCGCCGAGCTTGCCGCCCATGGCGTGCCACCAGGTGATGTCAGTGGCCGCATAAGAAGCGGAGGACGTGCCCAGGAGGGCGGCCGCAGCCACGAGGCTGGCGACGGTCTTGCGATAAGCCATGTTCATTTGCTCCCATCTAGCAGGGCGTCTTTGCCCCGGTCAGCAGTTGGTTCTCTCTCGGTGCCGAAATGGCTTCATCGGCACCCGAAACGATAACGCCTGCGTTTCGTATTGTTTTCATATGAACGTTATATGACGCTCATATGAACATTAAAAGACGCCTTGACCGCGTCCGCAAGAGGGAACGCAGGAAATTTGAAGAATCCCGACCCTTGATGGGATCCAGGGCTGCATTTCCGGCGGAAGCCAAGTTCTCGTCCGACAGCAAAAGCGTGCCCCCGGACACGGCTCCACCCTTGCCGCAATCCCGGTTAATGCTGGACTTTTTGCAGAATTTAGTTGGCTCATATGAAACTGTTCAGTCGTTCATATGAACTCTTGGTGACATTCACCGGCCTGTGGAAAGTGCAGATTTTTTCAATCGCCTGCAGGCCCGAAGCCGGAGCTGCGGACCCGGCAAGGCACTTTACGGGTGCTTGTCAGATACCTTTATGACGCTTTTGGCGCCTCAGGCGTCCTGTCCGAAGATCCGGCGTTTCGTGCTTTCGGAAGAATGCAGGATCTTGTTGTGGAGATAATGCTTGGCCCGCTTCTCCAGAAACCGGAAGGCGTATTCCAGCTTGCCCTTGAGGCTCCGCCGGGGCTTCGGCCCTGGCGTCAGGTGTTTGTGGATCCGCCCCTCGTCGCAGAGCTGCTGGACCCACTGCTTTTCCGCATCCCAGTCGTGGGTGTGCTGCTTGCCCTGATGGGTGAAGCCGAAGAGGTGAATTTCGGCGTCCGGCAGAACATCCAGGAATTCGGCGATGATGGACGCACCCGATGTCGGGTTGCTGCGGTCGAACGGATCGAATCTCTTCAGGTGTTCCCGCGCCTTGTTCGTCGGGCCGAACCCGAGATAACGCGGCTTGCATTCGCGCGCGAACAGCCAGTCGACCTCGCCGTTCTCCTTTATGTCGTTCACCCAGACTTCCGGCGCGCGTTCCAGGGCAAGCGGGTTGATCCGCTTCGACATATAGACCCGGGCCCGGTTGAGCATCAGAACGTCGATCCGCTGCCCCGCAACCCCGAGAGCCGGCGCACTGTTGAAGCGCAGCACCAGGTCCGCCTTGTCGATTTCCGGCGCATCGGCCTCGGAAATCGGTCCGTTGCCGACGATGGAAATCGTCCTGATCTTCCGGCCGTCCAGAAGGCTGCTGGTCATTGGTGCTTTCCTGCCTGTTGTGCCGGGCGTATAGCAACCCGGCTCGTGCCCGGCAACGGCTGTTTGGAATGGATACTGACCGTATCCGGTTCCGCAAACAGCTTCCATGAGTTAGGCTTTGCTCAACCGATTGCTACAGACGATCCTTGCATGTCCTTGAAATTCTCCTCCGTCTTTCCGTTGAAACACGCCCGCGCGCACGAAGTGTGCGGCGACAGCGCGTTGAGCTTTGCCGCGATCGCCGCCGGGATGGCCAAGGGGGCCGTCGTGTGGATTTCGGAAGACTGGCGCCCGACGGTGAACCCGGAAGGCCTTGCGGCCTACTGCGATCCGGGCCGGCTGCTTCTGACCCGCGCCGGCAACCAGCTGACTGCTCTGGCAAGTGCGGAAACCGCGCTCAGGTCCGGCGCGGCCGGGCTGGTGGTGGCCGAACTTTCCGGCACCGTCGGACTGACGGAGGGCCGCCGGCTGCAGCTGGCGGCCGAGGCCGGACGCACCACGGCCATCCTGCTGATCCCGGAAGGCGCGGGCAGCAATGCCGCTGAAACCCGCTGGCGCAGCACCTGTCTTCCGGCCCAATCCGCCCCGTCTTCCGGTCTTGCGCCGGAGCCTCGTCAAAATGGTCACGACTCGACTCATTGGCGCTGGTCGCTTATAAAGAACAAAATAGGAACATTGTCGGAATGGGTAGTACGTTGGGATGCAGCGGCGCATCGTGTCATTGTGGTTTCCGAGGCTGGCGGCTGAGCGCTCCCTGCGTGCCCGGCCCGTCGACGCACCCTTTGCGCTGAGCCTCTTCGACCGCAATTCCGAGCGCCTTTACGACCTGTGTCCGCGTGCCGAAAGCTTCGGCCTCAACCGCGGCATGACGCTGGTTCACGCGCGCAGCTTCTGCCCCGGTCTGCTGACCCGCCCGGCGGACCCGGCCGCCGACCAGCGTTTCCTGAGGCTGCTGGCCCGATGGGCGACCCGCTACTGCCCCTGGGTCGGCCTTGACGGGCGCAACGGCCTTTTTCTCGACATCACCGGCTCGGCCCATCTGCTTGGCGGCGAGGAACCGCTGCTGGACGATATCCGCGCCCGGCTGGCCCGGGCGGGGCTGACCGCCCGGCTCGGCCTTGCCGATACCCCGGGAACGGCCTGGGCGCTGTCCCGGTTTGCCGAAGGCATCGCCGGGACCGGCGAGACCCTTGCCCGCATCGGCCCGCTGCCCTTGTCGGCCCTGCGGCTGTCCGACCAGACCTGCACCAGTCTGGAACGGCTCGGCATCGCCACGGTTTCGCAGCTTTACAATCTGCCGCGCGCCACCGTTGCCCGGCGGTACGAACCCGACGTCCTGCGCCGCCTCGACCAGGCGCTGGGGGCGCTGCCCGAGCAGATTTCTCCCCTTGGCGAGGAACCGGGCTTTGCCGTGCGCATGACCCTGCCCGACCCCATCGGCCTTCTGGACGATGTCATGGCCGCCGCACGCCGGCTGACCGCGCATCTGTGCCAGCGGCTCGACACCGCGCAGAAGGGCGCACGCAGCCTGAAGCTGACCTTTCGCCGGGTCGATCAGGAAAACCAGGCGGTGGAACTGAAGCTCGCCCGGCCGATGCGCGACCCGGAACGGATCCTGGCCCTGTTCGAGCGCGGGGTCAGCGCGGTGGATGCGGGCTATGGCATCGACATGATCCGCCTGGAGGCAACCGAGGTGGAACCGCTCGGCATGCGCCAGCTGGACCGCACCGAGGGCCTGGAGAAGGACGGGCTCGACGATCTCATCACCCAGCTCGGCAACCGGGTGGGCCTCGACAACATCCTGCGGTTCCAGCCGGTCGACAGCCACATTCCCGAGCGCAGCTTCAAGCTGGTGCCAGCCGCCTATAGCCGCCCGGCGCAAGCCTGGCCCGCCAACCGTCCGCGGCCGATCCGCCTGTTCGCGCCCGAGCCGATTTCCGGCACCGGCTTCGAACCGCCCCGGCGCTTCCGCTGGCGCGGCCGGGCCCTGACCGTGTTCGAGGCCGAGGGGCCGGAACGGATCACCCCCGCCTGGTGGGACCTGGACGACAGCTGGGCCAAGGGCCTGCGCGACTACTGGCGCATCGCCACCCACCAGGGCCAGCGCCTGTGGCTGTTCCACACGCCCCAGCACCCGGCCTGGTTCGTGCAAGGGGAGTTCGGCTGATGGGCTTCCGCAGTTCACGCCTTGCCTCTATCGCCTTCCCGGTCCTGGGCTCGCAGATCCCGGGCTCGCAGATCCTGGGCTCCCCGGTCCCGGATCTCCGCTGCGCTGCGTCCGGGATGACGATGGAGAGGATGGTTGTTGTTCCGGCCCTCCCCGCCCCTTGCCCGGTGTCACCCCGGACGAGCATCGCGAGATCCGGGACCCACTCGTTTGCAGAGCGGTGCCGTCAGGGGCTTCCGGTGCCTGAAGGGCAAACGGACCGGCGGTTGGGACCGGGCTTTGCGCTTTTGCTTCGCCAGGGCGGCACGCGGGGACAAGGGGATCCCGCGCATCTGTCTTGCAAGGACAGCGCCGGAAAGAACAGGGAGGCCTGCCGGTGAGCGTGCTTCCGTCGCCTGACGAGTTTCAGCCCGAGCCTGTCCGCTATGCGGAGCTGGCCGTGACGTCGAATTTTTCGTTCCTGCGGGGGGCCTCCCATCCGGAGGAGCTGGTGACCCGTGCCGCCATGCTCAATCTCGATGCGGTTGCCATTACCGATCGCAATTCGCTGGCCGGGGTTGTCCGGGCCTATTCGGCGCTGAAGGAGATCAAGCGGGCAGCGGCCGAGGAAGGCGTTCAGATCCGCTCGCATTCGCAGATCGACACGTCCTCCCGCAAGGAGATGAACACGAGCCCGCCCCTGCCTGCCCCGCAGACGCTGAAGCTGCCGCGGCTGATCGTCGGCGCGCGGCTTTGCCTGCAGGACAGCCCGCTGCACTGGGTGGCGCTGCCGACCGACCGGGCCGCCTATGAGCGGCTGAGCCAGTTGCTTACCCTTGGCAAGCGGCGCGCGGAAAAGGGCGAGTGCCACCTGAATTTCTCTGACCTGATGAACGCCTGCAAGGGCATGATCCTGATTGCCCTGCCGCAGCCGGAGATGGCGCGCGAGACAATTTGTGAGTCGGCTAAGGATCACATTCGCCGCCTGCGCCAGGAAGCGCCAGGACATGTGTTTCTGGGCGCTGCGCCCCGCTATGACGGCACCGACCAGGCCTGGTTCCGCACCTGCGCCCGCGCGGCGCATTCGCTTGCCGCGCCGATGGTCGCCGTCGGCGACGTGATGATGCACCATGCCGGCCGGCGCCGGCTGGCCGACGTGCTGACGTGCCTGCGCGAAGGCTGCACCATCGACGATATTGGCACACGGGCCCTGCCCAATGGCGAACGCCGGCTGAAGGCGCCGGAGGATATGGCAAGGCTGTTCCGCCACCATCCGGCAGCCCTGCGCCGGACGCTTGAGATCGCCACCCGCTGCAGCTTCGATCTTTCCGAACTTTCCTACCAATATCCGGACGAGATCACGGGCAACGAACCGCCCCAGGAGCGACTGGAACGGCTGACCTACGAGGGGCTGGAGAGGCGGTATCCCGCGGGCGTGCCGGACCATGCGCTGGCGCTGGCGGAAAAGGAACTGAAGCTGATCCGCAAACTTGCCTTTGCCGCCTATTTCCTGACCGTGCATGACATCATCCGCTTTGCCCGCAGCAAGAACATCCTGTGCCAGGGGCGCGGCTCGGCGGCCAATTCCATCATCTGCTATGCGCTCGGCATCACCGATGTGGGGCCGGAAACCATCACCATGGTGTCGGAGCGTTTCATCTCCGAACACCGGGGCGAGCCACCGGACATCGACGTCGATTTCGAGCATGAACGCCGCGAGGAGGTGATCCAGTATGTCTATGAAAAATACGGCCGCCACCGCGCCGGGCTCTGCGCCACGGTGATCCACTTCCGCACCCGCGCGGCGATCCGCGAGGTCGGCAAGGTGATGGGCCTGAATGCGGATGTCACCGCCGCGCTGGCCGGGCAGATCTGGGGCAGTTCCAGCAAGGGGCCGGAAGAAACGCGGATGAAGGAGATCGGGCTCGATCTCGACAATCCGCGCGTTCGCCAAACCATCGAGCTGATCCGCGAAATCATCGGCTTTCCGCGTCATCTCAGCCAGCATGTCGGCGGTTTCGTGATCACGCAGGGGCGGCTCGACGCGCTCTGCCCGATCGAGAACGCGGCCATGGAAAACCGCACGGTGATCGAATGGGACAAGGACGATATCGACGCGCTCGGCATCCTGAAGGTGGATCTGCTCAGCCTCGGCATGCTGACCTGCATCCGCAAGTGCTTCGAGCTGATCGACACCCACCACGGCCAGGAACTGACACTCGGCACCGTGCCCCAGGCCGACAGGAAGACCTATGACATGCTGTGCGTGGCCGATGCCATCGGCGTCTTTCAGGTGGAAAGCCGGGCGCAGATGAACTTCCTGCCGCGCATGCGCCCGCGCCAGTTCTACGACCTTGTCATCGAGGTGGCGATCGTGCGCCCCGGCCCGATCCAGGGCGGCATGGTGCACCCTTACATCAACCGCCGCCAGGGCCGGGAGAAGGTCACCTTCCCCTCCAAGGCGCTGGAGGAGGTGCTGGGCAAGACGCTCGGCGTGCCGCTGTTCCAGGAACAGGCGATGCAGATTGCCGTGGTCGCCGCCGGGTTCACGCCGTCGGAAGCCGACAAGCTGCGCCGCTCCATGGCCACCTTCCGGCGCATGGGCACCATCGGGCAGCTGAAGGACAAGTTCATCTCCGGCATGCTGGAGCGCGGCTACGAGCTGGAATTCGCCCAGAACTGCTTCGGCCAGATCGAAGGGTTCGGCGAATACGGCTTTCCGGAAAGCCATGCGGCCGCCTTTGCCATGCTGGCCTATGTCTCGGCCTATCTGAAATGCCACTTCCCGGCCGAGTTCGCCTGCGCGCTGCTGAATGCCCAGCCGATGGGCTTTTATGCCCCGGCGCAGATCGTGCGCGATGCCCGCGAGCACCAGGTGGAGGTACGCCCCGTGTGCGTCAACACCAGCCTGTGGGACAACACCCTGGAGCGGCGCAGCGACGGCGCGCTGGCGCTGCGCCTGGGGTTTCGCCAGATCAAGGGCCTGCGCGAGGAGGACGCGGCCTGGATCGTCGCGGCCCGCGGCAACGGCTATCCGGACACGGAAACCCTGTGGCTGCGCACCGGCGTCATGCCGGCCACGCTGGAACGGCTGGCCGAAGCCGATGCCTTTGCCGGCATGGGGCTCAGCCGCCGGGCCGCGCTCTGGCAGGTGAAAACCATCCGCAGCCCCAAGCCGCTGCCGCTCTTCAACGACCCCATCGACGGCGAGGCGATCTTCGAGCCGGATGTCCTCCTGCCCACCATGCATCTGGGGCAGGAAGTGGTGGAGGATTACCTGTCCACCCGGCTGACCCTGCGCGCCCACCCGATGGAACTGCTGCGCCCGCATATCCCGCATCTGACCCCGCATGACCGGCTGGCGGCGCTGACCCCGCGCGAGGCGCGCCGCGTTTCCGTCTGCGGGCTGGTGATCACCCGCCAGCGGCCGGGCACGGCCTCGGGCGTGATCTTCCTGACGCTGGAGGACGAGACCGGCGTTTCCAACGTGGTCGTCTGGCCGAAGATGTACGAGAAGTTCCGGCCCGCCGTTCTCGGCGGACGACTTCTCAAGGTCACCGGGCGGCTGGAGCGCGAAGGCATGGTCGTTCACCTGATCGCCGACCACATCGAGGACCGCTCCCGCGACCTGTCGCTTCTCGGCCACCCCAACGACGACGTTCTGGGCCAGACGACCACCAAGACCGACGACGTGCCGGTGCATCTCAAATCAGACGCACAACGCACCCGCGCCATGCACCCGCGCGAACAGGCCAAGCGCCTGTTCCCGAGCCGGGATTTTCATTGAGGGGTGGTGTCTAGGATGGGCGGGGGAGCGGAAGATCGCTGCGCTTTGAACTGGCAGTAACAGAGCGGAGGAAACTGCCGCTCGCTCGTCCCTCCCCCAGGCTCGCTTTGGAAGTGAGTTTGATATGCAGTAATTTTACTGCACTTGACATGCAGTAAAATTACTGCATATAGGTACCATGAAAGATGATCAGCTCGACCTAATTTTCAAGGCGCTATCTGACAGCACACGCCGTCGCATCATTGATCGTCTGAGCAAGCAACCTGCTCAGTCGTTGTTCGAAGTATGTGCCGCGTCGGTTGCCGAAGACGGGGTTGCGTTGTCCCGACAGACAGTCTCCCAGCATCTCGCTGTTCTGGAGAAGGCGGGCCTAATCAAGACCGCCTGGAAGGGCCGCACGAAGACGCATTCACTCAGCATAAGCGACGACCACATCGCGGCTGCATCATGGCTCACAACCTACAAACCGAAAGGGACCAAGACATGAAAATCTACGTCACGAGTGTCTTTGTCGATGACCAGGACAAGGCCGAAAAATTCTATACCGAAATCCTCGGATTCAAGGTGAAACACAACATTCCGTTGGGCACCAACCGTTGGCTGACTGTTGTTTCAGAAGAAGATCCAGAGGGAACCGAGTTGCTGCTTGAACCAAGTGAGCATCCAGCCGTGGGTCCATACAAAGAAGCAATCATTGCCGATGGCATCGCCGCACACTCATTTCAAGTGCAAGACCTCGATGCAGAATGGAAGAAACTAAGCGAGCGCGGCGTGACTTTCATTACCGAACCGATGGATGCAGGGGCAGTTCACATGGCTGTTTTTGATGACACGTGTGGCAATCTGATCCAATTGGTCCAAATGAAAGCCTAAAACTGCCATTTCTCAAACCTGCCTCAAGCCATCTGACAATCTATAAATGCTGCAGTCGCCCATCACGGTTAGTTCGACAAATTGGCCACGAACCTTAAAGTCCCAGGGCGGCTCTACAAAAGTAGACCACAGCTTTTTTCCGAATTGATCCCAAACGCCAAACTCCAATTCGGCGGACATCAACACATAGGGGCCGGACTGGTACCAGGCGAAAAAACCGTAGTCGGTTTCGTCTTCCCAAAGCCTCCTCTGTTCTTCGATATTATAACATAGCAGGCGTTCACCAGCGCCGACAAACGCTAAGGAAGTATCTGGAATCAATAGAACTCCGGGGCTGAAAGTTCGCTGTGAATCCTGATACTTTTGGGCAACGATGACGGGTGGCCATCCGTTTGCGTTATTGCCTTTTGAGAAGCCCAAGAAGAGAAACCGGCCTTCAGAATTATTGAGGTCGATCTGATCCACAAATTCTGCATGATCGAGGTATGAACCAAAGATGGATGGTAGGCTTCCATCCTCGATCCACATTTCCCATTCCCCGAGCTTGATTGAATTCATCTTGCGTATTCCAAGCGTGTTTACACAGTTGAGCCAATAATCCTCATGGGGCTGGAAAGGTCAATTTGGCCTTGTTGCAGTCCTTCCCCGCATGCAGAACGAGTAGCAGCTTCGGGCTGAATGCACGAGACTGCCTTGAAAGGGCTGGCCACTCTTGGCCAGGGAATCAAAGCCGACCGAGCTGCCACTTCCAGCACGGCCTCGGGCGTGGTCTTCCTGACGCTGGAGGACGAGACCGGCGTTTCCAACGTGGTCGTCTGGCCGAAGATGTACGAGAAATTCCGGCCCGCCGTTCTCGGCGGACGGCTGCTGAAGGTCACCGGCCGGCTGGAGCGCGAAGGCATGGTCGTTCACCTGATCGCCGACCACATAGAAGACCGCTCCCGCGACCTGTCCCTTCTGGGCCACCCCAACGACGACGTTCTGGGACAGACGACCACCAAGACCGACGACGTGCCGGTGCATCTGAAATCAGACGTACAACGCACCCGTGCCATGCACCCGCGCGAACAGGCCAAGCGCCTGTTCCCGAGCCGGGATTTTCATTGAGGGGAGGTGTCTGGGATGGGTGGGGAGCGATCTTTGTAAAGTCTACCAAGCCAATCAGGTCGTCATGCCATCAATCATCAATATTAAGGCCTTGATTTGCGATACCGTCGAAATAAGCCGTTTCAGCCTGTTCCGTAAGCGCGTACGAATAAACTTGGCCAGCACTTTTGCGCGATACCAAGCGCCGTTCATACAGCTTGCGGCCACGCCTACCAACCAGCTGCCCCGAACAATCAAGCTCACTGGCAATCTCCGCGGCAACCATATTTCTTTTCTCAGTTTTTAGAGCTTGAAGAATTCCTAACTCAGTCTCAGGAAGTAGAAGGCTGTCATCAACCGACTTGATTACATCTTCGTACTTCCTTGAAAGGTTAACCACCTCGCAATGCCCCTGGCCGCACGACGGGCAGCGCATCTTCATCAGCTTCAGAGCTGGCAAAATCTCAACATCAAAGTCTTTTTTGCAGAAGTCACAGCAAATTTCCTGATTTGAGTTAATAAATTCTCTTATAATGCTATTGTAATCGAAGCGGCGGCTCATAAAGAACAAACGGTCGGAACGCTTTTCTGAAGGTCTCCCGAAACCGATCTGGTATTTTGTGCAAAGACCATAGTTGAGCGCAAAAACTGATACTCGATTTCCTTCACGGTCAGATTGCTCAAAATACTTCGTTACGAAAAAGGCAAGCTCAAGCGAAAGAAGAAGATCATCGTAATCACGCGCGATGTAGAAATGACTAGAATAAGTGCTGTCAGAAGAACCGTCGGAAGTGCGAGACCCTTCTTGGCGAAGAGAACGCGCTTTGCGTACGATTTTTTCGAGAAGTTCTTTCAAAGAAAAAATGGATGATCGCTCCCTAAATGCCAAGCGGAAAATCCCAGAACTAAAAAAAGGAAGGACTTTCTCATCAAAAAAACGTTCGGAAGCGTCTTGGATGGCCCTAATACCGATAGTCTTTCCATAGATTAGGTTCGACTCATATGAATAGAGTAAAACGTGACCTAGTATTCTCGGATTAGCCATCGTCGCAAAAAAAAGTGTGCGGTAAAACTCGTCCATCCGACTGGAGGGGAAAATGGTGGTTTGATCAATTTTGTTGAAGGACAAGCGCTTCTCGACAAGGCGACGCACAAAGTCAGTGGCTTTTTCTTCCATCTGGCTAACGCCAGCACCGCCATAAAGGTCATAAATGTCTAGGCTAACCTCCTCTATCTTTGTTTTATCCAAACTACCTAGATAAATACGTCCAGGATAAGCAGCTATTTTAAACTTTATGAAGTCGGACCATCGCGATAGTGGAGATATCAGACTATCCACAACCACCTGCATGGCATCTGAAGGTAACTCCGAAAAATCGTCCAAGAAAATATATAGATGCTTCATGTCGATACTGCGAAGAATCACCCTCAACTGATCGATTACGTCGGGCACCTGAACAATTCTCATTAATATTTGGCTATACTCTTCCTGTTCAGATTTTGCTTCTGAAACAGATCCAGAAACTTTAAGATTTGCAGAAGCATTGTATTTGACAGGATCCAAGCTCAAAGAAGCGCCTGCCTCTGCGGCCTGCTTTCCAGAGTGTTCGGATTGCAACTTCCGTAGCGAAACAATATAACCCGCGATATCTTCGTAATTTGGTTTCTCGAGTCGCTCGATGACTTCGTTTAGGCGCTCAAAGCACTCATCAGAGCTTCCGACTAAATTATCTTTAAGTCTGCTAAGGAAATTCTGGCGAATCTGAGACTGCATTTCATCTCGAACATCGACTAGCAAACTCTTAAAGAAACGCTTCAAGAGCAAAAAACGCTCTATCTGACTGGAAGACATAGCATCTTTAAGTTCTTCAACACGTTCAAGCGAGGATGGATCAACTTGCGAGGCTTCATATACATTGCGTATATCCATGTATGCGGATACCGCACCTCGATTGTTCTTCCTTATTTCGTGTTGAACTCTTTGGAAGACGGTCGATTTTCCAGTGCCTTTTCGTCCTACCAAGAAGGTGGTAGTCGGCGCTAATAGTGATTTGAAAACCTGTTCGTTTGGCAACGGATCGACATAGAGTTTTTCAATCAGAGTTCTGTTTTTCTCATCACTCAGTTCAGCGCGACTATACAGTTTCAACGAAACGGCTGCTTTATGAAAGCTGTCTAAGGTCTGTTGAGGAAACGCCATAATTTATGCCAATCTATGTCATTGTCGAACGCTTCCACAATTTCTAGCAACAGCAGAGATCAAGTACAATGTGTCGATGTAGCCGACAACGGTTTCGTCATAGGTCAATGGTGCTAAGATAGCTGGACGTATGAACTCATCGCCAGTGTTAGACTACTGCTTATCAAAGTTAGGTTCGAGTGCGGAGCTGTCACTCTGCCGGTGACGCACGAACGGCAGATTCGGCCCGAAAGCAGAAACCTGCCCTCTAAGTCCTCGTCGCGCGTGACCAGAAAACCAACACCCACCGAGCTGCCACTTCCGCCCTTTCAGCGCCCGGGACAATGGCTTAAGAAAAGAACTCTTCAGCTTTTCCAGCGCATAGAGGGGACACATGGAACAACGCAGATTGGGTGCCAACGGGCCGGAAGTGGGTGCCATCGGCTATGGGGCGATGTCCTTCTCCGACATGTACGGGCCGACGAACGAAACGGAAAGCCACGCCATTTTGAATGCCTGCCGCGATCTGGGTGTCACGCATCTGGACACGGCCAATGTCTACGGCATGGGCAAATCGGAAAGCGCCCTCGGCAGCTATCTGAAAGCCAATCCTGGTGCGCGGGACGAATTCGTGATCGCGACAAAGGCCACGATCACCACCGATGCGAACGGCAACCGCAGCTTCGACAATTCGGCGGAGCACCTTGAAGCCGAGCTGGACAAGTCTTTGCAGCGGCTTGGCGTGGAGTGCGTGGACCTGTTCTACGCCCATCGTCGCGATCCGCGCTTCACGCCGGAAGAAACGGCGGCCAATCTCGGCCGGCTGGTCGAAAAGGGCAAGACTCGCGCCATCGGCCTGTCGGAAATCGCGCCGTCGACCCTGCGGCGCGCCATGAAGGTGTTTCCTGTCGCGGCCGTTCAATCGGAATATTCGCTTTCCACGCGCGCGCCCGATCTCGGGCTGGTGCAGGCCTGCGCCGAGCTTGGTGTTGCCATGGTGGCCTTCTCGCCCGTCGGCCGCTCGCTGCTGACGGACCATCCGATCCCGCGCGAGCGGATCGCCGAGCTGCCGTTCCTCAGCACCAACCCGCGTTTCATGGAGCCGAACCTGACGGAGAACCTGCGCATCATGGAAGGCTTCCGCAAGCTTGCGGCGGAGATGGGCACGACGGCGGCGGGGCTGGCGAATGCCTGGTTGCTGACCCGCGGGCCGCATGTGATCCCGATCCCGGGAACGCGCTCCGTGGAGCACCTGCGGGAATGCGTCTCGGGCGCGGCGCTGAACCTGACGGCGACGGATCTGGAGCGTATCGAGGCTGTGCTGCCCGTTGGCTGGGCCCACGGCGACCGCTACTCGGACGTGCAAAGCATCGGGCCGGAGCGCTATTGCTGAGATGAGCAGGCTGTTTGAAGAACTGGACTACGCGCCGACGCCGATCGGCGCGATTTCCCTGCGCCGCCGGCATATCCTGGCGCTGAAGACCGACGTCTTCGAAATCCTCCTTGGCGAGGAACACCTGATGTCGAGCCTGTTCACCGCCTCGGAAATCGCGCTGGCGGACAAGGGACTTGCGGCCCTCGACGGTGACAAGCTGGACGTGCTGGTGGGCGGACTTGGGCTTGGCTATACCGCGCAGGCCGTCCTGGCGCACGAGAGCGTTGCCGACCTTACCGTGGTTGACCTCTTGGCACCCGTCATTCGCTGGCATGAGGAAGGTCTCGTGCCGATGAAAACCGAGCTTGCCGACAACCCGTGCTGCCGGCTGGTGCAGGGCGATTTCTTCGCCATGGCAGCCTCAGAAGACGGCTTTGATAGAGACAGGCCCGGCCGCCAGTATGACGCGCTGCTGATCGATATCGACCACACCCCGGAACGGCTGCTGCATGGCGGGTCAAAAGGCTTTTACACGCCCGAGGGCCTGCGCTCCGTCCAGCGGTTCGTGAAGCCCGGCGGGATCGTCGGGCTGTGGTCGGACGAAGCCCCGGATGAGGCCATCACGGCCTTGCTTGGCCAGGCGTTTGACGCGGCCTGGGCCGAGCCGGTGGTGTTCGCAAACCCCTTGCAGGACGGGCGCGAGGTGACCCAGGCGGTCTATCTGGGGCGCAAGGGGTGAGTTGCTTGCGCTCAGGCGCGCGGGAAATAGCTTTCCCGCTCGGCATCCATGGCCTTCCGCCAACGGTCCTTTAATGAGCCGCGGCTTTCCGGATAGCGTTGATCCAGCGCCTCGGCGAAGGTCATGCGGTCGGTGCGGAAATAGCGGAAGCCCTGGCGCAGCTCGCACCAGGCCGCAAGGATGCGGCCTTCGTCCCGGTAGCCCAGCAACACGGGCCAGACCACGCGCTTACTCTCCCTGCCATCGCCGTCACGGTACCCCAGCGACACCTTCCTGCCTTCCAGAATGGCCTGCCGCAGCATGGCCGCATCGACCTTGTCCTCTGATGCCGGGCTGACGGGCCGCACGCTCATCGCGGCTGCCGCGATGTGGCGGCGCAAGGGCCTGGGCGTGATGGCCTCGATCTTGGCGATCAGGTTTTCCGCTGCCCTGGCAAGTTCCGGCTCGGCGCGGGTGGAAACCCACAAGGCCCCCAGAACCGCCGCATCGATTTCCTCGGGTGTCAGCATCAGGGGCGGCATGTCGAAGCCCTCTTCCAGAACATAGCCGACACCGGCTTCGCCCCGGATCGGCACGCGCTGCGCCGTCAAGGTGGCGATGTCGCGATAGACCGAGCGCTTGGAAACCTCCAGCTCGTCCGCGATCGCCTGCGCCGACACCGGCCGGCGCACCCGTCGCAGGATCTGGATGATTTCAAACAGTCTGTCCGCGCGCCGCATGGCCCGTCTCCCCGGCACGATGCTGCCAACACGGTGTCAGCAGGGGGCCTTTATAGGACCCGGACACCAGAGTTGAAAAGCGTCCGGAGACCATGACCCGAAACCTGACAAGACACCTTTTGTGGATCCTCGCGATCCTTTTTCTGACCAGCGGAACAGCGCTTCATGCGCAGGAGACAGACATGACAAATTCACAAGCAGCAGCCTTTCAACGACTTGGCGTCTATGTGCTGTCCAGCGACCTGAGCCGTTCACGCGAGTTCTACCAGGACCTCTTCAGCGCCGCCCCCACGGTGGAAACTGATGTCTTCATCGGCTTCGATGTGGCCGGTGGGCTGTTTGCCGTCATTTCAAAACAGACCTTCGCGCCGGACGCCAAGCTTGGCGGCAACGCAGTCCCCTATCTGAAGGTCGACGACATTCAGGCGGCTCTGCAGCATGTCGAGACAGTCGCCCCCGATGCGCTGAAGGCCCCCGGCCTGATCAGCGAAGGGCCGATCAGTCTATTCAAGGTCACCGATCCGGATGGCAACATCCTCGAGTATTATGCGCTCAGCACGCCGATCAACGGGCTTTAGAACAGCTATCCGGCAGCTTCCTCCGGCGTGCCCAGAGACGCCAGTCCCTTGGGCGTCAGGGCGTAGATGCCTCTTTCCACCCGCTCGAACCAGCCGTAGTGATCGTCGGCCATCATGCGGGTTGCGGTGGCGACGCCTGTTGCCCTGGCGACATCCGCGCCGCGGCTGGGGCCGTTGGTGGAAAGATGTTCCGCGCAGCGGATCGCATCCTGGCGATAGGCCGTCACGAGCGTGGTGCGCGTCGAACCGCCGGTGTTCGGATCACCGACCCGGCGGGCGAACTCCCGCAGGAGCCGATCCTTGCGCGCCCTGGACTTGCGCGGGGTGAAAGGCGCCGGGTCCAGGTGCACCTCGACAACGCCATCCGGCAGCCTGACGGTGATCACGCCAAGGCCCAGCCTTCGGGCAAGCTGCAGGTTCTTCTTCAGGGACTGGAGAAACTGCCGCCCCTTGCCGCGGGCAACCGCGACATAGACTGCGTCAGTCACCGACTGGCGCACGACTGCCTGATGAAACAGGCTCAAGGTGAACCCGGTCTTGAGTTCGACAATCACCGGATCCGCGCCCTCGCGGCACGCGACGATATCGGCCGAACCGACCTCGGCCTTCACCTCATATCCCTGCTCAACAAGAAAAGCTTTGACCGGCGGATAGAGCTCGGTTTCCAGAATACGCCCCATGGCGGCATCCTACGTGCGAAGCCATGGGCGGGCAATCTTCCGGCCGGGGCAGCTGCGCGAAATCCAAGGAATAGATCCGCCGTAGCGCTTCAGGGTCGGAGCCGAAAGCTGGCACTTTCAAAAAAGACCGGACCACATTGCGTGACCCGGTCCGATCCGTCCTTGCGCGTTCCAGATGAGAACGCAGGCGGCCATGGTTACTGCGCCGTCTGAGGTTCACCCACTGCGGGGGCATTCAGCTGCTCGGCCTCCTGCCGTGCCTTTGCAGCTTCTTCCGCCTGGCGTATCTGCAGAGACGTCAGAAACGCAGGAGCTGCATCAACCTCGTCCAGAGAGGCCTTGATCACCAGCTTCTGGTCGCCCGGCTCCACCTTGCTGTGCTCGACCGCATCATAGGGAACGCCGATCAGCTTGGTGCCGAGGCCCAGAAACCCTCCTGCCTCGATCACGACACCAACGACCTTGCCTTCGCCATCGATTTCAAGCGCGGCCACCTCGCCAATCGTGTCGCCAGCCGGATTGGTGACTTCCTGCCCGATCAGGTTGCTGGAAAGCCAATGGCCGGATTCCTGCTGGGCAAGGAACGGGGTCACGCCTTCGAACGCGATCTCAGGCGCATCGCCCTCGGGCATTGTTTCCTGGATCATCGGGTCTGCTTCGCGGGGTTGAGAGGTCTCCTGCGCCAGCGCGGGACTGAGCGACAGCGCCAGGGCGGCGATTGTGGCCGGAACGATGTTGCGTTTCATGATTCACTCCCTTGTTGCCGCGCCGGCAGAGCAGACAACCCGTTCGCCCTCACCGATGCGTAGACAAACAGATAGGAAGCAAAATTGGCCTTTTCGGGCAAAGGCCTGATAAAATTAGCTTTTAAATATCAGCAGGTTACCCATTGACACGTGACGGGACATACCCGCAAAACGTGTCAATTTGATGATCGATTCAATCTATACGGGCACCGTACAGCCACCGCACTCCCTCGATATCGCTCGGCTGCAGACCCTCGAAGGTTTCCCGGTACTTGAAGTGCATGATCGAGCTCTTGCGAAGGTAGTGATCGAGGCCGATCGCATGACCGATTTCATGGGCAAAGGTGTACTGCAAATCGTAGGTCTTCAAATCGCCGTCGAAGCCGATCTTCCATTTGTGAACCGGATTGAGACAAACGGCAGACCGGGTGATGCGGGCAAGCTTGGCCGCCGCCGTGGCACCTGACCGTGCTTCCGGTTGCCGGCCGGGTTTTCCGAGACCCCGGTCCGAAACGTCGGTCACATTCGACTTCGGACGATCTGCAAAGTCGGACTGAAACCTGACGTTGGTGAACGCAAATCCCCTTGGAATGGACTGCACGCCCAGCAGAATATCTGCCGCGTTCACGTCCGCTATCTCTTCGAAGGTGAGCCCGCTGACATTTTGCCAAAGCTGGAAAGCAAGCGATGCCTGGCGCCGCACGTCCTCAAGGCCCAGGGAACTCAAGCGCGCAAGGCGCGCCAGACTGTCCATCGCTCCGCAATTTCGCGCTTTCTCCTGCACGATGGGCTGCTGCACGAAGGCATAGGTGACGTGAGCCGGCGTGCCGAGCTCCGTCTTTCCCCATTTCACGAGATGTCCTTCCAGCTTGAGCGGGGCAAAACCTGCAGCGTTGCCTGCCAGTGAAGGAACCAATGAACAAAAAGTCACAATTGCAGCGATGAGGAAAATGAAGCCGGTCTTCAATGTCTCACTCTTTGGTCGTTCAAGGGTCGGGTAAGACTGCTGACCGTAACGCCAAGGCCGCGTCCTGGATCAGTTTACAATGCGGCAGCTTTACCGCGCCTTGCGAAGGCCCTCAGGCCTGTATCCAAGAGCCAACACCAAGGCAACTCTAGGCTTCTTGCATCTGCGCCGAACGTTACGTCACATTGCTGGCGAAGAAAATCCGGAAAAATCCCATGCAGACGCGAAATCCCGAGAAAATTTCAAGCGATTGAAAAATTGCAACAGTCCGACCACCCGAAAGCGATGCCGTTTGCTCACGCAGGTGTGAGCACGATCCGCTGAATGAAACGTCCCGATGCCTCGGAAATGCCCGGAAACACCCTATACTTGAACATCGGACGCGCCCGGTGCCCACAAGGAGCCGGGCCCAAACGCCCGACAGGAGATTACTCATGACATCCGGTCTCATTACCCGCCGAAACCTGCTTGTCACCGGAACCGCCCTGCTGGTGTCGGGAGCATCCGGGTTGAGTGTTCCCGCACAGGCCAAAGGCGTGGCGCCGACACCCTCGATGCGGGGCGGGTCCAACAACTATCGGCCAGGTGCGCCCATTGTCGACAGGATTGGCGGTGGCGGTTTCTGGATGAGTGGAACCGTGCGGCGCGCAGGTGACGGTGTCCCGCTGGCAGGCCAGCGCATTCAGATCTGGGCACATACGACCGAGGGGAACGAACGCGACCAGCGCAGCCATGGCGCGACGCTCACCGATGCCAATGGCGTCTTTCGCCTGGAAATGCCGCAGATCGTTCCGGCCTTCGGCCAGCCCCACGGGCATCTGGCCTATGACAGCGGAGAGTTCGAAACCGTCTTTCTGCGGCCAGTGATGAGAAGCTCGGCCGACACCAGCCTGGAAGCACATTTCGTGCTGCAGCCTGCTTGACCCGGACTTGCCCGACGGCATGAACCGCCTTCGTGCTCTTCTGAAATGGGCCATCCTGGCAACGATCCTTGCTGTGCCGATGTTCGCGGCGGCGGCAAGCCCGCTGCTGCAATGGCGCCAGCCGGTCTATATCGCTGCAGGCTTTGCCGGTATCACAGCGATGGCACTGCTCTTGTTGCAGCCCTTGCTGGCTGGAGGTTATCTCCCTGGTGCTGAAGGCCTGAAGGGCAGGCGCCTGCACCGCTGGAGCGGTTCGTTGCTGGTGCTGGCAATCATCCTTCATGTCGGCGGGCTCTGGATCACCAGTCCGCCGGATGTCATCGACGCCCTTCTCTTCAGATCACCGACACCCTTTTCCGTCTGGGGCGTGCTTGCCATGTGGGCGGTATTCGCCGCAGCATTGCTCGCCGCGGTCAGACGGCGCCTGCCAATCTCTCCGCGTCTTTGGCGCCGCCTCCACACCCTGCTTGCAATGCTAATCGTCATCGGCAGTGCCGCCCATGCGCTGTTGATCGAAGGCACGATGGAGACACTGTCCAAGGCCGCGCTTTGTGCTTTGGCAGTTGCCGCGACGGTGAAAGTGATCGTCGACCTGAAAATCTGGGCGAGGCGTCCACGCCAGAAGAAGACTGGTTCTTGATCGCCCTGCAGGGCTTCAGGCAGTCGCGGCACAGAACTGCCTTAAAAGGACAGGTTTCATATCTTGCGATGTGAGCGCGGAAGAACCCATGCTATGGTTTTCCCGATTTCTGTTCACGCCAAATGGCAGCACACCTATTGCCTCCACCGCGGAATTTTCCAGTTTTTGACTGTTTGGGAAATGCGAACTTCTCTCCTGGTGGCAGGTGCAGCCTGGTGACATTTCGAAAGCCTGATTTGCAATGCCCTTCCGTTTTCCTGCCCGGCCCTTTTTCTTTCTTGCCACGCTGCTGCTGAGCACTCAGAACGCCTCATCCGCTGAGTTGACACTTGTCTCCTTCCGCTACAGTGACGCCGCGCCGGTGGTGCATCTGCGGTTGGAAGGGGAAATACGGGCGGAGGATGGCGAGCGCGTGGAGGAGGCCTTCGCGCAACTGGCGCGCTGTTCGGGGGCGGCCTGCAACAACGATTTTGGCGGGCCGCGCGCTATCGTCTCGCTGTCGAGCCCCGGCGGGTCCTATTCAGCCGGGGTAAAGCTGGCGGACTTCTTCAGAAACAACACCATCGCAACAGTGGTCGAAGCCGGAGACAGCTGCGTTTCGGCCTGTGCCATGGCGTTTCTGGGCGGCTCGTCCTTCTGGCCGACCGGCGGCATCGGTACCTTCATCGACCGCACCATCGAACCGGGCGCAAGGGTCGGTTTCCACTCGCCCTATTTTACCGAAGAGACTGCGGTTGCCGCCGTCCGCGGCGGTCAATTGGGTCAGTTGCTCGAGCTGACCCGGCTTGCGATTGCCGACATCGTCAAGAACCTGACACGCTACTCGGTCAGTCAGCATGTTCTGGACCGGATCATCAGCATGGGTCCGGAAGGTTTTTATGAAATCGATACCCCCGTGGCGCTCTTTGCGATCAGGGCGCAATTGCCCAGCTTCGACCCGGCCCTTCTGAACATCCCGTTCGAGAACCAGATCCTGAACGTGTGCAGCCGCCTGGCCGCGCTGCACTACGAGCAACCCCTGGGCCTTCTCGACGCGTCACTGCTGGAAGATACCAACGACGGCCGCACACCGGAGGGCGACAGGATCAGGCTCTACGACCTTGCCGACCGGCCGCTCAACGTTGCTGGCTGCGGCGTTCCGCGTGACAAGCAGTCCGGCACCATCGATACCATGTCACTCTACCGGCTGGTCAGCGACGGCGAAATCTTCGAGCCGCTATTGTCGTTTCACAATTCGAAAGACGGCGGCTGGTCGTCGCTTGGTTATCGGGGAGGACGGGCAACGGACGCTTTCATCAAGCTGGGGCCGCTCAACCATGTGCTGATGGCTCCTGATGAAAAGCTGAACGACCTGCCACGCGTGGTTTGGGAAGAAATAGAAGCCGCCAAAGGCCGGGTCGCCAACCCGCACCTGCCGAGCCACAGCCGCCCCTGGCCCGTGGAAACCATGGCCGCCACACAATGGTCGCGCAGTTACCTCGGCGAAGGGCTGACGATTGTCGAACAGACCGGCCCGACAAACCTTTTTGAAGAGTTGGCAGAGCAGGCGGAAGGAACCAGCATTCTCTATAGCCAGGACAAGCCGGACACCCTGGTACGGTCCGGCGAGGACACTGAAACCGGCACCTCCTACTACTGGCTCGCCCTTCGCTCCGGCAACCGGGCCGCCACCATTCGCGTTGAAGCGCCCGTTCCGGCAGCAGGCCTCACCAACGCCCAGAAATCCCTCATGAGCCTGGTGGCCTGCTCAAGCGATTTCGAAGGCGTTCATCTGGGGTGTTTCAAGTAAGGCAGTTCGAAAGCCGCGCGTCAGGTCACGGCACCATGTTCAGCGAGAAAATTCAGCAGCACGCGGACACGTGCCGGCAAAGGTCCGCCCTGGCCGGTGTAGACCGCGTGGAAGGCTTCGCTGTCGTCCGCATAACACTTTTCAAGAACCGGCTTCAGACGTCCCGCGGCGATGTCATCCCTTACTGTAAAGGCGGCCAGACGCGCCAGTCCAAGGCCGTTGATCGCCAGCCGGCGGATGGCTTCGCCGTCGCTCGCCTGAACGCGCCCGGGCGGGCAGACTGCTATCGGTTCGTCGTCTCGCAGAAAGCGCCAGGTATCGACTTCCCGCGGATAGTTGAACCCGATTTTTCTGTGCCCCTCCAGATCCGCGACGCAGGCAGGTTCCCCGACACGCTGAAGATAGTCAGGCGAGGCGACGATCAGCATCGGCGTTTCGCCGAGCTTGCGTGCTACCAGGCTGGAGTCCTTGAGCGGCCCTGCTCGCACCACAACATCCGTCCGCTCCGCGAGAAGGTCGATCAAGGCGTCGGTCAGAACGATTTCGAGAGAGATGTCGGGGTACTGCTCGAGGAACACGGGCAGGACCGGCTCAAGAATGTGGGTCGCATAGGAGGCGCTGGTGTTCAGCCGAATGCGGCCGACCGGCTGCTCGCCCAACCCTGCCTGCCGTTCCGCTTCATCGATGCTTGAGAGAATTTCTCGCGCACGCTCGTAAAAGACACATCCTTCGGCCGTCAGATCCAGGCGTCGGGTGGACCGGTTGAAAAGCCGTGCGCCAAGCCGTGTCTCGAGCCGGGAAATCAGCTTGCTGACTGCGGACTGGGTCATCCCCAGGTGCCTGGCAGCGTGGGAAAACCCGCCCAGTTCAACAACCTGGACAAAGACCTCCATCTCACCGCTGCGGTTTATACTGACGCGCGACATATGACTTCAATTCACTTATTATATTAATTTCGGACGTATAGTTCATGATATGAGCACTGCCTAGGTTCCGTCCATCGAAATTTCATGGACCGGATCCAAAATGCCCCTTGCTCTTTATGCACTGGCGGCCGGAGCCTTCGGCATCGGCGTCACAGAATTCGTCATCATGGGCCTTCTGCTAGAGGTCAGCCGCGATCTTGGTGTCTCGGTCGCTGCAGCAGGAATGCTCATCTCCGGCTACGCCCTCGGGGTCGTGGTCGGCGCGCCCATCCTGACCGTCTTCACCGCGACCTGGAACAGGAAGCGCGTGCTGATCGGCCTGATGGTGATCTTCATCATCGGGAACGCCGCTTGCGCGCTTGCGCCCAGCTACGACCTGCTGATGGCAGCCCGTATCCTCACGGCCCTCGCCCACGGAACCTATTTCGGTGTCGGCTCGGTCTTCGCCGCCTCCATGGTCGGCAAGGACAAGCAGGCATCCGCAATTGCCATCATGTTCACGGGGTTGACGCTTGCCAACATCCTCGGCGTGCCTGCCGGAACCTGGCTTGGCCAGCAATTCAGCTGGCGCATGACCTTCTGGGCCGTGACGCTGATCGGCCTGGCCGCACTGGCCGTGCTCATTCTGCTCGTTCCGACGGATCGTTCGCGCGCCGCACAATCCGGCTGGCGGGCCGATCTGAAGGCCGTGTCGCGCGCATCCGTCCTTCTCGGCTTCCTGACCACGGTCCTGGGGTTTGCAGGCGTCTTCACCCTGTTCACCTACATCGCTCCGTTGCTGACGCAGGTCAGTGGATTTGCCGACACGGCAGTATCCCCGATCCTGCTGATCTTCGGCGGGGGGCTGGTCGCCGGAAATCTCCTGGGCGGAAAACTTGCCGACATCAGACTGAAGACCGCGCTGATCGGCAGCATGGCAGCCCTGGCACTCGTGCTGGCGGTCATGTCCGCCGCCTTTGGAAACCAGACCGCGGCCGTGGTGCTGACGGGACTGCTCGGCGTGGCCGGTTTCGCAACGGTTCCTCCGCTTCAGTCCTGGGTTCTGTCAAAGGCCGTTGGCGCTGGAGAAAGCCTTGCGTCCAGCCTGAACATTGCCGCCTTCAATCTCGGCAACGCACTTGGGGCCTGGGCCGGCGGCCTGGCCATCTCCCGTGGGCCCGGACTTGAAAACCTGCCTCTGGTCGCCGCGGGCTTCCCCCTCCTCGCCATCGTGGTCGCACTTGCCTCCTTCGCGATTGAGCGGCGGCGCGCGCCCTCCCCGATCTCCACTCACCAGACTGCCAGCTAGAAAGGGCATCACCGACATGGACTATCGCTATCTTGGAAACTCCGGGCTCAAGGTTCCCGCCCTCAGCTTCGGTGCGGGCACATTCGGTGGCTCCGGCCCACTCTTCAGTCATTGGGGCACGACGGACGTCGCAGAAGCGCGCCGCCTTGTCGACATCTGCCTCGAGGCCGGCGTCAACCTGTTCGACACCGCGGACAACTACTCCGAAGGCGCTTCTGAAGAAGTGCTCGGTGAAGCAATCAAGGGCCGCCGCGACGCGGTGCTGCTCTCCACGAAAATGAGCCTTCCGCTGGGGGATGGCCCCAATGAGGCAGGGTCTTCACGCTTCAGGCTGATCAGGGGTGTCGAGGCTGCACTCAAGCGCCTTGGAACGGACTATATCGATCTTCTGCAACTGCACGCATTCGACGCCTTCACCCCGGTGGAAGAGGTGCTGTCCACGCTCGACCAGCTCGTCCGCGACGGGAAAGTCCGCTATATCGGCGTTTCTAACTTCTCCGGATGGCAGATCATGAAATCGCTGGCCGTTGCGGAGAAACACGGCTGGCCGCGCTATGTCGCAAACCAGGTCTATTATTCTCTCGTCGGACGGGACTACGAGTGGGACCTGATGCCTCTCGGCGCAGACCAGGGCCTGGGCGCCATGGTGTGGAGCCCGCTTGGCTGGGGTCGGCTGACCGGCAAGGTCCGCAGGAACAACCCGATCCCCGAGGGCAGCCGACTGCATGAGACCGCAAGTTTCGGACCTCCCGTGGAGGACGATCTGCTCTATTCGGTCGTCGACGTCCTGGATGCGATTGCCGAAGAAACCGGCAAGACAGTCCCGCAAGTGGCGATCAACTGGCTGCTTCAACGCCCCACTGTCGCGTCGGTCATCATCGGGGCTCGTAATGAGGCGCAACTTCGCGACAATCTGGGAGCAACGGGCTGGGCGCTGACGGACGAGCAGATTGCCCGTCTTGATGCCTCGAGCGCGCGGACTGCTCCCTATCCGCATTTTCCCTATCAGCGGCAGGAGGCTTTCGCACAGCTCAACCCATCCCTGATCTGACGGGCAATCCTGAACGGCGCGGCAGGTGACAGCATGAACCTGTCGCGCCAATGGACCTTGGTGCTCAATACCAGAACCCTTCCCGCCGCCAGATGGTGAAATGGCCACGCACAGGTGGGGCCGGGGTGCCGCCGTCGATCGTGAATTCGCAACCGCCCTTTAGACCCTTGCCACCGGTACGGCGCAGGATCACGTATTCGTTGCATTGCGGACCACCGCTGGAGCTCTGGCACATGTCGATACGCGCGCGTTTCTCGTCCAGAACTTCCCAGACCCAGTCGATCATCGCCACATGTCCGTTCCAGACCATGAAATCGAGTGGCTTGACCTCGTTGATGTCGTCGATGTTGGTCTTGGCGACATGATCGGGATACCGCCGGGGTGAAACACCGTAATACTTGTCCCACTCACCAGTGAATATCAGGAAATTGGCGATAAAGCCTATGCAGTCCATACCGAAAAAACGGTCTTGCACCATCTGCTGCAGTGCCGCCTGATCGGACATCTTGTCGAAGTAGAGTTTCTTGATCTTGCCGGTCTGCTCGACATCCTTGGAGCCGTCCTTGTTCGCGCGGCCGCAGACCTCAACCTTGTATTTGTCCAAAAGATCCTTGTTCTTCAGCATGAAGTTCCAGATCTTGACGAATGTCTTGTCGTTTCCCTGGCCTTTCAGCGCCAGGTCGATCTCGCGGCCGCCGACATGCTGGTTCAGCGTGATGCCGTGGGGATCCTTGATCCAACGGAAATTCTTGAAAAAACTGGTTGCGCTGTCGTTGCCGCCGTTACCACGGTCCTTGCAAAGATACTGCGTAAGCTTGACCCGGCCGGCGCTGGTCTGCAGGCCAGGATTTGTCAGAACGTCGACGTATTCGTAAGGCAGAAAAAAAGACTCGGCCACATTCACTCTCCCTTGGTTAGGCCCCCTCAATGGCCCCTGAAGCTGTATGCGTAATCGGCGTCTTTCGTAGGCTTGCCGGTGCAGCCAAATAGCCACGTTCCCGGCGAATGCGTCTGTCTTCCACGTCACATTATTTGTGATTGTTGCAATGCGCAGCATCACACCTTTTGAGGGAGCTCGGCCAGCAAGATGCAATCAAGGCGATGCGCCCTGTGCGAGGCGACTGATGCCCCCGACAACCCCGAGACTCCGCACATGAACTGTTCGACAGGGACAACACCTGAAAAGGCGTCTTTCCCTCACGCGATTTCGTCGATGGACAAGCCGCGTCATCACCCCTATGATCAAGTCATCTGATGATTTGGTGACTTCAAATGCAATCTCTGGCAAAAACGAGCCTGGTAGACAGCGCAGCCGAGGCGATCCGGGCGGAAATCGTGGGCAATCGCTGGTCCGTGGGGGAAAAGCTACCCAACGAGGCCCAGCTCTCGGCGCAGCTTTCCATCAGCCGTGGCACTGTGCGCGAAGCCGTGCGCGTGCTTGTTTCGCAAGGCTACCTGGAAACCCGGCAGGGCTCGGGCACCTATGTTCTGTCGGTCGTCGATGCCATCGGGCCATTGACCATGGCGCGTCGCGCAACCCTGCGCGACCAGTTCGAGGCCAGACTGGCGCTGGATGCGGAGGCCGCCAGGCTGGCCGCACACCGCCAGACACCAGAGGTGATTTCGGAGCTGCGCCGCTTGCTCACGGAGCGCGGAAACTACGATGGTCACGACAAGGCCGGTTTCGTGGAGCGCGACCTTGCCTTTCACCGGGCTGTTGTCGCGGCCTCGCAAAACTCCGTTCTGGTCAACATGTACGAATTCTTCTCCAGTCTGATCGGCGAAACCATCGAGGCTACGCTTGGAAAAGACCTGCAGGAACCCGACATGGCGGCCCACGCGGCCATCGTCGATGCCATCGAGACAGGCGACCCGGAACTGGCCGAGGCCGCTGTCCGCCGGTTCATGGCCCCGGTCCTGAGAGACCTGGAGCGACTGCTCGGCTCATGACACAGGCATCTGAAATCGATCCCGGCTCGATCGAACTGATCGATGCCGAAGACATTGACGTTTCCGCTGAGCAATCCCAGCCGGCGACGCAGAGCGGACTGGTGCGGTTTCTGCTGGGCGCAAGCCTGGTACTGATCGCCTTCAACCTTCGCCCGGTCTTTTCCAGCGCGTCGGCGCTGCTCCTGGAAATCCGCGAAAATTTTGGACTGTCGCCAACGGGCGCAAGCCTTCTGACGACACTGCCCGTTGTGTGTCTCGGCCTGTTCTCGCCGCTGGCTCCACGCCTTGCCCGCCGCATCGGCACGGAACGCACATTGCTTGCAGTGGTGGTTTTGCTGGCCATTGGAACCGCGGCACGAGGAACGTCCTCCGTGCCGTTGCTGTTTCTTGGCACGGCGTTGGCGGGTGCCTGTATCGCGGTTGGCAACGTACTGCTGCCCGGGCTCGTCAAGCGCGATTTCCCCGACAAGGCCGCACTGGTGACCGGGTGGTATACCATGGCACTTTGCGCGGGCGCTGCCGCCGGTGCAGGGTTGACCATTCCGTTTGAAGCGGCCCTGGGTGGTTCTATCGAGGGTGCACTTGCGATCTGGGCCGTGCCGGCTCTCGTGGTGGCCGTCCTGTGGTTTCCTCAGGTCATGGCGACGCGCAAGCGCCCCAAGGGTCCGACTTATGTGGTGAAGGGCATGTGGGGTGACAGGCTGGCCTGGCACGTGACCCTGTTCATGGGTCTGCAATCCGCACTTGCCTATTGCGTCTTCGGCTGGCTGGTACCGATCCTTCGCGCCCGCGGGCTGGACGGCGTCACCGCCGGGGCAATCGTGTCGGTGTCGGTGATGGTGCAGGCTGCCGCCTGCCTGATAGCGCCGCATCTTGCCGTTCGCGGCAAGGACCAACGGCTGATCAATGTCGCACTCTGCGCCATAGCGGTTATAGCCCTGCTCGGCCTGCAATTCGCGCCGCTGTCCACCGTCTGGATCTGGGCGGTGCTGCAGGGCATCGGCCAGGGCGGACTGATTGCGGTGGCGCTCACGGTCATCGTGTTGCGGACACAGGATTCCCATTCCGCTGCACAGCTTTCGGGCATGGCCCAATGCGTCGGCTATACGCTTGCCGCCATCGGACCGCTGATCGTCGGCCTCATCCGAAGCTGGACCGGCAGCTTTGCCTGGAGTGCGGTGCTGTTCGTGGCGCTTGGCCTTGGCGCCGCCATCAACGGCTGGTTCGCCGGAAAGGCAAGTCACGTCAATGTGGAGACGGTCAAGCTGTCCGGCTGACCGCACCAACGGGGCCTGATGTTTCCAGCCGGTATTTCAGGAAACGCGTGCCGTCATAATCGGTCTCGCCAATGAAACGAGCCCCCAACCGCCGCAGTGCACCGAGGTTCCGTCGGGACGGCGGCAGCAGGAAGGTGACGAATGGAATGCGTTGGTCTTCGTTAGCAAAGGCCAGCGCCTTTCTGGTGATCGGCATGCCGAGGCCAAAGGCTGCCGGGTGCAGCACCAGCCCGAAATCCCACTCCTCGCCTTCTTTCTGAAAACCACCCCAGCCGACATAGCGGCCGTCTGCCAGAAAGGCCCAGTGTCCAAGCCCGTCGCGCTGCCAGCAGGCTTCCTTTGCCGCGACGAACTTCGCAGCCATCTCGAGATCCCATGAGAAGGTCAGAAGCGGCATATGCGTTCCGACACGCGGCTCGGACATATGCGCGACCAGCTCTTCCAGCGGGATGTCCGGCAGGCGTACAAAGTCGATTTCCGGCTGAAGCGGGTTGGGCATGGGCTGACGTCTCCTGAATCGGGCCAGCGCCTCTTGCACCCAAAATGGCCGGCCCGATCAAGACAACTCCTTTGCCCGATCATCAACACTGCGTGTTCAGGCGGTGGTGCCGTTTTCCAGGCTGACGGAGACATTCAGCTTGTTACCGTCGAGATCACGCACATAAGCGCCGAAATAGTCCGGGTGATAGGAACGAGGGCCGGGTGCGCCTTCATCACGTCCGCCACACCGCAGTGCGGCAGCATGAAACGCCCTGACGGCCTCGGCATCCGGCGCATAGAACATGACCTGCGTACCATTGCCCCATGTGGCTGCCCGCCCGTCAAACGGCAACAGGACAAACAACGATATACGGCCATCGGCACCAGCATAGCCAAGCTCGCGGGGTTCGGAAAAAACCCGCTTCATGCCAATTGTCGCAAGCACTTCGTCGTAAAACCGACCGGCAGCCGAAAGATCGTTAGCGCCGATACAAACCCCTGACAACATTTTGAAAATTAACCCGCGCTGAAGGTGTGGCCCGTCTCGGCCAGGCCGTTTGGCCCGCTCATAACACAGTTCCTCCCGCTTACCAGAGCCGCAACGCAACAGGCGACCCGAAAGCCACCTGCACGAATGTCATCATCTGGGTACGGCTCAAGCTGCGGCGGAGGCCTCATCCTTCGGTTTCATCCTCTTGTACAGGAAAAAATAGAGCCGGATGTACTGTCCAACGAAGATCGCGTTGAGGATCGTTCCCTCGCGGATGAACTTGACTTCCCCCAGGAACGCCAACCCGACGAGCGCGGAGGTCAGCAGCAATGTCAGGTCGAAAGCGGTTTTGATGTTGCCCCACTTCCATCCAGTGCGCTGGAAGATCGTGTTGACGAACATATCGACCGGCATAAGCACCAGATTGGCGCGGATCATCAGAAACAGTCCGAAGGCAAGAGCGGCATCGCCGAACGCCAGCAGAGCGACCTTCAGGGCATAGTCATCAAGCTGAATGAAGCCGGTCAGCTTTAGATTGAGGTCCAGGCACACAGCCAACACGAAGGCAGGAATGAGCGAGGCGAAGTTCCTGAGCTTGAATTCCTTTGGCAACACCAGAAACGTCAGGAAAAGCATGACCAGTTCGAGAATGAAGTTGTAGGTGCCCTGGCTGAGTGGTGGAAACACCAAGGTCATCGTGCGTGTCAGGCTGCTCTGAGGTGAGATCCCGATGCCCGCCCGAATTGCCAGGCTCACCCCGAAGGTCAGAATGTAGATTCCGGCTATGTACATGATCCAGCGCCGGACAAGGCTACCGGTATCGATGATCTCCGCTTCGGCTGCGTTATGCGCCATGCTTTCCTCCAGAAGTGTCGCGCGGGGCCTGGCCTTACCCGGCCTTGCAGCCAACCGCGCTGTCGCATGTGTTCTGCATGGATGTAAAGCCGCTTCCCAACGTCTCTGGTCCATGCCCTCCCCTTGCCGGCAGACATTTTCGCCTGCCGGGTCGTCTTCGTCGTGAAGCTTCAGGCCATGAAGCGGAAGCGGTGCAGCGAGATGAACAGGCTCAGCAGCTTGTTCACCACCGGCTCACCTTCGTTGCGGTTGCCAAGATCCTCCAGCGCGGCATCGATTGCACCGGCTGCAGCCGTCAATTCAGCAACGCTCATGTTCGCCATAACGCCATAGATCTCGAGCGGCATTGCAGCCTTTTCCGCACCATTCTCCGTAACGATGCAGGCCCCTGCATGGGCATCGACCCGTTTGAGGCAGCCACACATTTCGTCGCTGTCCTGGCCGACAGCGACGAAATAGGGCTTCGGTGCCGGCCAGAAGGTCGCAACCGCGCCTCTTTCCAAGTGAACGCCAGTGAACAGGCCGTTGACGATGTGCCGCTCGCCGTTGGCGTAGCGCTGCACAACCGAAAGCCGGCTAAGTTTCTCGCCATCCAGCTCCGAAACAACCTTGCCGTCTTTCAACGGCACCCAGACCTCGCGGTAGAATTTCGCGTGACCCCGGCCGTAAACGTCGAACAGATAGACCTTGGCTTTGGTGCCATCTTCGGACACTTCCAGCGGTTCGATGTCGAGTTGATCCGCCGTCAGGTCGTCCAGGCCCGGAACGCCTTTCTTGCACATGAGCGAATAGTCATTGTCCGCGTTGGTCAGCAACTTGCCTCGCTCGGCCACCAGCACGCCGTCCTTGAAAACGTAAAGTGGTTCGATGGCTGACAGGCTCGGTGTCAGAACGATGTCGGCAAACCGCCCCGGAGCAAGAGAACCGATGCGATCTTCCATATGAAAGGAACGCGCGGTGTTGAGCGTCGCCATCTTGATTGCATGGATCGGGTTGATACCCATCTCCGCACACAGCGAGATGATCCAGTCCATGTGGCCCTGGTGCAGCAGACGCTCCACAGAGATGTTGTCGGTACACAGCATGAAATTGTCCGTCGGCCATTTCCGGTCGACGATGGCGCGCAGAAGCACCTTGATGACCTCGGCGCTGCCGACACCGAACTTGATATGGGTCGGAAAGCCGTAGCGGATGCTTTTTTGGATATCCTGTTCGTTCCAGACATCGTGGTTGTTCGACACTCCGATGGCCGGAAGATAGTTCAGGATCATGTCGGAAAGAGCGGTCACACCCCAGTGGCCGTTCATGAAACCACCACGAGCACGCACCCAGGCAGCCTTGCGGAAATCGTCCTCGTTGCCGGAGCTGTAGGTGAAATGTTCGAACTCACCGAGGCCGATGACGGGGTCCATTTTCAGAACCGCTTCGGTGACACGCGCATCCGTCTTCTTGCCTGGCGCGAAGGCGAACAGGCGGTAAGGCAACTTGTCGTGGTCTCGGAAAAGGTTCTCCGCCGCCTCGACACCTTCCGCACCGGCCGCGCTCAGCAGGTCGAGACATTCGGAAAAAATCGTCGTGGTGCCGCAAGGAACCATTGCCTCACCAAGGGCAACGGGATGTGCCAGCTGGGATTCGAAATGGATGTGGGCATCGATGAGGCCGGGAATTGCATAAAGACCCTGGCCGTCAAACACCTCCCGGACCTTCAGCACCTCCTCGTCCGGATTGAGTGCGACGATGCGCTTGTCATAGACGAGAATGGAGCCCTGGTAGACGGTCTCGCCATGCACATCGAGGATGTTGAGGTTCTTCAGAAGAAGATCGGCCTCGCGCCGGCCTTCCAGAATATCAAATATCGCACGCACCTTGTCATAATGCGCTGCTTCCGAAGCGTTCAAGTCGTTCCTCCTCATCATGATTGGCATTCCGATGGCGGTCCGCGATGGGGCCTGCGCCAGTGCCGAGGAAGATAAAAAAGGATTGAACCGCTTCCGAAAAGCAGTATTTTCTGCGCAGAGCGTGCACTTTTCGAGAACGCAAAAAGGAGTATTGATGCTGCATTCGCGGGTCTTGCGGTATATCGACGAGGTCGCCCGTCGTGGTTCGATCCGTGCCGCCGGCGACCGGCTGAACGTTGCCCCGTCCGCCATCAACAAGCACATCCTGCAACTCGAGGAAGACATCGGCGAACCTTTGTTCGAACGCCTGCCACGAGGCCTTCGGCTGACACCGGCCGGAGAGGTGCTGGTTGCGCATGTGCGAAAGACGATCCGCGAATACAGCCAGGTCGAGGCGGACATTCGCGGCATGAAGGCCTTGCAGAGCGGCGAGGTTATCATTGCGACCATGAGCGGCCTTGCCGGGGGTATCGTTCCCAAAACAGCCGCAAGCCTCGGCGCCCGTCACCCACGCCTCAAGATCACAGTCCGGGTGATGTTTGCCCATGACATCGCCAACGCCGTGCTGGACGGTCAGGCAGACATCGGACTTGCCTTCAACCTGCCGCAGATGGCGCAACTTGAAACGCTTTGGACGATGAACACGCGATTGGGAGCCGTGCTCTCGCCCGAGCACCCCCTGGCCCGTCAGGACAGCATTTCATTGACCGCGTGCCAGCCCTATCCGCTGATCTTCGCAGACCGCTCGATGCTCATTCACGGGATTGTTGCGGATGCCTTTGTCGCCGCAGGCCTGGAAGTGGAACCTGCCTACCTCGCCAATTCCATAGAGGCCATGAAATGTCTGGCCGGATCCGGTGACGGCATTGCGTTTCTGAGCCGGTTCGACATTGCCGAGGAGCAGCGCAATGGGTCACTGACATTCGTGCCCATTCGCGAGCAGACCTTCGGCAAGAACGTGCTGTCGCTGGTTCAGCGCGACAAACCCAGCCACAGCCTGGCAGCAACGATGTTCGCCGAAGACCTGGTGCGGGCGTTGCAGGCATGCAGTAAAAGCGGCTGACAAACGAACGCTACCTGTCGTCGCGCGAGGATTGCCGTTACCGGCGGTAGGTCGCGGCGATGCGGGAAATCTCTTCGTATATGCCCGCCAGGATATTGAGGCTTTGCCCTGCCTCTTTCAGGCGCTTGTCAAATTCAGGCAGACTTGAGATCTGCTCAATCAGCAGCCGTTTGCGCACAGCGCTGTAATCATCGGTGATCTTCTTGCCTTCCGGTGTCGCCTGATAGGTCACGCCCGTGCGGCCCGAGCCCTGCTTTTCAATCAACCCCGCCGCCACGAGTTTTCGCATCGAATACTGGATGTTCGGAATGTCGTCGCGGTTGGTAAGCCGGGCCAGTTCCTTGATGCTTTTGGCCCGGTCGTTCATGCGCACGATATGCAGCAGTGCGTTTTCCGGGCCGGTCGCCCCGACGTCGCTGACAGATGCCAGGCATTCTGTCTGCCATCGCCCGAACGCCTCGAAACAGCGCATCAACGCGAATTCCAGCTCGGTGCAGACGACCTCCGCATCGTTCTCCGAAAGGTGCCAATGATAGTTGAGCTTCTGATCGTCCGACTTGCCGGTCATCGGTCCCTCTTCGTTTTTTCAGATCGAATATAGCTGCGATTCAGTTTGACGTAAGGGTGTTTTTGCACATAGTTTTAAATAAAAAATACAATTGAAAATCTATCCTAAATGGAGGGGATCCATGCCTACCAACATGATGAAAGACAAGAACGGCTTCAAACTCGGGACGTTTTCGTCCAATTGCTCGTCCGGAATGACGGTCACCAAATCGCCGTCCAGATGGGTCAATAGCTGGGAAAACAACCTGAAACTCGGCCAGATGCTGGACGATGCCGGCATCGACTTCATGCTGCCGATTGCCCGCTGGATCGGTTACGGAGGCGAGACGGACTTTCACGGCAGCGTGCTGGAAACGGTCACCTGGGCAACCGCGCTGCTGGCCTCGACGAAAAACATCACTGTGTTCGCCACAGTGCATACAGCTGCAAACAATCCGGTGGTCGTCGCCAAGCAGATTGCCACGATGGATCAGGTGGGCAACGGCCGCGCGGGCCTGAACATTGTCGCGGGCTGGAACAAGCCGGAATACGAAGCCCTGGGCCTGACCCTGCCCGACGATCACGAAACCCGCTACGGCTACGCCCAGGAATGGTTCGATGTGGTCGAAAAGCTCTGGACCTCGAAGGAGTATTTCGACTGGGAGGGCAAGTACTTCAACCTGAAGCACGTTGCCGGCGACCCCAAGCCCGTCGGCGGTCGGCCACCGATCCTGAACGCGGCAGGTTCGGCAACCGGACGGACCTTTGCCACCGACAATGCCGACTACCTGTTCACGCCGGCCATCGATCTCAACCGGTCCGTCGACGAGATCAAGGAACTGAAGGCGCAGGCGGCGGAGAAGGGGCGCGATGTGGGTGTTCTGACCTTCAGCCACGTCATTTGCCGGGAAACTGAGGAAGAGGCGACCGCCCTCCGAGACCGGCTGATGGGCGATCTGGCAGACTGGGAAGCGGTGGACAATCTGGTCAATCTGCAGTTCGCGCATGCGCAGTCGTTTCCGCACGACCTGCTGGCCCAGATCAAGAACCTGTTCGCCATGGGCCACGGCGGCTTCCCGCTGGTTGGAACTCCGCGGCAGGTGGCCGACGGCATCCTGAAACTGCACGAAACTGGCTTTGCCGGAACGACGCTCTCCTTTGTCGACTATGTCGAGGAGTTCCCGTATTTCCGTGACAATGTTCTGCCGCTGCTTGCGGAAGCCGGTATCCGGTGATGGATCCCTTACCATCGAGGGACTTCACCAACGCCATGCGGGCGTTGGTGGGCAATTGTTCCGTCATCACGGTCGGTGAGGGAGAGGACATTTCAGGCCTCCTCGTCACATCGGCAATGTCTCTCAGCGCCGATCCACCGCTGGTGCTTGCCTGCGTCAACAAGGCTTCCTCCAGTTGGCCCTTGCTGAAGAAATATCCGAAATTCGGCTGGTCTTCGCTTGGGCCCGAGCACCGCAAGGTTGCCGAAAACTTTTCGGGGTTCGGCGGCGTCAAGGGAGCGGAACGTTATGCCGGAGCCACATGGCGCACGGCGGAAACCGGGGCTCTTCTCCTGGAAGATGCTCCGGCCGCTTTCGATTGCGAGGTCGAGGAGATGATCGACCGGGCGACCCATTCGATTGTCATCGGCAAGGTGCGTGCAATCCGGCAAAGCCAGTCATCTGGTGCTCTGGTTTACTGGAACGGAGCGTTCCACCCGTTGTAATCGGCCTTTTGCCAAGAGACGCAGCTTCTTGAGGAGCTGCGTCTTACCATCCCGCGACGTAAATTTTATGCAAAAAATTTGCCTGGAACACGAACCGTCCAGACAGCCCGCTTTTTCGCGATTTACAGAGTTTCTGTCCACTCCGAAATCCGCTCCGCCGTCCCCCTCACCGGGTCGGACAAGGAACCATCCTGTGTGCGCTCCGTTTATTTCATGGACCCATAACAAATACAGGAGGACCAGATGGACCTTTCCATGAACGACCTCAGCCCGAAGCTTCGCAAGGAAGCCGAACAGGAGGCAGAGAAGATCAAGCGGGTCGCTGACAAGTCCAACGCCGGCGGACAGCTTGGTGGAACGTTTTTCGGACAGGAACAGGATGACGGCATGGCACCGCCGAAATCGGTTGCAGCCGGTCGGGCCTGATACCGAGTTTCACTTCAAGGCGGGCTGACACAGCCTGCCTGTGAACCGACCGGCGGCCGTGAGGCGCACGAAAACAAGAACGACCCATAAAAAACGGTCGCGCCCGGCCGCCGGATCGGTTTCACATCCAACCATACCCCGTCAACCAGCGCGTTTTCGGCAATCAGCTTTCCAGAATGACATGCGGCACAAACCGCGACAGGTCTTGCGTCACAGGTGCCTTGTCCTCGCGCAGGCAGATGCCCGATGCCTGGCCGCCAATGATCCATGAACCGATCATGACGTAGTCGTCGCCGAATTTCGGCGGTTCCGCATAGGCCTGCAGGATGTGACCTTCCGCGCCATAACCGCCGGGTGTGCTGAGTTCTTCGGATCCGAGACCGCGCACCGTGATGTTGGCGCCCTCCCGGCTGAAGAAAGGTTTGCGCACATGCGGGCGCTTCAGGAATGCCTCATCCGCCTCTCCCTCGAAATAGGACGGTAGCAGGTTCGGATGGTCCGGAAACATTTGCCAGAGGAGCGGCAGGATCGCCTTGTTCGACAGAACAGCCTTCCAGGGCGGCTCAAGCAACTGTATCGGCGCGTCTGGCAGATAGGGGCCGTAATCCTCGCGCAGCATGTCTTCGTAGGGATACAGCTTGAACAGGGCGTCGATCACGAAACTGTCGGCGTCGGCAAACCGGCCCTCGCCATCGAGCCCGATCTCTTCCACAGCAACAAAATGCGGTATCAGCCCCGCCTGCCGCGCGCAGTCTTCCAGATAGCGAACGGTTGCACGGTCTTCGTCGTGATCCTTCGATGAGGCGAAGTGGATGTGATAGCCGGGCGCGAACATGGCAGCGAACCGCTCGATCAGGCGATCCTGAACGGAGTTGAACTGATCGCTGTCGGTCGGTAGAACGCCAGCCGCCATCTGCTGCTCCAGCCAGATCCACTGAAAGAAGCCGGTTTCGTAAAGCGCCGTTGGCGTGTCGGCATTGAATTCGAGGAGCTTCGCAGGCCCGCTGCCGTCGTAGAAGAAATCGAAGCGGCCATAAAGCGAGGGCTGCTGCTGTTCCCAGGAATTGCGGATCCAGGAGCGGTATTTTTCCGGGATCGCCATCTTGTCCATGAGACTGTCGTCACGGACAGCCCGATCAACCAGATCGAGGCACATGCCGTAGAGCTCCTGCGAGGGATCCTCCAGGTCGTCCTCGATCTCGCGCAGAGTAAACTGATAGGCGTGGCTCTCGTCCCAGTACGGTGCACCGTACATGGTGTGAAAACCGAAGCCGAGGCGCTCGGCTTCTTCCTTCCACCCCGGTCTTTCAGGAACTGCGATCCGCTTCATGGTGCAGGCGGGACGTCAGAGCTTCGTTAGAAGAGCCTGCACGTCGTTGCGGGCCGGATTCTCCAGGGCCTTGATCTTGGCTTCCAGATCGGCGCCGCTTTCCAGGCGAGCGTCTTCCTCAGCCGCTTCCAGCATGGCCTGCTGTTCCGCCTGGCGCTGTTCCAGGCGTGCGAGGCTGTCGACCGCGCTGGCCAGCCGGCCGTCGGAAGCCGTGGTGTTGGTGGAGGCCGCCTTCTGCGCCTTGATCAACGCTTCGTTGGCCTTTGCGCTTTCCATCTTGCGCTGCAGGGTCTCGATCTTGTTCATCGACTGACGAATGGTGCTGTCCATGCGTTCTTCGGTGGACTTGTACTGATCGAACAGAGCCTGGTCGGCTTCCGCCTTGTCGCGCAGTTTCAGCACGCTCTCGATGATCTCGATGGCCAGCGGCTCGTCGCCCTGTGCCTTGGCATTGCGGGCTGCTTCCGTGCGCCGCTCGATTTCGCTCATCAGTTCGGCGACGGATTTTTCCTTCAGCTTGCGATTGGCCGCCATGCGCGCCTTTTCGTCCTTGGCTGCACCGATCGCCTGTTTTGCTTCGCGGATTTCCTGTTCCAGGATCGTCATCAGGTTGGCATCCTGAACGGATTCCGCGGCATTGTGGGCGTGGCCCTTGAACGCCGTAATCAATTTGCCCCAAACACTCATTTTCAAATGTCCTTCTTCAAATTGGCGGCGGGATCAGGCAGCGGCCTTGGGACCGACGTCGGCGGCCAGCTCCAGAGCGCTGTTGGCGATTGTGCGCAATTCCGTCTCGACCGAATCGAGTGTCGAGCGCACGGACATGGCGCCGAAGAGCTCGTAATATTCGCGTCCGTCGATCATATCGATGGACAGGGCGCAGAGCGGCAGCAGCTTCTTGTGATTGCGCAGCATCATCGCCTCGAAGGAGGCCGGGTCTTCCTGGGCATCGCAAGGCCACAGAACCGTGGACGTCAGGATCTGGGTTTCGCCGACAACCATGAACAGGGTGATTTCACCGGCCGAGTGAAGCTGGACTTCCAGCACGCCGGGCTGATCGGAACTGACCGTGCAGCTGATTTCACCTGCCGCGAAGGAATCCGATTGCTCCAGAGCTTCCTTCAGCTCCGCAAGTGTCCAGGGAGATTGCCGCGTACTCATCCAAAGCCCTCCATTTCAAATCCGGTGCCGGGATCCGGCCTCGAACAAGTAGAAGCCCCGTCTAGCCGTTTCAAGCGATTATTCGGAAAGCTATGCCGAATTGACAATAGGGCAGGCTCTGGTCAGAGTAGCCGGCGACCGAAACAGGGGGCAAATTTCAGCGGTGCCAATCCTGCAACTCATCATTTCTCGGCTCTACCAGCACGTCCTCGAGCTCAAGCTCTGGCTGCTTGCGACGCTGATATGCGCCTATATGGTGATCTCGTGGATCCTGTTTTTCCTGGCTGGTGAAACAGGCCTGACGGGCAATCCGCTGACCTTCATCTATTTTGCCGCGACAACCGCCTCGACGGTCGGTTACGGCGACCTGTCACCGTCGACGGAAGCAGGCCGGATGGTGGCCGCCTTCTGGTTCTTTCCGGGCGCGCTGCTGATTTTCTCGGCCGTCCTGGGCAGGTTGACGGGTGTCCTTGTGGAAGGAGTGAGGCGTATGGCTGACGGCAACGGAAACTATGAGCGCGTGCAGAACGCCACGGTGATTGTCGGCTATCACCGGGACAAGACACCTTTGATGGTGGAGAACCTGGTTGCCGGCCAGGACGGAGACGACAAGATCATTCTGCTTGCGGACTCCAAGAACGTGGAAGTGCCGGAGGGCGTGCGGCTGATCCGGGCCGAACGCATGGACGCCCTGCAGTCGCTGCGCCGTGCGGCCATTCCAGGCGCGCAGAAAGTGCTGGTCTACGCCGGCTCCGATGCGGAAACCTTCAACACCTGCCTTGCCATTCGCGAACTGAACGAGACCGTTCACATTGCGGCCTATTTCGAGGACCGTGACACCGCCCGGCGCGCGGGCAACCTTGCGCAAATCGAACCGGTGGTGTCGAACGCCTGCGAAGCACTGGTACGCGCGGCGCAGGACCCCGGTGCGGGTCAGATCCTGATGGCGCTGTCCACGGCGGGCCTCGGCGCGACCATTTATTCAGCCATCGTCCAAAGCGGTGGCGGCACCGAAACCGACAAACTGGAACAGGCCCTTTCAGGCGCCGAAGGTACGCTGATTGCGGTTTCCCAGCCGGACGATCCGGGTTTCCTGTTCAGACCTTTCCCCAAGACATTGAAGACAGGCGGCTCGATCTATTATCTCGCCAACAAACGTCTCGCGGCGGGCGAGATCACGGCCGGTCTGGGGGGGGCTGATGTTCGGATCACTGTTTAACAAGAAGGACAAAGGCTGGCAGCCGCCGGAAGTTCTCGGTCTGACCATCGGCAGAGGCATTTCCTTCGATCCGATCGCGCTTCGCCTGCTGCCTGCCGACAGTCTGATCGAACATCCCGACACCACGCTGATGATCACCGCCCAGGGGCATTGCGACCTTGGCGAACAATCGCACATGCATCGTTTCTATCCGGACGACGACCGCTTCCTGATCCAGTTTCAGGGCGGCGACGGCAAGAACGACGAGCGGGTCGACGAGATCATGCTGTGGTACTTCTATGACGTGCAGTACCCGACCGGCGACACCGAGTGGAACCGGGTGAAATCCGCGATCCGCCAGACGAGCTTTTCACTGCCGGGCGAAGATCGCGACTACCGTTTCGAGCGGGCCTGGTTCGATACGTCGACTGCGCCGGAAGATCCGATGACCTACTGGGAGGAAGTCTGCGACGACCGCGAAGGCCGCGGAAGGCGCAAGATCTTCCAGACTGCCATGCTTTTTGCCCGCCCCTTGCAGGACGGCCGGGACGAAATGCTGCTCGTCAACATGGAAGAGCCGGAAAATGCGGAACGCAGCGTCGCGTTCATGCTAGGCTTCCCGCTTGAGCGGCACAATTTTTCTGTCTGAACTGAATAGTGGAGACCAATATGGCAGACCTTCAGGCGTCCCTTTCAGGCATCGTTCCTTTTATTGCCTATTTCATTACAGCCATCGTCATGCTGCTGATTTTCATGAAAATCTATACCGTCATGACCCCGCATGACGAAATGGCGTTGATCAAGGAAAACAACGTTGCCGCTTCGGTGGTCTTCAGCGCCGCCTTCCTCGGCTTTTCGTTGCCGCTGGCCAGCGCCGCGGCGAATTCCGTGAGCATCATCGACTTCATCATCTGGGGCATCATCGCCTGTGCCGCACAGCTTGTGGTCTACCAGGTCTTCCGCCGGTTCTTCCCGAAGGTCACGGACCGGATCAAGGGTGGTGAAATGGCAATCAGCACCAATCTCGCCGCTATTTCGCTGACGGTCGGCCTGCTGAACGCCGCCTGCATCACCTACTGACCGAGGCGGTACGGGCCGCCCTGCGCTGATGCCCCGAACCGTATCACGCAAAGCATTTCATCAGACCGTTTGAAGGTCGGGAGAAAATTCATGAAACGCTCCAAGTCGATCAAGCTGGTGGTCATGGCAACGACGACCGTGACCATTGCAGGCTGCTCGGACGAACCGACGCTGGATGGCCGGGTCTACACGACCGAGGCGGAATGTGTCGCCGACAGCTACGTCCCGGACGAGGTTTGTGTCGAGGCAATTACCGCCGGCAAGACAATCCACAAGGCCTCCGGACCACGCTATGACACCGTCAACCTGTGTAACGAGCAACACGGCAACAACGTTTGCGCCTACGACAGTGCCACCGACGGATCTTCCTATTACACGCCGTTTCCGGCAGGTTATTTCCTGGCAGGGGCACTGACCGGTGCCGTTACCAACCAACTGATCCAGAGCAACGTCCGGCCGGTCTATCCGGAACGCGGCAGCAAACGCTACTACACATCCGGCGGCTATTACGTCGGCAGTTATGGCGGCGGCAGCTGGCGTACCTATGACGATGCGGTGAAGACGCCGCCCAAGCCGGCGAAAGTCCAGACAAGGACTTCCGTCGCTTCTCGTGGCGGTTTCGGCAGCCGGTCGAGTTCCGGGTACCGCGGCGGGTAACGGCCTGACGGAAGGCAACCGGCATTCAGGTACTGCGGCACACACGCGGTGATCTGTTGCCAGCCCCGGCGCGTACCATTGCCAAAGCGTGAGGGTGTTGAAATGTACCGGCTTCTTTCTTTCGTCTGGTGTCTGGCGGCAACGTGCCTTTGTGCCGTTGCTCAAGCCAAGGACCTCGAGGCCCAAAGCGAAGCAGCTCAGTCGGCCCATGCCTTCACCTTCGAAATGCCCTATGGCGAACCGATTGCGCTCAAGGATTATGCCGGCAAGGCCATTCTGATCGTCAACACGGCAACGGAATGTGGCTTCAGCGGGCAACTGGCCGGCTTGCAGAAGCTGCATGAAATCTATTCGGACCGCGGCTTGCTTGTGCTCGGGGTTCCGTCCAACGATTTCGGCGGCCAGGAACCGCGCGCCGACGGCGACATCGCAAAGTTCTGCGAAGCCAAGTACGGTGCCGAATTTCCACTGACCGCCAAGACGGTCGTGAAGGGCGAAAAGGCCCATCCTTTTTATCGATGGGCCGCAAGCGAGCTTGGCCCCACGGCACGCCCCTACTGGAACTTCCACAAGTATCTCGTCGGGCCAGACGGCAGCATCCTTGCCTGGTTCCCGACGCCTGTGCCGCCGACCGCGTCGGACGTGACCGCCGCGATCGAGAAGGCCCTGCCCGGATCCTGATCCCCGGAAGCGGTCTACAGCAACTTTTCAAACGAAGCGGACAACGCGCAATCAGGCGTGTACGCCCTCTTGCGGACGGCTGTCCTTCAGAAGGTGCGTCTTCCCGAGAAGATCACCCCGCTCTTTCCCCCTTCTGATTATCTCCCACTCCGCGTCGTGGCTGCTTGTCTGTCTGGCTGGCAGGGCGGCTGGCTGGCTGGCTGGAAAATATAACTTTGACATTGCCTGGCCACGTGGATTGCGCTACGCAATTTTAGTAATGTAATAACATTACGAATCAATTTGATACTTTCCCTTCCCCAATCAGCAGAGGATCAGATCCATGCAATCACGGTTTGGCAGGCTGGCAGGCGCATGTGCGCTCATAGCGTCGCTTCTCGTGGCCGCTCCCATCCAGGCGCAGGAAGCCAAGGGCAACTCGGCTAAACACGACCATTCGCACAAGCATTCACACGATCACTCGAGTGATGCCGAGCGGCAGATCTACAAGGGTTACTTCGAAGACAGCCAGATCCAGCCGCGTCCGCTCACCGATTGGCAAGGCGAATGGCAATCCGTTTATCCATACCTTCAGGATGGAACGCTCGATCCTGTCATGGCCCACAAGGCTGAACACGGCAGCAAGTCGGCTGAAGAGTACAAATCCTACTACGAGACTGGCTATCGCACCGATGTCGACCGGATCGTGATCGGCGCGGACAGCGTGACTTTCCAGACTGAAGACGGCGCCTTCGAAGGTCAGTACATTGCCGACGGCTTCGAAATCCTGAACTACAAAAAAGGCAACCGCGGCGTCCGCTTCATCTTCAGGAAAACCGCAGGTGACGACAACGCCCCGGCCTTCATCCAGTTCAGCGATCACAGGATCGCACCGTCGAAGTCCGATCACTATCATCTTTACTGGGGTGAAGACCGGCAGGAAATCCTCAAGGAACTGACCAACTGGCCGACCTATTATCCGGCGGCGTTGAACGGAGACGAGATCGTCCACGAAATGACGGCTCACTGAGACTGCGCATGAGCTGAAATTGACGATGGGCGCTGTCTGGTCACCAGCATCGGCTCCGCGCCCATCGCTTCGTCCCGGTTCGGGCCGCGTTTGCTGTCCGGGCGCCAAAGTCATCCTCTGCCCGCCAAAGCTTGAGCCACATCAACGCCTGCATTGCGGTCCGCGCCTAGGCTGCCTGACGTGATTTCCGGCAACATGGAGATGATGCATGGCTGTTTCCGACTGGAACGAATTCGTTGCACAAACCGATGAACGCATGGCCGCCGTCCGCAAAGGCATTCCGGAGGTCGCAAAAGGCTTCGGATCCCTGGCGAAAGCCGCGACTGCTCCCGGTGCGCTTGACGCAAAAACCAAGGAACTGATCGCACTGGCCATCGGCATTACCGCACGCTGCGACGGCTGCCTTGCCTATCACGCTCGTGCCGCAGCACGCCTCGGCGCGAACAGGGACGAGATTCTCGAAGTGATCGGCGTCTCTGTCTATTTGGGTGGAGGTCCGTCCATGATCTACGGCGCTGAAGCACTGGCAGCTTTTGACGGACTGAAGGACGACGATTGAACAAAACCTGTCCTGTGCGTTCAGGACATCCGTTCATCTCGTTTTCACCTCCCCTTCCAGGAGGGCTGTTGCCAGGGCTTCACAAGCGCTGGTTTCAGCCCGTTTGCTGCGTACCAGGATGATGTCCAGCGGCTCCAGTGACGGCAGACCTCGATCCTGGTCGACACGTTCCACCGTTGAGGGAACCGCCATCTGCACGACGGCGGCAACGGCAAGGCCCGCCTCGACAAGCGTGACCAGAGCGGAATGGCTGAAGCTGGAATAGGCGGAGCGGTATCGCAGGCCGCTGCGGCCCAGCGCCGTCAGGGTCACTGACCGAGCCTGGCTGCCAGGCTCGTACAGAGCTACGGGGAGCGGGTCACGCTCCAGCGCCTGACCATCGCGGGAGCTGATCCAGACCATCGGCTCCCGGCGGATCAGACGCCCTTCCGTGCCGCCCGTACGCGTAACGATCGCCAGGTCGATCTTGCCCTCATCGACCTGCGGCAGCAGTGCCGTCGACTGGGCACAGACGACATTCAGCTCCACACGTGGAAACAGGCTTGCGAACCGTCGCAAAACATCCGGCAGCATGGCGGCAATGTAATCGTCCGGCGCGCCGATCGTGACCGAGCCTTCCATGTCGGGCCTGCGAAAGGCTTCCACCGCCTCATCATGCAGGCGCAGGATCCGTCTGGCATAACCTTCCAGTTCCTCGCCAGCGCGCGTGAGTGCGAGGTTGCGCGTGTCGCGCACAAACAACGGCTTGCCGATGCGGTCTTCCAGCCGCTGAATCTGCATGGACACGGTGGCAGGTGACTTGTGCACGCGCGCTGCCGCGCGAGAGAAGCTCATCGCATCGACACAGGCGAGAAAGGTTCGCAGAAGAGCGTGATCGAGCTGCATTATTCTTCAGAAATTCCAACAAGTATATTCAGATTATATCGTTTGACCAAACAATGAAAGAGGCCTCAATTAAGAGCCCAACGGCGGAAATGCGTCGATGTTGTATCAGTTTGCGGTGTGCAATCGCCGCCAGTCAGGACACGTCTCATGACCAGACAGATGGAAGGCATGATCGGCCTTATCGCGGCGCAGACCCTGCTCGGTACAATCGGACTGTGTGTTCTGGAAAGCGGTGCGGACCCCGTTACCGTCGCCTTCTATCGATGCGCGATCGGAGGCCTGGCCCTGGCTCTCTACTGCTGGTATCGGGGTGATCTTTCCCGGCTTGCCAGACTGCCGCCGCGCATCCTGGCCATGGCTGTTGTGAGCGGCGTTCTGATGGCAGGCAATTGGGTGTTGTTCTTCGAAGGTATTCAGAGAACCGGCATTGCCGTTGCCACCATCACGTTCCACATCCAGCCGTTTCTCGTGGTGGTTCTGGGCGCCTTCGTCTTTCGGGAAAGGCTACAGGCCGTCACCCTCCTGTGGATCGGTCTCGCGCTGGTCGGCCTTGCACTGGCCACCGGGCTGAGCGGAATGGAACTGACGGCAGACCGGTCCTATCTCCTTGGCCTCGCCGCGACACTGGCGGCCGCATTTCTTTATGCCGGCGTGACGATCATCGCCAAGGGACTGACCGGAATTTCCGCTCCACAACTTGCCACCGTTCAGTTTGCCACCGGCACCTTGATGCTGGCAGCCTTCAGCCCGGCCGGTCCACTGACCCTATCGGCAGACCAATGGGGATGGCTGGCGATCATCGGCCTCGTTCATACAGGCGGTGTTTATGTCGTACTCTACAAGGCCTTGCCGAAACTGACGACGCCGGTCATTGCCGTGCTGCTGTTCCTTTATCCGGCCAGTGCGGTTCTGGTGGATGCTCTTGCCTACGGCCATCTGATCAGCGCACTGCAACTTGCCGGCCTGGGGCTCATCATCCTGTCCAGCCTTGCGGTTACGCTGCGGTGGGGCGTCCGGAGACTGACCACAGCCGCCGATGCACAGCTTGTGCCGCCCGCCTCCCGCTAGCGCACCTGTCCCGTCATGGCTCGTATTTGACATAGGCAAAGCGCCTGCTGTCCGGTGCCCAGGAGGGAACATTGAGCGTTCCCTGGCCGCCGAAGAGTGACCGCAGCATATGTGGAGTACCACCGTCGGCGGACATCAGGCGAAGCTCGACCGGCCGATTGGCCGGGTGTCCCGTCGTGCCAGCCTCAAAGGCAAGATAGGCCACAAACCTGCCGTCGGGCGAAGGATGCGGAAACCAGTTGACCCGCTTATCGCTTGTCATCTGCTGCAAGTCGCTGCCGTCCGGCCTGATGCGCCAGAGCTGAACAGATCCCGATCTTTCACCGTTGAACCAGATCCACTTGCCGTCAGGCGTATAGTCCGGTCCGTCGCAATGGTCGAAGTCACGGGTGACCTGTTTTTCCGCGCCACCGTTCAGGCCAATCGTGAACACCTGGAAGGTGTCGCCGGTTTCCGGCCGTTTGCCGACGTAGGCAAGTGTCTCTCCGTCCGGTGACCAGCCGTGCCAGTAGGATGGTGTCTGCGAAGTTATCCGCCGTGGCGCACCGCCTATTACCGGTAGCGTGTAGATGCAGCTTTCCCCTGTCTCTGTCCCGTCGCTGACCGCCAGCATCGTTCCATCCGGTGACAGCCCGTGGTCATTGTTGAGGGCTTTGGCATAGCCTGTGTCAATCTCGATCAACGCCGGATTGTCGAGCGGGAAGCGGTAGAGCCGGCCACCACCGTTGACAATCAGTGTGGCCCCGTCAGGCGTCCAGTTGGGCGCTTCCAGATGGCGGTCCGTTTCGTACAAAACGGTTTCCGTCCCGGTTTCAATATCGACCGATGCAAGAATGCTTTTCATCATCTGCTCCAGATTTCTTCGGAGCTTGGCACGGGACAGCCCTTCGGAGAAAGGCCGGATATGGCGCCCAACAGCTGACCGGCGCTGCTAATCCAATATGCTGTTGGACAGCAGTTCGATTGGTGCCCCTGCACCAGCGCCTCGCTCAACCGCCGACCTGTCCCCGGGTGGTTGCCCTCTGCACCAGATGTACGTCGCATACCCTGACCTGCTGCGGGAGGTCCGGGTTTTCCAGACGTTGCATCAGCAGGTCGAGCGTCGCCTCACAAAGGTCATGACGGCTCTGGGAGAAGGTGGTCAGGTCGTAAGCCTTCCACGCGGCTTGGGGAATGTCATCGTAGCCGACCACCTGAATGTCCTGTGGCACGCGCAGCCCGTGGATGTGACGCAGGCCGTCAAGAACTCCCAGCGCCAGGTAGTCAGCTGTACAAAAGACACCGTCGACCTCGCTGCGTACCCGGTGGACGAATTCCGCGGCCGCCAGTCCGCCGTCATAGGTCTGTGCGCCCCAGGCGATCCGTATCACCGGCACACCACCGTCATTGGCCGCCTGTTCGAATGCGAGCGCGCGGCCGTTGATGGAGAAAGACGAGCGTTCCGGGGTGACGACCGCCAGCTTTCGGCACCCGCTTGCGATCAGATGTTCATACGCTTTCCGGCCACCGTCCTCGAAGGCGGTCACGACCCGGTCGACCGGTGCTCCCGGGTCACGCTTGTTAACCACCACCAGAGGCACACCGTTTTCAAGACATTCGATGCAGATCTCTTCCGGCGGGGTATCGGACGTGACGATGACCCCGGCGACACTGTATTGCAGCAGGGACCCGATCAGGTCGGCAACATCCGTCGACTTTTCTCCACGCAGCAGGATCGGCCTGAACCCGCATTCCAGCAGCCCCTTGGACAGAAGGTCTATCTGCTCGGAGCGGAACGGATTGTCGAGATCGGCCGCGACGACGCCCACCAGGTCGGACTTCTGCTTGTGCAGCGAGCGGGCCAGCACGTTGACCCGATAACCGAGTTCACGCGCGGCTGCGATCACCTTGTCCCGGGTTTCCTTGGAGACGCTGGCACCGTCGGTGAAGGTTCTGGAAACAGCCGAACGTGACACGCCCGCCAGGCGAGCGACGTCGAAGGAATTGACTGTTTTCTTGTGACCAGGAGCGTCAGGCATGTTTCTTCCGTTTATATGCTTTTACCGAGCATCCGGGCGACGAGAAAGGGCTCATTCACGTTGAAGAGATCCGGCTTCAAGGCCAACAGGCGTTCGATCTCGGCAGGGTCGTTGCCCATGTAGGCGATCATCGCCTTGCGCCCGGCCGCCCTCACCGCCTCAAAGGCCGCCGGACCGGCATTCGTCGCATTGAATTCGACAATCCCGGCACGGAAGGTGGAGAGGCACGTTTCCAGGGACTCGAAATCCTCCACCCGCACCATCAGTTTCGCCTGCGGAAAGGCATCGTGAATGGCCCGCAGTCGCCCGACATCATGGGCCCAGAAGAACACGTCCTCGGCCGCCATCATTCCCAGCACCTTGGACACAGTATGGTGCGGATCCGCCTGTTTCAGCTCGACATAGAGCTTGCCGCCCATTCGCAGTGCCGTTTCCAGAACCGCACAGAGGGGCGGGATGCTTTCTCCTTCGAAAAAGGGATCGAACTTGCGGCCGGCATCCAGCAATGCCAGCGCGGCGCCGGTCTTTTCCGTGATTGCACCACTGCCACTGGTGGTTCGGTCCAGCGTGGCGTCATGATGGACAACAAGCTGCCCGTCCGCCGTTTCCTGGACATCGATCTCGACGTAGTCGAAGCCTGCTGCCCAGGCTGCCTTTGCCGAAGCCAGCGTGTTTTCCGGAGCCACCTTGCAGGCTCCCCGATGGCAGACGATTTCCGGGCTTGTGACGGCAGAACGGGCGAACCTTGCGACCATTTCCGGCTGATCCGAACAGATACCGAGGATCGGCATCTTCACCAGAGCCTCGACCACATCGACACGCTCTTCATGCCAGGTCACGACCGGCAGTCCGCGCTCTCTTGCCCTGGCAAAGAAAGCTTCATCCAGCAAACGGTCCGGCCGTTGCCCCGCGCGCTCCCAGCAGGGATGGACGATTTCGGCGCCGCACTGATCGGCAATCGGGAAAGGATCCGTGCCCACCCCGACCAGGATGGACACGGGATAGGGACAGCCGCCAGCGATCAGTTCGGATGCATAGTCAGGCGTGTTTGCACCAACGATCACCCGCTCGATCCGGTGGGCCAGAAGCTCCGCGATGGCCAGCGAGGCCGCCTCGCCTTCCTTGGCATCCAGATAGATGCCCGCGCCAAGACGGGCTGCAAGCCCGGCAATCTGCGAGAACAGGGGGGCTTCACGGCCAGACTCGGCGGTCAGAGCCTGCAGCCGGGCGGCGGTCACATCGGCAACCTTGAGGTCAAGTCCGCAGACTGCCTTGAGGTCTTCATCGTGAAAGGCAACCGGAACCCTGTCCGCCGTCAGCCGGACATCGACCTCCCACATCTCCGCCCCAAGCTCATGGGCGATTTCATATGCCCGCATCGTGTTGTCGAAGGCATAGGCGCTGGCACCACGGTGGGCGATGGAAAGCGGAACGGGTCTCGGTTCGCCGAGCCAGGCGCGGCCCGGCTTGAATACTTGCAATGCCGTTTCCATCAGAGCCTGCCGCCGTCCGGACCAAAGGCAAGAATGCGGTCTTCCGCAATGCCCCAGGTGACCTCGTCACCCAGCTTGTAATTGCCGCCATGTGGCTGGATCGACCGCAGCACGGCACCGTTTTCCAGGGTAACGTCGTAAAGCTCTTCCCGGCCCTGGATCTCGACGAAGCTGACCTTGCCGGTCACCTTCAGCGGGTGGTCCGGCTGAAAGAACTCCGGACGAATGCCGAGACGCATCGGCGCGCCGTGACCGGGCGCCGCAATACCGGACGGGATCGGCAGTTTGACCTTCGAGTTTGCCAGGCGGAAACCACCCTCTTCCGTTGCCCCGTCGAGAAACGCGATCGGCGGATTGCCGAGGAAGCCTGCGACGAAGTCCGACGAAGGGTTGTCATACATTTCCGAAGGGCTGGACAGTTGGACGATCTCGCCCTTCTTCATGATCGCGATCCGGTCGCACATGGACATGGCTTCGACCTGATCGTGTGTGACAAGCACCGCGGTAATGCCGGTTTCCTGCTGAATGCGCCGGATCTCCGAGCGCATTTCCAGACGCAGTTTCGCATCGAGGTTTGCCAGAGGCTCGTCGAGCAACAGAATGTCGGGCTCACGGACCAGTGCCCGTGCCAGGGCCACGCGCTGCTGCTGTCCACCGGACAGCTGCACGGGGCGGCGCGCCATCAACTCTCCGATCTGGACGAGACTGGCGATCTCCTGGACCTTGCGGTCAATATCGGCCTTGTTCTCGCGGCGCACCTTCAGCGGAAACGCGATATTCTCGTGGACGGTCATGTGCGGGTAGAGCGCATAGTTCTGGAATACGACGCCGACGTTGCGTTGCTGCGAGGGAACGGTCGTGACGTCCCTTTCGCCAAACAGAAGACGGCCACCGTCCATACGGTGAATGCCGCACACGGCAAACAGCGTCGTGGATTTGCCGCAGCCGGAAGGCCCGAGCAGGGCCAGCATCTCGCCGCTGTCGATCGTCAGGGACATGTTGTCGATGACGGTGGTCTCACCAAATTTCTTGGTGAAGTTTTCAAGTGCGATACGCATCAGCCTTTCGTGCCTCCGCCGTAGATGTTCATGAGTTTGCGGTTGAAAACCACGTAGATGAAAATGACCGGAAGGGCGTAGAACAGCCCGATGGACTTGAAGAGGTTGAAGTCCGGCTTGCGGTCGTCCGCGATGATGTTCTGGAGATAGGTCGCCAGCACCTGCGACGCGCCACTGGGCGCCAGAACCTGCGGCAGGATGAATTCCTTCCAGGCTTCCAGGAAGGAGAACAGCGCCAGAGCAGCGATGCCGGGCTGCACCTGGGGCAGAACCAGTTTCCACCACACGGTGAAGCGGCTGGCGCCGTCGGTGATGCCCGCCATTTCGATTTCCCAGGGCACGGTGTCGTAAAAGCCCTTCATGATCCAGATGCCGAGCGGCAGCTCCAGAGCCGTCTTCACCAGGATCACGCCGATCAGCGTGTTGTAGAGGCCGCTCATCTGCAGCATCAGGAAGATGGCGATGATCAGGGTCACCGTCGGGAAGGCGTGCAGGGTCAGGACGCCGCCAAGGAAGAACTTGCGGAACGGCATGTTCAATCGGGACAGAGCGTAGCCTGCCGTCAGCGACACCATCACCACGATCAGGCTGGTGGAACCGGCAAACAGGAAGGTGTTGGCCGTGACCGGCCAGATGCTTGCCCGTCCGGTTTCAGGTGTTTCGAACAGGAATTTCCAGTGTTCGAGGGTGAAGCTGTCCGGCAGGAGTGAACCTGCCGTGGTGTCGGTGAATGTGTCCACCACCAGGTAGAAATACATTAGCACCAGTGGCAGCGACAGGATGCTGAGCAGCACCAGGACAGGCCAGACGCGGAAGTTGGGTCTCATGTCCGTCTCTCCCCTATTGCTCGATACGCGGCTTGGCCACGAGTTCGTTGAAATTGAAGAGGCGCAGATAGATCAGCGATGCGGCAATGCCGATGACGACCAGGACCATCGCCAGCGCAGCCCCGAGACCGTATTGCAGAACTCCGCCATAGTTGTTCAGCGCGGTGTGGAAGGTGTAGAGCGCCCACACTTCGGTTGCCTTGCCCGGTCCGCCGTCCGTCGACAGGTAGATGTAGTCGAAGGAGGTCAGCAACGAGAGCGTCTGATAGGCGGTGGTGAACAGGATCGGCCATCTGAGCTGCGGCAGAATGATGTAGCGGATCTGCTGGAGGCGATTGGCGCCATCCACTTCGCTTGCATGCAGCATGGTTTCGGGAATTGCCTTGATGGCGCTGGAAAACAGGATCATGCCGAGCGACGCCCCGACGAAACCGTTGATGAGGATGACAACCACCCAGGCATTGATGTCCGAATGCAGCATCCAGTTTCGCGGCGGCACGCCGAAATGGGCCAGAAAGCTGGACAGGAAACCGGTGTCCCAGGCCATCCACTTCCACATCATCACGTAGATGACAGGCGGCAGGATGCGCGGCAGGAACCATATCGTCCGGAATGTGGTTGCGGCCGCGGCCGGCAGATAGAAGGTCGTCACAGCCAGGAAGAGACCGAAGCCGATGTTGAAGGACAGCGTCAGCGATACGTAGATCAGCGTGTTGCCGGCAGCCCGGAGCGAAGACGGCAGCGAGGCGATCAGGCTGTAGTTTTCCGTCGTCCAGACCCAGCCGGTATAGGCGGTCCTGGCAAGCTGGTCGGTTTCGCTTTCCGGAAGGCCGAGCCCCAGCTCGCCAATGCCCGTCATGAAAGCTTCTTTTGTTTCGAACCGCGTGTTGAGGATCGAGCGCTTGAAGAGATCGGCGGCTTTCTTCAGATCGCGTGTCGAGCGCGGGCGTTCCTTCAGGCGCTTCAGTTCGCGCTCCAGGTCACGCCGGCCGGCAAAACTCTTGCCGGACAAACTGGCTTCGATCTCCTGCGCGAAAGCCTTGCCGTATTCGGCTTCGACGGCTGCGATACCGGCCGCGTCGATCTTGTAGGTGTCCTCGGCCAGACGATCTGCCGTGGCTTCTGGAAACCCCTGGTCCTTGAGCATCCGGATCGTGCGTTCCGTAACCTCATAGGCACCGCCGGAAGAAATGCCGGTACCGGAACTCATGCTGGTGAAGGAAAACATCATTGTCAGCGCCACCGGCGCCAGAAACAGAAACACAATGATGAAGAGCGCAGGGGCCATGAACCCCAGCCCGAGCAGGTGCGCGCGTCGCATCTTGTCCCCTTGAAATGTAAGCCGGGCGGCGGACCGCCCGGCAAGGCAGATGGAGGATGGATGGCTTAGCGGACGATCAGGTCGTCGCCGAGCACGGCCGTCATTTCCGCTTCCACTTCGGCAACTGCGTCAGCCGGAGACTTCGTGCCGGTCCAGGCTGTTTCCAGACCCTTGAACATGATCTCCGAGAACTTGCCGTAGTTCGGGTTGTTCGGCTGTGCATTGGCGTGCGGCAGCAGGCGACGGGTCGCTTCGGCCGCCCAACGGTCGTTGGCGTAAAGCTCGATGTTGGACTGCTCCCGGGCGATGCCCAGGTGTGCAGACTTGATCGCATGCAGCGTGTTGATGCGCGGTTCGGACGCGATCTTGATCAGCTGTGCGGCGATCTCGATATCGTCTTCATCGTCCTGCTTGGTGAGCAGATAGGCCAGCGGATGGGTGATGGTGTTGGCCTGGCCGTTTTCATTGCCTGCCGGAATGAGCGAGAACTGGATGTTGGCGAAGAAATCGTCAAGGCCTTCCTTGCCGGTGTAGCGCGCATAGTGCCAGGTGCCGCCGTGCCACAGGGCCGCCTTGCCGGATGCCACTTCCGCGTACCACTGGTCCCACTCGGTGCCGATGTGGTTCTTGCGGGTCACCTTCGCGTCGACAGCGTCCACGAAGAACTGGTAGAAATCGGTCATCGCCTGTTTGTCCAGGATCAGTTTACCGGTTTCGCTGTCCATCAGTTCGCCGCCGAAGGACTGGTAGAACTGGGCATAATCCGGACCGTTGGAAACGCGCGGATAAAAGCCGTAGCCTTCTTCGACGATTTCCATGTCGACGGCTTTCTTGGCGTCTTCCAGTACGTTCTGGAGCGTGTATTCGCCAGCTTCGACCCTGGCCGGAAGCGCGTCGATCTCTTCATCGGTGTAACCGATCTTCTTCATAGTTTCGCGCCAGAAGAAGAACGGACGACTTTCGGCATCCTGCGGCAGACCGTAGACGACGCCGTTGTAGGTCGTGATATCGAGCAGGTTTTCGTAGATGTTGTTGATCGGCCAGGTGTCCATGTCGACATAATCCTCGACAGGAACGATCAGGCCGGACTGGCTCCAGGGAGCGATATCCAGGTGGCTGGTCACAACAATATTCGGGGCGCTGCCGGCTTCAGCGGCCAGGGTCACGGCCTGCTTGAATTCCTCCCAACCGGCAAAGTCACGCTTCTTTTCGACAGTGATGTTCAGGTCTTCACCAGCAATCGCATATTCGCGGGACAGGATGTCAGCTGCCATCTCGATAGCATCGAGACGGTAGACGTCGCTGTCATTGGAACCGCCTGCCCAGACGGTGATGGTGAGGTCTTTTGCCAGGGCGTCTCCGGCAAAAGCCGCGGTGGTGAGAGCCAGGACGGCAGCCGCTGTGGACTGGCGCAGTTTGGAAACGAGAATGCTCATCGTATTTCGCCTGCTGTCTGTGTTGCGACACCTCCCTCCCGGAAGTGCCATGTGGAAAGAATAAACATGTTTTGCACACGTGTGCAAAGCGGGTTCTAGCGGGCGGGTATTACGGGCATGTGACAGCGTTGCGAATTTCAGGTGCCGCACAATGTGACGACCCTGGCTTCATCTTGATCATAAAAGCCGATCACGACGGCGAGACGACAGACGGAGGGGCGCTTTACTCGGCCTTGATGATTTTTGGATATAGCAAAACCCCGAACAACAATTTTCATGACCTTCCGGGTTCTGAGAAGCCGGACCAGCGGGGAGTTGAACCCATAAAGCGCCTTGTTATCGATTTGGACGGAACCCTGACCCTGGCAGACACTTCCGACTACAGGAACGTCTCACCGAACCTGCCCCTCATCGAGAAGCTGCGGGAGTACAAGGAACAGGGCTTCGAGATCGTGATCCAGACCGCACGCAACATGCGGACTCATGAAAACAATGTCGGCAAGATCACGGCGCACACGGTGCCGATCATCATCGAGTGGCTGCAAAAGCACGACATTCCCTATGACGAGATCTTCGTCGGCAAGCCATGGTGCGGACATGAAGGATTTTATGTAGACGACCGCGCCATCCGGCCGGACGAGTTCGTCCGCATGTCAAAATCGGAGATCGACACCCTGCTCGACAACGCACCGAAAAACTGACGTCAAAACAGGCTTCGCAGCCGGCTGACCGCGAAGCCTGTCTATCTTTGCGCCGGCCGATTTATCGGTGTTACAGGTTCTGACCGTCCTGACCTTTCTTTCGGTAGACGGTCCAGGAAGGGCTGCTGGCGGCTTCTTCGTAGTGCTCCTGCACATACGGCCGGTAGATTTCCCAAAGCGCTTCTCCGGACGGGTCGCCATGACCGAGGATCACGAACTCCGCATCGGAGAAGAACTCTTCTTCCGGCTGATGGATCTCATTGGAGAAGGTTCTGCCATTGTGGAACCAGATCGGCACCCTGGCGGGTGAAGGCTTGTTGAGAAGGGCCGGAAACGGATTGGCGAAGTTGAGAGCCAGTACAGGCCCGGCATCCGGATCTGCAGCCCCGACTTCCTGCAGCAGGCTGAAACCATCCAGCATCCTGTTGTAGTCGACGGTTACTTCCTCATCAGGCTGTTCCAGCCAGCGCGGATGCAGCACGAAGCCTGCCTGCCCGGTATTGGCCAGCCGTTCGTCTGCCGGATACTGCCGGCTTTGCAGGAATTGCGCGACCATGGCGCCGCCATCACGAGCCGGATAGATGAGGGCGATTGCAATGGTGAGGACCGACAGGATCTTCAGCGTCAGGGCCTTCGACTGTCTTTCGACGGAGACCGCCGCTGTATCCCCCTTGCGGAATAGACCTGCCCACTGTGCGGCGATGATCGGAAGCATTGCATAGACCGGGCTTTCCGACAGCCAATGGTTCTGCATGAGAATGACGCAGGCCATGGCAGCGGCGACCAGGATCAGGACGACAGGTGTGAAGCGTTTGGGTTCAGCACTGTTTTCGCACAGCAGGAGATAAAGCACAGCGCTGCCGATGGCCCAGACCGCAGCCTCCCCAAGCTGGGTAATCAGCTTGATGATGCGCCAGGTTTCCTTGGCAAATCCGGAGACGGTCTTGATGTCCGCGAGGTTCGCGGTGACCTGGCCCGTCACCAGCTCTGCGGCCGCAAGCGACGCCGCAAGGCCGATCAAGACCACAACTGCATGCTTGATCGAGACGTTCCGGAACACCGTTGCCGCGACCAGCAAGCCCACGAGGGCAGCGCCGAATGTGACCTTGATCAGAAAGACGACGGCAATCGAAAAGCCCAGCAGCAAAGCCTCCGGCACGCCCCTGCGCCCCGGAGGACAGCAAAAGGCCACGGTAACGACAGCTGCAAGGGCCGCCGCCCAACGGTTATAGGGGGCAAGCCAGCTCATGCTGGTCTGGGCAAAGATCATGTCCGGTTCGCGCGGTGTCACGACTGTCGCGACCGCCACCAGCAGAACGAGGCCAAGCGTGCCGAAACTCACCTGTCTCGTCAGAGTGAGAACCGCCAGAACGAAGGTTCCCAGTCCGAATATGGCACTTGCCAGGGGAACCGAAGTCGCATCCTGCGGGCGCAGCTCGACCGCTATCCGGAAAACCCAGTCATAGACCGGTCCGATCGGACTGAAATAATCGACGCTGGAGGCCTGACCATAGGCAGATTTGTTTGCCGTATCGAAGGCGGTCCAAAGATCGTGCAGGTAACGTTCGTGATCAAAGAACAGGTGCGGCAGCGTCGCGCTGACGGCAATCAGCACACCCGCGGCCAACAGGCCAAGCAAGCCGATAAAGCCGGAGGCATGGTCCTTTCGCAAATACCAGACTGCGACAAGTACCGGAAACAGCAGGATGGCAAAGGCATAAGTCGAAAGGGCAATCATTTGGCAATCGTCCACTTTGCTGCGGAAGGCGGCGGTGAGGCAATGAATGCCTCCAGTTGCTCCGGCGTACCGAGCATTCCGACATCCTCGAACGCCAGCTGACTGATGGAGACAGCCGCCCCGTCCGCGATGATCTGGTTGTACATCGGCGCGATGTAGCGCTCGCCCTTCTCCTCGCCGCTGTTGCGGAAGAAGCGGGCATAGACGTCCCGGTAGCGGGCGACGCTGTCGAACCAGTAAAGGCCGACGGTCGCATGATCGGAAATGCGCTCCTTTTCGCGAAGCTCCACCACACGTCCATCCGCATCGGTGCGTGCGAAGGACCAGCCGTTACCCGGTCCGGGAAAACACGGCACATGCCCGGCACAAACCGCCGGGTCTGCCGGCTTCATCGCACCCGGCGCCACGTAGGTGTCGATGTTGAAGATGGCGAGTGGCTGGTTTTCCGAAGCCGTGGCAACCAGTTCCAGAGCCGTTGTCGCCTGGCCGTCGGTGAGTTCGTCAAGCTCGACGATGCCGTCAACCTGAATGCCGAGCGCCTTGCAGCGGGCTGTCAGAAAATCGGGCGCGTTCAATCCGCTGCGCACGGCAAAGCAGAACGACCAGCCCGCCTCGCGGTAGGCCTCCATCGAGAGCATGGACCAGTCGAACAGGGGCCGGCCGAGCGCCTCGATTTCATACTTCGGACGGTCGTAGCCCGCCTTGGTGAAACGGCTGCCCATCCCGGCCATCGTAATCGCTACTACGCCGCTCATCAGCTGGCCTTTCTCTGCCGTTTCTGTCCGCTTTCAAGCTGATCGAGGATCGAGGCCGCGATCAGCGCAAAGCCGACGAGTTTGTCGGGGTGGTCGGTGTGAAGCGGCAGCATCGACAGGAACAGCGAAAGTTCGACCGCACGCACATGGGCGATGTCGAAGCCTTCCGCCTCCAGCCTGTCGCAGAAGTGCCGCTCGGCCCAATCCGCGGGAGGCGCGATCGCCCAGTCGAGTTCCAACCGCAGTTCCTTGTTCAGATACACGCGGAACAGCCCGTTGTTGACATAGTCATAGCAGCCCAGAATGGAGTGACTAATCTTGGCGACATCATAAAGCGGATGCATCATCGCATCGTCCGCGGACAACGCTCCACGCGGATCGATCAGCCGCATCAGCCCGATCCGCCTGTCGAACAGGACGTTGGAAAAGCACGGATCGCCGTGGGAAAACACCAGCTGATCCGTCGTGCCGACCGCCTTTCGAATGAAGGGCCGTGCCTGCTCCAGCATGTCGGGCAATCCACCGCGCGGACCGGCTTTTTCCAGAATCTGGTTGGTCTGTCTGCCGCGCTCCGTCTCCAGGAACCCCGCAAGCCGCTTGTCCAGTTTTTCCAGGATCTGGGTTTCGGCCCGTGCCCGGTCTTTCTTTCCCGGCGTTCTGGCGTTCAGGTAGTTGAAGATCTGATCGAGCAGGACCTTGAAATCACCTTCCGTGAACGAGTGATGCACCCATTGCAACGCCGCATCCGGGATCGCCAGATGCTCCATCTGGTAGCCGGCCTTCTTGCCGTCTTCCCAGAACCCGAACGTGGGCAGCAGGAAACGTTGCAGTTCAGGCGGTGCGGCATGGAAGAAGCCGTGCTCGGCACGCATTTTTGCAATGTCGGTGGACTGCTTGTGAAAGACGTTGTCTTCCGAACGGGCGGAATTGAAATGCCGGAGTTCTGTCGCACCGGACAGAAACAGCATCAGGTTGCGCGGCTCGCGGATATCGATGAAGCGGGCGTGGTCCGTGATGATCTCCGTACGATCGCGCAACGACAGCAGCAGGAGACGGCGGGCCTCAGGCGTTTCCGCGCATAGAAGCGACGCGGCTTCGGCATGGAACAGAACGGCGACGGCCTCATCATTGATGACCGGGCTGGCGAGCATGGTCTTCAAGGCGTATCCGGCCTTGCGCACCAGCACCGAAAAGCCTTCCGGATCGAGCGGCGGCAGACAGAGCGGCACGCGCAGATAGATTGCGGCGTCGCCCCGGTCGCGGATGCGGTCTGCAAGCTCGACACCGCTTTCAGGCGACATCAGGTGTTCCACCGTTTCCGCACCGGCCTCCAGGGACATGGCCGTCAGCTCCTTCGCCAGTGTCTGGCGGCGGCGCATGATGTCGGAGAACCGGACTTCGCCAAGCGCGGCCCGCACGCTTTCTGCCGGTGGATCCCGGTCGTCTAGGATTACGGAAAGTGCTTTCGTCATAAGGCACCGGTCCTGTTCTGGGCACGTAGCGGCTCGTTGCGCACTCGCGGAAGATAGATCCACATGGCAAGCGGCCAGACCAGCGCAAGGGACAGAAGACACAGGCTGCTCCAGGCTCCGATGGCGCCCTGGAAACTGGCAACTGGCCCCTCGAACACCCGCTCGGCCAGAAGCACGATCCCGCTGGTTTCGACAAAATTGGCGGAGGTGTATGCCAGCACAGTCGCCGCCAATGCTTCCAGGCCCCAGATGACCATGGACATGACCAGCAGCACCGGTCCCTGTACGCGGAAAAGATCGGCCCCTCGTGTCGTGATCTGACGCAATCCGTCCAGCTGACCCAGGTGCCGCAAGGAATTCGGGTTCCGGTGGTTCAGAACCACATAATGTTGCACGGCCCGCAGGATGCCGGGGCCAAGCACGAAGACGACAAGGCCCGCCAGCACTGCAAGGCTGGTGACGGCCAGAAGGACCATAGGCCCGGTGGCCAGCGGACCGTGGTAGGCATAAACGACGACGAGCAGGACGAGGATCATCAACCCGTCGAAAAACCGCTCCAGAAGGATGATGATCAGCGCGCCGGGAAAGCTTTTGCCCAGATACCAGAGCTGGTGCAGCCTCAGGATCTCACCAAGCTTGAAGGGAATGACGAGGGCGCCCTGGCTGGTCACCAGATGCAGCAGCGCGCTGGAGCGCCCGGAAATGCCGAGCAGCCGCGAAGCCATGATCGCAAGACGAACAGCGCGCACACAATGCGAGCCGAGATAGATGCCGCCTGCAACAAGGAGCGCCTGCCACGGCTTGCCCGCAAGCTCACCCAACCCCTGCTCGGCCAGCCACCAGATCGCGAGACCGAACGGCAGGAACAGGACCGCGTAATGCAGGGCGAGGCCGGCCGGCAACCTGGCCTGCCGCAAGCGTGGAGATGTCCGCACAAACCCCACCTCAGGCAATCCGCGTCGAGGGATAGGCGGCGCGCGGTGTCTGCCGGTGATCGGTCGCAAAGAAAGCGGTCGGCTTGAACAGACGGAAGCTGACAATGCGCAGAAGCTGGAAGCCCATCTTGCTCAGCTTCGCATTGGATATCTGGTCGTCTTCGCGCCAGGTGAGCGGAAAGAACCCCAGTCGGAACCGGTTCCGGACAACACCCAGGATCAGGTAATAGTTGAAGGTCAGGTCGTCGGCATATTTCAGGTGAAAGCCGGACTTGAAGGCCTCTACCTTGAACAGGTTCAGTCCGGAGCCGAGGTCGAAGAGACGCCGGCCGCTGATTGCCGAAAAGATCAGGTTGAAGGTGTGGTTGGCCGCCGTGCGCAGCAAGGAATAGCCCTCCAGCTTGGAGCCTTTCATGAAGCGTGCGCCCATCAGAAAGTCGAGATCCTTGTGACGGCCGGCCGCGATATGCGGCACCAGATCGGCAATCGCACCCTGATCGTCACCATGCAGCACCACTAGATAGTCGTAGCCGTTCACCATCGCGAAATTGATCGCGACCTTGTGCGAACCGCCGAGACCGTAATTGTCGTCGTTGTGCAGCAAGGCCGTTTCGGCATATCCGAGTTTCGCCAACCCCGCCTGTGCCGCCTCGCGCGTGCCGTCCGTCGACCGGTTGTCGACACACAGGACACCATCAACGACAGCCTGAACCTCCGGTGCCTCCAGTTGCTTCAGCACACGCGGGATCTGCGCTTCGCAATTGTAGCAGGGAATGAAAACGAGAACCCGGCCGGTCATGAAGGCCACCTCAATCTGACTTGCGGTGTTCGAGCAGAAACCGCATGAAAAAGAAATTCGCGACAAGGGTGAATGGTGTAACCAGCATCTTGGCCGTGACCCCGCACAAGGTCACTGGCTTCAGTCCCAAACCGGCAACGAAGGCAGTGCCGTCAACTGTGACCAGCAACGACATCAAGGCCCAGCTCAACCCGGCCGTCAGAGCCGAGGCGGCGGTCACCGCGACAACCTGCCAGATCCAGTAGAGTGCCAGGAGCACTGTCGTCGACCTGTTGCCGGCCTTCTCGAAGATGTGCTTGCCGGCAACGAAGAAAACGAAGGTCACGCCGCAGAAGGCACCGATGAAGTTTGCCCAGAACACGGGCAGCCCACTCTGCGTGAGCGTTGCCATGGTCAGGAAATCCAGGCACCAGCCTATGCCGGAGATCAGGGCAAATCCCGAGAAGCGCTTTGCAATCGCATTGTAACGGTTCAAGGAAGACGACCCTGACTTTTGTTTGCCGTCGCGTTCCACGACGATAGATGCGCTCCCGGCGTCCTTCATGAAGCCACCGTCAGCAACCGCTGGAAAGACGGTCGATCCATATGCTGAAATTGCGCTCGGCCGGCATCGGAAAAACCTGTTCACATCCTGAAAACAAAGAAGCCGTTTCCGTCGAACTGTCTGACCGAAACGACCTTATCTCATGCCGGGAAACACTAGCGGTGAATTGTTTCAATGCCGTTAATCGGCGAATCTGACAATGGGTCTGGATATGTGGAAGGTGTCCGTGCCAACAACCGCTGGGATGCGATGCAAGGGTTCGGGAACGGCTTCCCGGTGGCGGCAGAACGGTCAATCGGCGACAGCTCGCGGCAATGCCAACCCGCACACAGCCCACTGCCTGTTCGGCTCAAAATGCAAATTTTTCGAGGAAAGAAAGGAATGGTGGAGCCAAGGGGAATCGAACCCCTGACCTCTACAATGCCATTGTAGCGCTCTCCCAACTGAGCTATGGCCCCATGTTCCATATGAGAGCCGGTTTGGGTGCCGGCGTCGATGGAGGCGGGTTATAGTCACACCTCCACACAAGATCAAGCAGAAAATATCAGGATCTTTTCTGCCACTTGTGGAAAAGCCCGGACAGACTGAAAAGCCTGTCCGGACAATAGCTTAGCGATCCGGATCTTCGTCGATTTCGACGCGGATGCCCGGAACGGATTCTTCGTCTTCGTCTTCATCGTCGATAAAGACGTCGTCGTCGTCACTATTTTCGTCGTCGTCGAGATCGACGTCCGTATCTTCCAGATCCGGCACATCGTCGTCGCCGCCTTCCGCTTCCGCATCGGCCTCTTCCAAGGTCACGATTTCCGGAGCTGCGACATCGTCTTCTTCTTCATCGTCTTCCGGCGTCTCTTCGACCTTCGCAGCCTTCGCGGCACGGGAGGTCATGACCGCCTCGAACACCGTGCCGCATTTCGGGCAGGTGACCGGGTTCCGGTTGAGATCGTAGTATTTGGCGCCGCAGCTCGGGCAGAGCCGCTTTGTGCCAAGTTCAGGTTTTGCCACTGTGCTCACCCTTCTTCGTTATGCAATCGACTTGAATTCGTGGGCCGCCCCATAGCCTCAAGCCGTTCCGGTGTCAAAGGCAAATCAATCGAAAAACATTCTTCGGATTATTGTTCTGCACGTTGTGGCTCAAATTTCAAGCACCTGACCGCGTTACCCACACGCCCTGCAGACCGGCACACGTTTGAATCTGCTTGTCGTTCTGCCAATGCCGGGAAATCTTGCGAAGTTCGGATTCGGGCGGTCTGAACGGATGACGCAGGCGCATCCACATGATAGGACGTGTCACCTTTTGACAACCGATCCAATTTGCGGACATTGAAAATGTCACACGATTCTGCGCCCAAGCCTCTGACTTCCAGCCTGGGCAGCCCCTTGACCGGCACGATCCGCGTGCCCGGCGACAAGTCCATCTCACACAGATCCCTGATGTTCGGCGCGCTTGCCGTCGGCCGTACCACCGTGAAGGGTCTGCTTGAATCGGAAGACGTGCTGGCCACGGCTGACGCCATGCGTGCTGTCGGCGCAACCATCACCAAGCTCGAGGACGGCAGCTATACCGTCGACGGGATCGGCCTCGGCAGCCTGCTTGAGCCGGAGCATGTCATCGACTTCGGCAATGCCGGCACCGGCGTGCGCCTGACGATGGGCATCTTCGGAAGCCACAACATCGCCGCTACATTTGTCGGCGACGCTTCCCTGTCCAAACGGCCGATGGGCCGTGTGCTCAACCCGCTGCGCGACATGGGTACCAACGTGATTGCCCGCGACGGCGACCGTCTGCCGGCGTCCATCCGCGGCCCGGAGCAGGCACTGCCGATCACCTACCGGGTGCCCATGCCTTCGGCGCAGGTCAAATCGGCCGTTCTGCTGGCCGGCCTCAATGCCGCTGGCGAAACCACCGTCATCGAACCGATCCCGACACGCGACCACACGGAAAAGATGCTGAAGGGTTTCGGCGCCGACATTTCCGTAACCGTGAACGAGGCCGGCGAGCGCGTGATCAAGCTGCAGGGCCAGCCTGAACTGAAGCCACAGGACATTGACGTGCCTGGCGATCCTTCCTCGGCGGGTTTCCCCCTGGTGGCGGCATTGATCGTGCCGGGTTCGGACGTCGTCATCGAAAACGTTCTCCTGAACGAGCACCGCACCGGTCTCATCACCACCCTGATCGAAATGGGCGGCGACATATCGATCGTCAATCGCCGCGAAACGGGCGGCGAGGAAGTGGGCGATCTGCATGTGAAGGCCAGCAAGCTGAAGGGCATCACTGTTCCGGCCGACCGGGCGCCGTCTATGATCGACGAATATCCGGTGCTGGCCATTGCCGCCGCATTTGCCGAAGGCGACACGTTCATGCCGGGGCTCGAGGAGCTGCGCGTGAAGGAATCCGACCGCCTGGCCGCTGTTGCCCGCGGGCTGGAAGCCAACGGCATCCCTTGCGTTGAAACCGAGGACACGCTGACCGTGACCGGTGGTGCCGATGCGATCGGTGGCGGCACGGTGGTGACCCATCTCGACCACCGCATCGCCATGTCCTTCCTGGTGCTGGGCATGGCTGCCCACAAGCCGGTGACGGTGGACGACGGCGCTGTGATCGCAACCAGCTTTCCGACCTTCACCGGTCTCTTCGACGGCCTTGGCGCTAAGATTTCCGCAAACACCAGCGAGGCCGCATGATCATCGCAATCGACGGACCGGCGGCTTCCGGCAAGGGGACCCTCTCCCGCCGGCTGGCAGATCATTTCGGACTGCGGCACCTGGACACCGGGCTGACCTATCGCGCGGTTGCGGCCGCGCTTCTGGCCAATGGCCTGCCGCTTGGCGACGAAGGTGTTGCCATCGAGATTGCCCATAATCTCGATCTGGCCCAGATGGACAAGTCCGTCCTGTCGGCGCACGAGATCGGCGAAGCGGCGTCACGCATCGCGGTTCTCGGCGGCCTTCGCGACGAGTTGGTAAAGCTGCAGCGGCGTTTCGCCCAGACGCCTCCCGGCGCCGTTCTCGACGGGCGCGACATCGGCACAGTGGTGTGCCCCGATGCAACTGTGAAGCTGTTCGTGACCGCCTCTCCCGAGGCCCGCGCAAAGCGCCGGACCGACGAGATGGTCTCCAAGGGGCAGGACGCGCAATATGCCGCCGTTCTGGAGGATCTCAAGCGCCGGGACGAGCGCGATTCCAGGCGAACCGTGGCTCCAATGCGCCAGGCGGACGATGCGGTCTTGCTTGATACGACAGAAATGGATATAGAGACCGCGTTCCAGGCGGCTGTGGATATCATCTCCCGCGCCAGGGGTGCCTGATAAGGACAAGGGGTTCACCACCGGTGCGCCCCTGTTTGTGCATCCGGAACGCATGTGGCCTCAGGCCATCAGTTCTTTACGGAACGACCAGAGAATTTCGGCAGGGCGCCTTTTCCGGCGACCTGTGACGAGACCGGATTTTCCGCCTCTCGCCCCGCCGGCCCGCTTTCGATAGCGGCAGGATCAGCGGAAACCGCGATCCCGGGAGAAGGACAGATCCGGAGTGCAACACCAACCCGCCGGCGGCGCGCCTGAAGGCGCCAGGAGCATATATGTCTGATTACAATCCCTCCATGGAGGATTTCTCCGCTCTTCTCGAAGAGTCCTTCGTTCAGAACGACCTGTATGAAGGTGCCGTCGTAAAGGGCACCGTCGTCGCGATCGAAAAAGACCTGGCAGTCATCGACGTCGGTCTGAAGGTCGAAGGCCGCGTGCCGCTGAAGGAATTCGGCGCAAAAGGCCGTGACGGCGAAATGAAGGTCGGCGACGAAGTCGAGGTTTACCTGGAGCGCGTTGAAAACGCTCTTGGCGAAGCTGTTCTGTCGCGCGAAAAAGCTCGCCGCGAAGAAAGCTGGGTCCGCCTGGAAGTTGCTTTCGAAGCAAACGAAAAGGTCAACGGCCAGATCTTCAACCAGGTCAAGGGTGGTTTCACCGTCGATCTGGATGGCGCTGTCGCCTTCCTGCCGCGTTCGCAGGTCGATATCCGTCCGGTTCGCGACGTGACCCCGCTGATGCACACCCCGCAGCCGTTCCAGATCCTGAAGATGGACAAGCGCCGCGGCAACATCGTCGTGTCTCGCCGTGTCGTTCTGGAAGAAACCCGCGCCGAACAGCGTTCGGAACTGGTCCAGAGCCTGGAAGAAGGTCATACCGTGGAAGGTGTGGTCAAGAACATCACCGATTACGGTGCGTTCGTCGACCTCGGCGGTATCGATGGCCTGCTGCACGTCACCGACATCGCGTGGCGCCGCATCAACCACCCGTCGGAAGTTCTCACCATCGGCCAGACCGTCAAGGTGCAGATCATCCGCGTCAACCAGGACACGCATCGCATCAGCCTCGGCATGAAGCAGCTTGAAACCGATCCGTGGGATGGCATCGAAGCCAAGTACCCGATCGAAGCCAAGTTCACCGGCCGCGTGACCAACATCACCGACTACGGCGCATTCGTCGAACTGGAGCCGGGCATCGAAGGCCTGATCCACGTTTCCGAAATGTCCTGGACCAAGAAGAACGTCCATCCGGGCAAGATCGTTTCCACTTCTCAGGAAGTCGAAGTGATGATCCTGGAAGTCGACCCGGTCAAGCGCCGCATCTCCCTGGGCCTCAAGCAGACCCTGCAGAACCCGTGGGATGCATTTGCCGAGCAGTTCCCGATCGGCACCGAAGTCGAAGGCGAAGTCAAGAACAAGACCGAATTCGGCCTGTTCATCGGCCTCGACGGCGACGTGGACGGCATGGTTCACCTCTCCGACCTCGACTGGAACCGCCCGGGCGAGCAGGTTATCGAAGAGTTCAAGAAGGGCGACATGGTCAAGGCCGTCGTTCTGGATGTTGACGTCGACAAGGAACGTATCTCCCTCGGCATCAAGCAGCTTTCCGGCGATCCGATGGAATCGGGTGCAGCTGGCGAACTGCGCAAGAACTCCGTCGTGACCTGTGAAGTCATCGAAATCAAAGACGGCGGCCTGGACGTCAAGATCGCAGACAGCGACCTGACTGCCTTCATCCGTCGCGCCGACCTGTCCCGCGATCGCGAGGAACAGCGTCCGGAGCGTTACTCCGTTGGCGACAAGTTCGATGCCCGCATCACCCAGTTCGACAAGAAGACCCGTCGGGTCACCGTGTCGATCAAGGCTCTCGAGATCGCAGAAGAGAAGGAAGCTGTCGCTCAGTACGGCTCTTCCGACAGCGGTGCGTCCCTCGGCGACATCCTCGGTGCAGCTCTGAAGCAGCAGTCCGAAGACTAAGATTTTCGTCTCTCTCACGAGAGTTGAAAGCGAAAAGCCCGGCAGCAATGCCGGGCTTTTTGTTTCTGCGTTGCGAGGGGGTTAGAGCAAGAAACGCGCCCTCCAACTTACGCCCCAAATGGGGAATGCGGCCTGCTCCGCCGTGCACTAGCTTCCGGTCATGCCATCACCTGGAGCAAGAGCATGTTCGGCTGGTATGACCTGCGTAATTTCCTGGAAGACAATCTGATCGTCAGCATATTCGTCGGCATTGCCTTCGCAATTGTCATCGTCTGGACAGTGGTCGTTTTCGTCCAGGCCCGCGGCGGCGGGTTCAAGGCTGTTTCGGCCAGCCTCTTTGCGACAATCGTTTCCCTGTTCTATCTCGTGATGGCCTTCGCACTGGGCTCGTTTGCCGAACCTCTGGTCATCATGCCCTATTTCGCCGTTCTGGCTGCGCTCAAGTCCATGGCCGTCGCCTGGCGTATCGGCGCACGCTGATACCAGGTTTCAGACAGGTGACGTCAATCCGGCCTGCACGTGACGCCTACGCCGGGAAACGCAGATTTAGCGCCGATCTTTCAGAATGCCCTGGAAATAGCCCGACAATGCTTCATGGGCATCCAGCGGCAATACCTCGGCGACGTATTGATCCGGCCGGACGATGACCAAACAGCCTTTATCCCGGTCAATGCCGCGCATTTCGAAAATGTCGTTGCCGCTTCTGAGATCCGGGCAGAACATCTTTTCATAGTCCCTCAACCCGTAGCGGCCTTTTGCAGGCAGCAGCAGTGCCGGCATGCGCCCAAGGGCCAGATCGCGATGGTTTTGCTGGAAGACTGCGCGAAGATCGATAACCGCATCGATATCTTCACCCGCCGCCGTATGACGCAAAACAGGTGAGGCCAGATCGTCTTGCAGAAAGTTACAAAGACGATGGATAGCCGACGTTTCCGCTGCCGGGTCGTCTTTATCGGCAAAGGCAAAGATCCGCCAGCGACCGTCCGCCTTTACGACATGGCCCAGCTGTACCGGCTTGGCGTCGGCAAAACGAACGACAGGGGCGGAATGAAACCGCATGCCGATCTGGAACCCTTCCGCCAATTGCTGATGCGCGCCGTCGCCCGTCAACAGGGACGGGAGATAGCGCGAGGCTGTGCCGGCGGTATACCGGCCATGCTGCACAAAGTATTTCTGAACTTCAGCCGGTTCGACGCCATCGGGATTGCTTTCCGATTTCACCGGCGCGCTGACAAGCTTTGCCCATTCCCGGTCGAAATCGATCAGGTTCTGCGCAATCGCCTGGCGTTCGGCGGAATAGCTGGCAAGCAGCTCCGGTTCGCTCAGTCCTTTCAGCACATGGGCGAGTTTCCAGCCAAGATTGAACGTGTCCTGCATGGAGACGTTCATGCCCTGCCCGGCCTTCGGGCTGTGCGTGTGGCAGGCATCGCCCGCAATAAAAACGTGAGGCAAGCGGCCCGGAGCGCCTCCTGCCGGAACATCATCGAACTTGTCGCAAAGCCGCTGACCGATTTCGTAGACCGACCACCAGGCGACTTCCTTCACGTCGAGAGAATAGGGATGAAGGATGCGTCCGGCTGCGGCGATCAGATGATCGACCGTAATGTTCCGGTTCGCGACCCTTTCGTCCGGCCGCAGCTTGTCGAGCTCGACATAGATGCGGACCAGATATCCGCCTTCACGCGGAATGATCAGGATGCTGCCTTCGCTGGCCGACTGCACCAACGCCTTGAAGCGAATATCCGGAAAGTCCGTCACGGCAAGAACGTCCATCACCCCCCAGGCCTGATTCGCACTGTCGCCCTTCAACTCGCGGCCCAGCGCCCTGCGCACGGAACTGCGGGCGCCGTCGCAACCGACTACGTATCTTGCGCGTACGGTTTCCGTTTCACCTTCGTGTCCGTGGTCCATCCGTTCCAGCTGAACCGTAACCGGCCATTCCTGCCCTGCTTCGACCGCCATTTCCAGATCGACCAGCCGGCGGGAGTAGTTGGGCTCCAACCTGTTTGGCGAATTGCGCATGATCTCGAGATAAAAGTCGTGAACGCGCGCCTGGTTCAAAATGACATGCGGAAACTCGGACAGACCGTCCTCGACATCCTGAACCCTGCCGCTGCGGGCGATCGTGTCCGGAGACGCCGGGTCCGGTTTCCAGAAAGTGGTCTCGTTGACCCAGTAAGCTTCCTTTTCCAGTCGCTCGGCAAAGCCGAACGCCTCGAACATTTCCATTGTCCGGCAGGCAACACCATCCGCCTGGCCAAGCTGCAGGGGGCCTGCTTTCTGCTCCACGATCCGGGTTCGGATGTCCGGGAAAGCCGCAAGTTGAGCGGCAAGTGTCAGGCCGGCGGGACCGCAACCGACAATGAGGACATCGACTTCGTCCGGCAGGCTGTCTGTGTCGGCCAGGGCAGTGGTGTCGGAATTAGGTTCATGAATAACCGGATCACCGGTCTTGAAGCCATCGAGATGAAATTGCATGAGACCGTCTCCTCCGCCACTTTCCGGCTGTTTGGCAATCGACCCTCCTTCTTGGGAGAGGCCGGCGCCAGCATGATGGGGCCACGCGAAAGCTGCCGGTGTTCAAGCCCGGACTTCCTTGCCGCATTGCGGGTCTTTCGCGTTTGACAATTCCGCTGCGATGTCCAAACAAACATCGACAACGGATTAATTAGAAAGCATACTGATTATCAGCATGCTGTCAAATATAATCAGCATACTTCCTTTTTTTGACTCCCTGGAGGCGGCGATGCGAAACCTTGAACAGATGCCCGGACACCTGATCCGCCGTTTGCAGCAGATCGCGGTGGCGGTGTTTCATACGGAAGTGGATGCCGTCGGGTTCGACATGACGCCGGTGCAATTCGCGGCGCTGGTCCGGGTGGCGGAAAACCCGGGCATCGACCAGATAACGCTGGCAGGCCTGATTGCCTATGACCGGACCACGATTGCCGGCGTAGTCGACCGGCTGGTGCAGAAGGGCTTCCTGTCTCGCGCCGTGAGCGAAAAGGACAGGCGCGCGAAGGTGCTGCACATGACGGACGCCGGAACCGATGCGCTGTCGCGGCTTGGCCCTGCGGTGGAAAAGGCGCAACAGGTGATGCTAAGCGGGCTCGACCGCCAAGAGGCGGACGATTTCATGCGGCTCTTGCAAAAGGCAACAGAGGCTGTCAACGACCTCAGCCGCGCGCCACTGCGTTCCGGCTCCAGGGCTGCGGAAAAAGACTGACTGGCCTGCGAAGGTTCAGCATCCAGACCGCAACAAGCGGTGACTATTTCCCTGCCCAGAAATCCGCCTGCAGGCCGGCCGCTTCCTCTTCCAGAAGCGGGCCGACAACCTCGACCTTGCGTTGCCCCGCCGCAAACACTGTCCTGCAGGGCAGATCGAGTGTCGGATTTTCCTCGTGATCGCCCGTCTGTTCCTTCAGGGACTTTTCGGTCTGACCAAAGACGACCCGGCCAATGCCCGCCCAGTAGACAGCACCGGAGCACATGGCGCACGGCTCTGCCGATGTGTACATGGTGCAGCTTTCCAGAAAATCCGGGCGCCAGCGCTTGCTTGCCCGTGTCGCCAGCAGCCTTTCGGCGTGGGCGGTCATGTCCTGCCCTTCGGCGGAATAACCGTTACCCTGCTCCATCAGAACCTCACCGTCCGGACCTGCCAGCAGGCAGCCGAATGGATGATCGCCCGTTTCCCGCGCCTGCCGCGCGATTTCGAATGCCCGGCGCAACAGCGCAATATCTTTGTCGTCATGAGTATCGGTCACGCAAGGCTCCTTTGATTTCTTTACCCTGAAGGGAGCATGATACCGCTCACCCCGCAAGACTTTGCAAACAGTCAGTCACATTGAACAGAAACACATCAAAAGACTGGCAATTTAAAAGGCAACTGCTGAAATATTGATCTCATGATCACGATTCTCGCGGTTTCATCTTGAGGCTTTCTTGACAAAAATCGCACACCGGTTTCCCGTAGAGGTCGAGTAGAAGCGGTGGAGCCCAACGGTTCCGACATTGCTCATCTTTCAGTTGATCGACGATGCCAGGCACGAACGCGCCCGCATCCAAGACCAGGAGATGAGAATGCCGGCCGAAGACAACAAAACGCTCCCGCCACTCGAAAACCTTCCAGAGAAAGTACAGCGAAAGGGTGTGCCGATGCGCATGTTTGACGGTAAGTCGTTGGTTGTTGCCATGGCAGCAATGGTTGGGTCGTTTCCGGCGGCTGCGGCCGATCTCGTGACCTATCAGCTCGACTGGTTGCCCGGCGGTGACAAGGCGCCGATCTATGTCTGCATTCAGGAAGGCTTCTGCGAAGAAGCTGGTCTCGAAATCAAGATCGAACCGGGGCGCGGGTCTTCCGAGGCCATTACCAAGATCGCTACGGGCGCATCGGACATCGGTTCCGCGGGCATGGGTGCCTTGATGGCAGCCAAGGCAACCGAAGGTGTGCCGGTGACCGCGGTCATGACCATCTTCAACATGGGACCGCACGCCTTCTACACCACCAAGGACAGCGGCATTGCCTCGATCAAGGATGTCAAAGGCAAGAAGATCGCAACCTCGCCCTTCACCTCTTCCAACGTGTTCCTGCCGCTGGTTCTGGCCGACAACGGATTGTCGGAAGAAGATATCACCCTGACCAAATCCGACCCTGGCGCGTTGGGGCCGCTGCTGATGACCGGCCAGTCGGACGCGATCATCGCCTGGCTGACCGACGTCTCGCGCTATTCCGGCCAGGCGGCGGAGGCCGGCAAGGAACTGGTCGTGCTGCCCTGGGCTGATGCAGGTCTTGAGCTTTATTCCGCATCGCTAGTTGCGGGTGACAAGTTCCTTGAGGAGCGCCCGGACGTCGCCAAGCGCTTCGTTGCGGCCTTCAAGAAGTCCCTCGAATTTGCCTATGCAAACCCGGACAAGGCAGCTGCGGCAGTTTCCGCACAGGTGCCGGAGCTTTCGGCGGAAGACGTCAAGGGATCCTGGCTGGATGCGTCCAAGCTTGCCTTCAACGATGTCACTGAAAAATTCCCGCTCGGTACAATCGATGCCGACCGGCTGGCGGCGACATGGACCCGCGTTGCCGCGGCGCAGGATCTGGACCCGGCATCCCTGAAACCTGAAGACGCTGTCAACCGCTCGTTCCTGCCGGCAGCGGAGTAACCCTCAAGTGGCACTCACCAACAACGCGATCAGCTTTTCCTCGGTCGGTCAGACGTTTCTGACCGGCTCGGGATCCGTCACCGCCCTGGACGGGGTCACCGTGACCATTGCTCAGCACGAGTTTGTAGCGGTGCTCGGTCCATCCGGATGCGGAAAATCGACCTTGCTGAGGCTGACCGCCGGACTGATGAAACCTTCAAAGGGAACGGTGAGTGTCTTCGGCAAAGAGGTGACGATGCCGAGGGACGATGTCGGCATCGTCTTCCAGAAGCCGACATTGCTTCCCTGGGTCAATGTAGAGGACAACGTCGTCTTTCCGGTTCGCCACAAATACGGACGGGTGACGACGGAGGACCGCGAACAGGCCCGCACCATCATCGAGACCGTCGGCCTGAAAGGATTTGAAAAGCGGCTGCCGTCGGAACTTTCCGGCGGCATGCAGCAACGGGTCGGCATTGCCCGGGCTCTGTTTCTCAATCCGGACATTCTTCTGATGGACGAGCCGTTTTCAGCGCTTGATGCACTGACCCGCGATGCCATGGGCTTTGAACTTCTTCGGTTGTGGCAGGCAAGCCCGAAGACAGTCCTTTTCATCACCCACTCGATTCCGGAAGCCGCGCTGCTGGCCGACAGGATCCTTGTGCTCAGCGAGCGCCCCGGTCGCATCATCGCGGACCTGCAGGTGCCGACCGCTCGTCCCAGAGACGAAAGCGCGCTGAGAACGCCCGAGATGCAGGATTTCTCGGCCGAACTTCGCTCGCTGCTGATCAGAAAGGAGGCCGCCTGATGACTGTCAGCGAAACACAGGACACCGCCGCGGCGAAGACCACCCCAAAGCCCGAGCGTCTGGAGCGGCCTTTGCCAGTTTCCGAAAAGCTGCTTCGGATGCCTGTCGTACTTCCCCTGTTCACCTTTGTCCTGATCCTGATTGTCTGGGAGGCCGGGACACGGCTGTTTTCCGTCCCCTCTTTCGTGCTGCCCGCCCCTTCCCGCATTCTGGGCGGATTTGAGAGCGTTACAGCCGGACGCTGGATGGAGCATATCTGGGCAACGCTTCGGGTCGCCCTCATCGGCTATGCGGTTTCGTTTGTCATTTCACTGCCGATTGCCGTCGGCCTGGCAAAGTCGCGTCTGCTTTCGGGGGCGTTCTATCCCTTGCTCGTGGTCATCCAGTCCGTCCCGGTCGTCGCCGTTGCTCCGATCATCATCGTGGTGCTGGGCACCGGTGATGCACCACGCGTCGTCATCACCTTCATGATCTCCTTCTTTCCGTTGGTCGTTTCCATGACGACGGGTCTGGCCGCAACGCCGCCGGAGCTGATCGAATTGTCCAGGTCGCTGCGCGCGCCGTCCTTCCGGGAGATCACCCAGATCCGCCTGCCCTATGCGACGCCTTACATCTTCTCGGGCATGAAGATTTCGATCACGCTTTCGGTCATCGGCGCTGTCGTGTCCGAATTCGTCGCCGCCGAAAAAGGCATCGGCTACTTCATCCAGTTCTCCACGTCGATGTTCAAACTGCCCCAGGCCTGGGCCGGGCTTGTCATCCTCGTCGTGATGTCTCTTGTCCTGTTCCAGTTGGTCAGCCTCGCACAGCGGATCTTCTTTCCCTGGTCGCTGCCGAAGGGACAGAAATGACGAGCTTCCTGATCAACAACATTGACTACGGCCTCACCGGCAACCGGGAGGGAGACCGCCTCAGCGGTGCAATCCGCGTTCACGACGGCAGGATTGCGGAAATCGGCCACCTGCAGCCCCGGGAAGGCGAACGGATTGTCGATGCGAGCGGATGCGTGGTCACACCGGGTCTGGTGAACACCCATCACCATCTATTCCAGTCTGTCCTGAAGGCCGTGCCGGAAGGCATGAATGCGCCACTTGACGACTGGCTCATGAACGTTCCCTACAGCTACTGGCCGCTGATCGACGAGGAAACCCTTCGCGTATCGGCCAGGATCGGACTGGCAGAACTGCTTCTCACCGGAACGACAACGGTCTGCGATCATCACTACGTCTATTCCGACCATTATGACTACGACCCGGCAGACGTGCTTTTTGCGGAGGCGGAAGCGCTTGGCATCCGTTTCGTCCTGGCCCGGGGTGGTGGAACGAAAGGCCGGTCTTTTCCCGATCCGAGCCTGCCGCCGTCACCAAGCGAGCCACTGGACAAATTTCTGGCAAGCATCGAGCGGACTGCAAACCGCTGGCATGACCCCTCCCCAGGTTCCAGCATGCGGGTAGCCGTCGCACCGACCACGCCGACGTTCAACGTCGATGCGGGAGAGCTTGCCGACATCGCCCGCTTTGCCCGCGGCAAGGGCCTGCGCCTTCATTCGCATCTTTCGGAAAACCGGACCTACGTGGACTTCACCCTGGCGAAATACGGCAAGCGACCGGTTGATTGGCTTGCCGAGCAGCAGTGGCTCGGGCCGGATGTCTGGTTTGCCCATCTGGTGGAATGCGACCGGGACGAGGTGCGCATGCTCGCGGAAACCGGAACCGGAATGGCGCACTGTCCGCAAGCAAATGCAAGGCTTGGCTCAGGCATTGCTCCAGCTGACGCCCTGCATGATCTCGGCGGCCGAGTGTCGCTGGCGGTAGATGGCGCAGGGGCGAACGAGGCCGCCGACATGGGCGCTGCCCTCTACAGCGCCTTCGCGCTGCACCGAGCGACAAAGGGCGTGCAGGCGTTGCAAGCCGAAAGCCTGCTCAACTGGGCAACCGAAGGCGGCGCCAAGGTGCTCGGCTTTGAGGAGATCGGCGTACTGCGTCCCGGCATGATCGCCGACATTGCCGTTTTCGACATTTCGGCCCCTCGCAACATGGGTCTTCACGACCCGGCCCTTGCTCCCGTGCTGACGGGTGCCGCAAGCCTGCGCCACAGCTTTGTCGGCGGGCGGCAGATCGTCCGGGACGGTTCCATCCCCGGACTGGGCCTGGCCGGGCTCGGTTCGGACGCAAGCCGCGTTACCCGGCAACTGATTGAACGCAGAAAGGAAATGACGGCGCCTCACCGGGCCCGCGCCGCCCAGGCCTGATGGCAAATCGCCTGCGTCGGGCAGGCACATTCTTATGTGGAGTAGAAGCTGTCAGTGCCCATGAGCACGGGTCATTGCTCCCGGACCTCTTTCTCAAGGAGAACGGAAATATGAGCACCTCTGCATCTTATGGTCTCGTTGAACTGGAAAAGGAAAAAGGCTTCGGCGGCGTCGGTGAGACGGTCGACCGGTCAATTCCCCAGGTCGACATGTCGGACTTCTTTTCCCGCAAGGCAGAGATCACCGAGGATCTGTGGGCCGCGGCGACGGACATCGGCTTTTTCCAGCTGAGCAACCACGGCATCCCGCAGGAACTGATCGACGAGGCTTTTCGACTGTCGGCCGGCTTCTTCGACCTGCCGGCAGAGACGAAAGAACAATATCCGCTTCGGCCCGGAACCAATGCAGGCTGGGAATTCAAGGCGCAGGTCCGCCCTTCAACCGGTACAGCCGACCAGAAGGAAAGCTACCAGATCACCCTGCCGCGCATGACAGGTCTCTGGCCGACCGGCGAAGAACTGTCCGGCTTCAAGGCGACCATGCTGGCATTCGAGCGGCACAACTGGGCACTGGCGATGAAGGTTCTGTCCTGCTTCGCCGACAAGCTGAAGTTTCCGCCGGACTTCTTCACCGAAGGACACGATCCGCTGACACCGGAATACCAGTCGACCCTTCGGCTGATCCATTATCTGGGCATGGAAGATGCCAAGCCAGAGGACTTCAAGTTCTGGCGGGCCGGTGCCCACACCGACTTCGACTGCCTGACACTGCTGCACCAGAAGGCAGGCCAGGGCGGGCTGCAGCTTTGCCCGGGCAAGGACAGCCAGGGCCGGGCAATTGCCTGGACCGACGTGCCCCCGCTGGAAGGCGTTATCACCTGCAACATCGGCGACATGCTGATGCGCTGGTCGGACGACAAGCTTCTGTCAAACCTTCACCGGGTGCGCATGCCCAAGCCGGAGGAATATCTCGGTCCTCGCTACTCCATGGCCTATTTCGCCCAGGCCAACATGGATACGGTGCTTGCAGGACCGGAAGGCAAGTATGAGCCGATGACGGCACATGACTATATCCAGATGCGGCTAGGTGCGAATTTCGGCAAGAAATAGCGGCGCAATCGCCATCCGACAAAGTAGAACCACGACGCCGGGACCATCGTTTGAAACGATCGGCGTCGTGGCTGCACCATTACAGCCATGATTTGTCCGCGAAACTATCCAGAAGCTGACGATCCGGCAGACTTTACTTTTGCTGCCCGTCCTTTAGGCTTGGTTTCACGACGAGCACCCGCCAACGAAACGCGGCCTCAAAACTCACCCAACAGACAGAATTGCGAAACGCTCCATGACCGAAGCCAAAAGCGGCGACACGGTTCGTCTTCATTATAAGGGCACGCTGGACGACGGCTCCGTCTTCGACAGCTCCGAAGGACGCGACCCGCTGGAATTCACCGTTGGATCCGGCCAGATCATTCCGGGTCTCGACCAGGCCATTCCCGGCATGAAGGTTGGCGACGAGAAGACGGTCCGCATCGAACCCGACAGCGCCTACGGTCCCCACAATCCGGCCGCACGCCAGGCTGTTCCGCGGACCAACATTCCGGCCAACATCCCGCTGGAAGTCGGCATGCAGCTGCAGGCGCAGACAGAGAACGGCCAGATGATGACCGTGACCGTGATCGAGATTTCCGAAAACGAAGTCATTCTGGACGCCAACCACCCGTTGGCCGGCAAAGTGCTGACGTTCGAGATCCAGCTGACAGGGATCAACTGAGGCCCACCGGTTCCGGTTTAGCTGACAGTGGCAAAGTCAGAAGCCGATTTCGGCTCCCTGATGAGGTCTGAACACTGAAAAGACAAAAGCCCCGCGGTTCGCCGCGGGGCTTCTTTTTTCACGCACTGGCGCTGCAAGCCGGCGCGCGAAAATGTCAGACCATGCCTCAGTCCATATAGACGCTGTCGTTGGCTTTCTGGACCTCGGTCTTGAACAGGCCGAGCAGTTCGTTGGCTTTCGGGTCGAGGTTTTCAGCCACGTGCGTTTCGAAAGCCGGCTGGGCCGCCGCAGCCATGGACGCGCGCTGGTCGGCGGTGAGAGCGGTCACTTCCATCTTGTCCATCAGGCCCGCCAATCCCCTGTCGGAGGCTTCGATGATGCGCGACAGGCCACGGCTGGCGGTTACGCAGCTTTCCGCCGCATAGCGCAGGGTCTGCTGCTGCTCTTCGCTCAATCCTTCGAAGAAGTCCCGATTGACCATGAACGTGTAGGGCGAGAACAGGTGGTTGGTCAGCGTCATGTACTTCTGAACTTCGGAGAAGTTCGCGAAGGAAATGATCGGCACCGGGTTCATCTGACCGTCGATGACACCGGTCTGCAGGCCGGAATAGACCTCGCCCCAGGATAGCGGATAGGCCTGCGCGCCAAGCGCCTGGATGATGGTCTGGTGAGACGGCAGCGTCATGGTGCGGATGCGGATGCCGTCAAAATCGTCGAGCGACGCGATCGGGTGCTTGGAATTGGTAACAGCGAAGAACCCGCCCGTGTCCGGGAAACCGAGCACCACGACATCTCCAAGGGCTTCCTCGATGTCGGCAGCCAGAGCCTTGCCGAAATCACCGTCGAAAACCGCGTAGGTGGCCGCGTTGTCGGCAAAGGCGAACGGCAGGTTCAAGACGTCGATGCGTGGGTAGTAGCTAGCCAGCGCGCCGGTGGACGTCAGTGTCGCCTGGATGATGCCGTCGCGCACATGCTGCACATGCTCGGCAGCCGAACCGAGCTGGTTGGAACCGAAGACCTCCACTTCGACGGCACCGTTGGTGTCTGCATTGACGATGTTGGAGAACACCGCGGTGCAGGCATGAGCCGGGTTTTCGAACGGATCGGTCTTGTTGTCGTGTCCGAACTTCAACACCTTTCCATCTGCCAGCGCGCTGCCGGCCATAAGCGCAGCGGTCAGCCCGACCGCCAGTCCCTTTGCGAACTTCTTCATGATTTTCTCCATTCCTCTGTCAGGTTGTTTTTTTGTTATTGGGCAAACCCGAGAGCACGCGGCAGCATCATCGCCGCGCTTTCCCAGAAGGCGAACAGGAACAGCACCGCCACCTCTGCGACCAGGAACGGCCCCAGCTTGATGGCAATCCGTTCCAGTTTCTCACCGGTGACCGATGAGAGAACGAACAGGCACGCGCCGACAGGCGGCGTCATCAGCGAGATGTTGAGTGCCAGAACGAAGATGATCCCCGCGTGGATCGGCTCCAGACCCACCTGGGCGGTGAGCGGAACAAGAACCGGTGCCAGGATGATCAGGATGGCGGTGATATCCATGACCATGCCGACGATCAGCAGAAGTCCGATGATGATGGCGATGACCGCATAGCGGTTGTCGGCGAGACCCAGGATGGTCTCTGCCAGCATCTGGGGGATTTTTTCAAAGCTCATCCACCAGCCGAGGATGCCGGCAAAGGCGATGATGACGAAGATCACGCCGGTGATGCGCGCTGTGCGCACGAGCATCTGGTAAAGCGCGGGCAAGGTCAGCGTGCGGTAGACGAATGCACCGATGAAGAGCGCATAGGCGACTGCAATGGAAGCAGCTTCCGTCGGCGTGACGACACCGCCGAGGATGCCCCCCAGAATGATCACCGGCATCAGCAGTGCGGTAATTGAGGAAACGAAGACCTGCCAGATTTCCTTCAGGTTGGCCCGGCGCTCCGCCTTGGGCAGGCTGTTGCGGGCCGCACCAAGGGTAATGACGGCCATGCAGACACCGCAGATGACGAGACCCGGCAGAATGCCTGCGGCGAACAACCCGCCAATTGAAACGCCCATGAGCGAGCCGTAGACAACCATCAGACCGGACGGCGGGATGGTCGGTCCGATGATCGAACCGGCCGCCGTTACGGCGCACGCGTAATCGCGCTTGTAGCCTTCCTTGACCATGGCGGGCACCAATGTGCGCCCGAAGGCCGCCGCATCCGCCGTTGCCGAACCCGTTAACCCCGCAAAGAACACGGAGGCGAGCATATTTGTGTGGGCCAGTCCACCCCGGAAATGGCCGACCAGCACCTGGGCCAGCTTCACCAGCCGGTCGGTGATACCCGTCTGGTTCATGATTTCGCCGGCCAGAATGAAGAACGGCATCGCCAGAAAGGGGAAGATGTTCAACCCGTTGAAGATACGGCTCGGCCCGATGGCCAGGAACTGGTCACCGCCCATATGAATGAGGCCGATGACGCCGGCCGCGCCAATGGCAAAGCCGATAGGCATGCCGAGCAGGACAAATCCGATGAAGACAGCGGCTACGATCATGCTGCGGCCTCCGCAAACGGAGGATTGTCGAGATGGGTGCCGTTGTCCCGGATCATCGCCAGAACGGTCTGGATCGAGGCAAGGGCTGCGGCAGCCGGGATTGCCGCATAGAACGGCTGCAGACTGATACCGAAGATCATGGCCTGCCGCTTGGCGCCGCTTTGCGCGAAACCGAGCCCGTACCAAAGAACGTAGAGAAACAGTGCGAGAACGCAGAGATCAATCGCCATCAGCACAATGCGGCGCAACGACACCGGCACGCGCATGATGGCAGCCGTCAGTCCGATATGGTCCCGTCTGGCGATGCCGGATGAGACGGCCAGCATGGCTGCCCAGATCATCAGGTAGCGCGCAAGGATCTCCGGCCAGGGCAACTGCCAATGAAAGAAGTAGCGATCAACCACGCCGAGCCAGACATCAAGCACAAGCAGTGCCATCAGCAAGGCTATTACAGCCTCGACGCCCGTATTCAGCCTGGCACTGGTTCTGGCAGCCCACTCGCGCATAATCCCTCCACCGAAATGTACCTTAATTACATTTTCAGAGCAGAAATTGCGTTTCGTCAAGCGTATTTTGTTTTTAAATTACATTTCTCGCGTAAATGAGGCTATGATCAGGCGCTGATTGACGATTTTGTGTAATCAAATTACAAATCCCGCAACCAGGGAGACATGTGTGCAGGCAAAGATCCGAACTCCGACCGGCGACAATACAAACGGCCATGCCGCTATCGATCTCATTTCCGCACTCCGCGATCACGCCGGCCAGTTTCCGGCGCGGGAACAAAAGGTTGCGGACTACGTGCAGAACCATCTGTCCGCAATTTCGGACATGACGATCGCCGAACTGGCAAAAGCCTGCGGCGTCAGCACACCGACCGTCGTTCGCTTTTGCAGGACACTCGGCTGTGACGGTTTCCGGGAATTCAAGCTGCGTCTGGCGCAAAACCTGGCCGTCAGCCTGCAGTATATTTCCGCGCCATCGACCACCGAGCAGGTTGCCAGCGAAACGGCGATCGACCGCGTTCTGGGCGCGCTTTATGCGACCGCCAATGTCATGCGGCAGCAGGTCGATCCGACCGTTATCGAGCGGGCCGTCGAAAAGATCGCCAAATGCCGGCAGCTTCTCACCGCCGGGATCGGCGGTGGGTCGACGATGGTGGCCGGTGAAGCGGCGAGCCGCTTTTTCCGCCTTGGTATTCCGTCTGTCGCCCTGCACGACAGCTATCTCCTGCAGATGCGTGCGGCGACGCTCGGTCCCGACGACGTTCTGCTGTGTGTCTCCGCCAGTGGCGAAGCGGATGAACTGGTCAGCGCGGCCGAGATTGCCGGCGGCTATGGGGCCACCACGATCGCGATTGCACCGAAAGGCTCCCGCCTTGCAATGATTTCCAAGATCCCCATCCTGGTCGATCTTCCCGAGGACCCTGACATCTTCAAGCCCACCGCTTCGCGATACGCGCACCTGGTGATTGTCGACGCCATCGCCATGACGGTCGCGCAGGTCCGTGCCGCCGCCACAAGCGAAAACCTGCGCCGGATCCGCTCTTCCCTGACCGCCTTCCATGGCCGCACCGGACCTCAACCTCTGGGCGATTGAGCCTCATGAACACACGAAACTGCGCCGGCTTGCCAGAAACCGCCGCAATCTGATGTGAAACTGAGAGAAGCCGATTGCATTTCTTACAACGGTCACCCTATGTATGTTATTGGTTTTCATAAGCTCTTGTCGGGGACATCGTATTCATGTCGGTAGATGTTGACGCGCTGGTAGACAGACGGCGCCTCAGACGCAAAGTGACCTTCTGGCGGATCGCGACTTTTGTCGTCATCGCCGCGGCACTGATCGGGGGGCTTATCTACGTCTCCGGGGCTTCGGAATTGTCCAAGCGGACGGCCCACATCGCGCGCATCCCGATCGAAGGCGTCATCCTCGAAAGCCGCAAGACCCTGCAGATGATCGAGAAGATCGGCAAGTCCGATGCGGTCAAGGGCGTGGTGATCTCCATCAATTCTCCCGGTGGCAGCACAACCGGCGGCGAAGCGCTGTACGAAGCGCTGCGCAAGCTTTCCGAAAAGAAACCGGTGGTCGCCGAAATCCGCACAATCGGAACCTCCGCGGGCTACATGATCGCCCTTGCCTCCGATCACATCGTCGCGAGATACAATTCCATCACCGGCTCCATCGGCGTGCTGTTCCAGTTCGGCAATATCAGCAAACTGATGGAAACGGTCGGCGTGGAAATGGATGCGGTCAAGAGCGCTCCGCTGAAAGCCGAGCCCGACTTCTATTCCCAGACGAGCCCCGAGGCACGCGCCATGCTGCAAAAGCTCGTCGACAATTCCTACGACTGGTTCGTTTCACTGGTCGCCGAGCGGCGATCTCTCGACATGCCCAGGGCCAAGGAACTTGCAGACGGCCGCATTCTGACGGGCCACGATGCCCAGACGGAAAAGCTGGTCGATGCCATTGGCGGCGAAGATGTCGCAATCGACTGGCTAGTAAGCGAGAAGGGCGTTCCGAAAGATCTTCCAGTCGTCACCTGGAGCGCCAACGAAAATCTGGAAGAGCTGCCGTTTTCCTCCCGGGTCTCGCGAGAGTTCGGAAAAGGCATCGGATCGGCCCTTCTGGAGCCGGTTAGTGAAGCTAAGGGGCTGATTCCACGAGGGCTTACGCTTGACGGGCTCGTATCCGTTTGGCAGGCTTCTGACGCGGCAGACAATAATCCGTAAGCGAGGGGGCACTTCATGATCAAATCTGAGCTGGTTCAGCATATCGCCGAACAAAATCCGCATCTCTATCAGCGGGACGTTGAGAACATCGTCAACGCCATCTTGGATGAGGTTACCGAAGCGCTCATGCGCGGCGACCGGGTGGAGTTGCGCGGCTTCGGCGCGTTTTCCGTCAAGAACCGCCCCGCTCGCGTCGGCCGCAATCCGCGCACCGGTCAAAAGGTGGAAGTGGACGAAAAGTTCGTGCCCTTCTTCAAAACCGGCAAGGAAATGCGTATACGGTTGAACGATGGTGTGGACCACGGCGACGACTGATTGCGTTTGTCACGGCACGCCATTTAAAATCGACTTCTGATCTGGCCAAAACCGGGAGAACCCAGTGACCCGTTTCCTCAAGAACGTGATCTTGTTCGTTATCGCGGTTGTCCTGATCCCGTTGTCGGTGGCGAACCGGCACACGGTCTCCCTGTCGCTCAATCCCCTCGACCCGCAGGACCCGCGCCTGACGATCCCGGACATTCCGCTGTTCTGGATCATCTTCGCAAGTCTGGGTGTCGGCATCATCGTCGGTGGACTTGGCGCATGGGCCAAACAGGGCCGCTGGCGCAAGGAAGCACGCGTGAAGCGCCGGGAAGCCGCGAAATGGCACAAGGAAGCCGACCAGCTGCGGGAAATGAACACAGCAGGTCAGCCGGCATCCAATCTCAAGGGACTGGCAGGACCGGGCAACCGCAACGCCGCCTGACCGGCCGACATTACCATGCGTATTATCTCCAGCGACGAGATCGATGCCTGCCTGGAAGACAGGGCCGTTCTTGAAACGCTGCGCCGGGCCTATCGCTCCAGCACAGTCGCCCCCAAGGCATCCCCCTTGCCCATCGGTCGGCTGAACCAGCAGCAAGGCGCGCTCACCGTACAGCCGGCCTGGACCGACTTTACCCAACAGGGCGACGTCAAGCGCGGCTATATCGGCTGTTCCCTGGCGCTGGATCTACCCGAGCAAACGGGCCTGTCCTCGAGTCTCTACCTTTTGTTTTCCGGTTCCGGCGGACAACCGATAGCCCTTCTGGATGGCATGCGCCTTACAGTCTGGCGCACGGCCGGTCTGCACGCACTCGGGGCAAGTTACCTGTCCCGCGAAGACACGTCCCGCCTGCTGGTCATCGGTGACGACCCGAGGTTGCCCCGGCTTGTGTGCGGCTATGCGGCCGTGCGCAACCTGACGTCGATCCTTCTGGCCGGCGTGTCGCCGGAAATCCAGAAAAGGATCGCCGCCTTGCCCGCGCTCAAGGGGGTCAATGTGGGCATCACGAACGAGATCTATGCCGCTCAGGAAGGCGCGGACATGATCTGCATTGCCGGTCCGGAAAACGAAACAGGCACCCATCACGCCCTCACCTACCTGGATCCTCCTGCGGGCTGCCACATAGACGTGCTGGATCCGGAAGCACAATTGCCGACAGAACTGCTGCAGGAAGCACGGCTGTTCACCACCGACCTGAGCGAACCGCCGCGGCCGGACCTTGAATGGGCTGCCGACCTGAAGGACCTCACACAGGGCACAAAAGCCGGCCGGCGTTACTACGGCCAGCGCACGCTGTTTTTGCCTGCCCCGCGTACCGGGCTCGCAGACTACGCACTGGCTGCACACGTTTTTTTGAGGACGTGACGTCTGGAACTCGTGCCTGTGCACACCATATTTCGGAACAGCAGGGGGAATCCATGAAAGCGAGCGCCCGAAAAGGGTCGCCCGGATGACGGCTCGGCCGCCATGGGTTCGCTTTCTCATTGGTATTTTGAAGGAGCATATCATGCTGACGACGCTTGCCTATTCGGCAAGCCTTCCGGCAATCGCACTTGGGCTGATGTATTATGTGTCAGCCTGTTCGGGGCTTGTCTACTAGTGCCTTGATGGCACCCTGGCCGTTCGATCCTACGGGCGAGACCGGCTGCCTCCATGGGTTTGGCCCGTTCGGCCGATCGCGCCAAATCCGTTATACGATAATCGTGAAGCCGGTTCCCCGTGGGCCGGCTTTTGTCGTTTCTGGACTGGCCACTGAGGCCACGGGACGGAAAGCCAATCCCGGCTTAATTGGGATCTGAACCTGTTCCAAAACGGTGTCCGGGCAAAGTCCAGCCACGCAGGATCGCGCCGCCGCGCAGGATCAGCGCACAGCTTGCGGCAAGGATCGCAGCAAGGATTTGCGGCGCGCCCAGTTGCACCAGCACAACAAATCCGCCCGCACCGGCAAAGGCCGCACCGACATAGATTTCCGGCTTCACGATGGAGGAAGGTTCACGGGCGATGGTGTCCCGCAGGATGCCGCCGAAGGTTGCCGTCGAGACCCCCATCAGGATCGCCACCAGGATCGTGTCACCGACAGTCAGGGCCTTGGCAGCTCCCATGACCGAATAGGCCGCAATACCGATGGCATCGGCCCATCTCAAGGGTTTGCTGAGCTTTTCGATCCACTCGGCAAAATACCAGACCAGCGCGCTGACGACGAAGCACACCAGCAGATACCATTCGTTCTCCACCCAGAAAACCGGTACACCCAGCAAAAGGTCACGCAGGGTACCGCCACCGATCCCCGTCAGCGTGGCAAAGAACAGCAGGGCAACGATATCCAGCTGCTTGCGCGAAGCGACGATGCCGCCGGTAATGGCGAATACCGCCACCCCGAGATAGTCCAGCATTTGCAGCAGCATTCCGTCCCCCATGCCCACTTTCTTTCCGAAGGCAGTACCTGACGTCCGGGTCTTTGTCATCCCGTAGCATGCCACGCCGGCGCTCGGCCTCACGTCTCAAGGCCTGCGTATCTCGCTCAAGGGATTCAGGCGATCCGGCCAGACCGCCTTCTGGAAAAACACCGATCGTTCCCGGCTGTCGTCCTCGCGCGTCGCGTCGACGGCAGGACCTGGCTCCGGTTAGCTGTGTTGACGAAAGGGTTGCCCCAAAGAAAAGGGGCCACTCCGCTGGATGCGGAGCAGCCCCTTCAAAGCTCTGGGGTCGGTTGAACTCAGGCGTTCTTGTCGACTGTCTGTCCGGCTTCAGCCGAAGCCGCAACATCCTTCGGTCCACCCTTGGAAACGCCGACCATGGCCGGACGCAGCACGCGGTCGCCAATGACGTAGCCAGCCTGCATGACCTGTACAACCGTGTTGTTCGGCACTGTGGTGTTCGGCACCTCGAACATGGCCTGGTGGAAGTTCGGGTCGAACTTCTGGCCTTCCGGGTCCAGTTTCTTGACGCCGTTCTTTTCAAGCTGGTTGAGCAGATCACGCTCGATCATCTCGACGCCTTCGATCAGCGAAGCAACACCCGCATCGGCGTTCTTGCGGTCATCTTCCGGCAACGCCTCAAGTGCGCGGCGCAGGTTGTCGGAAACCGTCAGCATGTCACGGGCAAAGCCGGACACGGCGTACTGGCGGGCGTCCTTGACTTCCTTTTCCGTGCGGCGGCGCAGGTTTTCCATTTCCGCCATGACGCGAAGCGCGCGATCCTTCAGATCCGCGTTTTCGGCTTTCAGAACTTCGATCGGATCGACACCGGCCGCTTCGACAGCTTCCGGCTGTTCCGCTGCTGCGGTTTCCGGCGTTGCTTCTGCCGGCTGCTCTTCCGGGGTTTTGTTTTCGTCGCTCATGAATGATCCGTTTGCTCAGACTGTTTGCGGGTGCTTATACGACCGGTTGGCGTTTTTTCAAAGAGCATCGGCGGATAGGCTTTCGCTTACCCGCCGGATGCGCTCATATGAACCGCAGCCGGTCAGCCGCAGATATATTTCGGAATTAAAGGGCGCTCTTGATCCAGTCGGAGAGTTTGCCCTTCGGCGCTGCACCGATCTGGGTTGCCATCGGCTCGCCATCCTTGAACAGGATCAGCATCGGAATGGACCGAACGCCGTATTTCATGGCCATGTCCTGGTTCTCGTCGATGTTGAGCTTGGTGATCTTCACCTGGCCGTTCATCTCTTCGGAGATTTCTTCAAGAGCCGGAGCGATCATCTTACACGGACCGCACCATTCGGCCCAGAAGTCGACCACGACCGGGCCGTCGGATTTCAGGACTTCGGATTCAAACGAAGAGTCGGTAACTTGTGTGGTAGCCATAACTAGATCTCGTAGGTCTCAGGATCGCGCCTACCCGATGTAAGCGCATCAGTTGGCAAGAACGTAGGAAGCCGAGGGCCTGCCGTCAAGCCGATGTGCCGTCAGGACGCAGTCCGGCGAAGGTTTCTTCCAGCACCTTTTCGGGGATTTCCATCAGGCTCGGCACCGCGGTCCACAGAAGCTGGGCGGAAATCTCCCTGTCCGGATAAATCTGCTTCAGCATTTCCCTGTAAACACAAAGCTGTGCGCGGTACTCGAGCGGGATTTCGGCAACTGATGCCGGCGGATGGAAGTTGGTCTTGTAATCCACAATCACCACCCGGTTATCCTCAACCACCAGCCGGTCGATCTGTCCGGAAATCTCGACTTCCGTGCCGTCGCTTGCCCGAATCGTCCCGACCAGCGGAACTTCGGCGCGGGCATGACCGCAAAACAGCGTCTCGAATTCCGGCATCTCGAGAATCGCAGCCACTTCGCGCAGAAGGTGAGGCATGCGCCCGGCAAATTCCGGCTTGAGGGCCTGCTTGAGGTAGGTTTCCGACGCTGCCATGCGGGCGTCTTCAGCCAGGTCCGGCAACAGCTCCAGAAGCCGGTGGATCAGGCGACCGCGCTCCAGGGGCCAGGATGCAAGATCCCTGCCCGCCTGCAGGCGAGACACCGCTGGCACCGGTTCGATGCCTTCCTTTTCCTCCATCGCCTCGAATGCCCGTGAGGGCTGAAGGCGTTTCTTCCTGGCAAGCGGACGGACGGAGCTGGAGAGCCAGTCCGGCAACGGCGGTTCTTCGCTGCGCGGCACTGCGGAGGTATGCGACGCCGCGCCTGCCTCGGGCTCGGCGATGACGCCATCCTTCTGCCAGCGCCAGGCGGAAACGGATCCATCGGTTGCGGTCAGTTCACGCGCCTCAGGCTTCAACGCCCGTGAGACCATCGAATACCAGCAGTTCTCGTGGGCACCGCGTTTCGGTTCCCAGCCGCAGACGATCAGCCGGTCTTCGGCGCGGGTCAGAGCCACATACAACAGGCGCCGGTACTCTTCCTCCTGCGCATCCCGCAGGGCTTCCACCGCCGCGTCGTGCCAGGGTGTCCGGTCCGCCTTGGGTGGCAGCCAGACCAGAGCCGGTGGCAGAAGATCGTTTTCCAGACGCTTGCGCGGCAGGAAGGCCGGATCGTGGATTGCGCTGACGGGGGCTGCCCCCGGATCGACCAGAACGACGATCCGCGCTTCCAGCCCCTTGGAACCATGCACGGTCATGATGCGGACCATGCCCTTGGTATTGGTCAACTCACGCTTGATCTCGGTCGGTGCCGCTGCCATCCAGGCAAGGAACCCTTCCAGGCCCGGCGTGCCGGATTGCTCATAGGCAATGGTGAGCGCCAGGAACTCGTCCAGAACGTCATCGACTTCCACGCCGAGGCGAGCGCGAAAAGCTTTCCGGCCGCCATCAGCCCCCAGCAGCCGGGCATAGAATTCGTAAGGCGGCACGAAGTCGGCGCGCGCGCGCCAGTCTTCCAGCCTTGCGCGCACGGCCTTCCATTTGTCCGAACTGTCCGACCGTTTCACCAGCATCTGCCACAGCGTTCCGGGCCGCACATTTTCCGGCGTTTCCCGGGCAACCTCCAGCAGGTCGTCGTCCGTCAGGTTGAACAGCGGGCTCTTCAGCACGCAGGCAAGCGACAGGTCGTCTTCCGGCAGCAACAGGAACCTGCCGAGAGCGGCGAGATCCTGAACAGCGATATGGTCCGTCAGAACAAGGCGGTCACTGCCGGCAGCCGGGATATCCAGCTCTTTCAGTTCCCGGTTGAGCGCTTCGACAAAAGGCCCGCGCTTGCGCACGAGGATCATCACATCGCCGGGATTTGCCGAGCCATCGCGCATCCACTGGGCAATTTCAGCAGCAATACGCCTGGCCACCTTCAGCATCGGGCTGCCCGAACCGACGTGGTCGATCGGCTGGCGCCAGTCGTCCGGTTCCTCGATCTCCGCCTCGGCCTCCAGTGGCCACAGATCGACGATCCCCGGGTCGCGGCGGATGGCTTCATGGACCGGCGCCTTCACGTCCTGCGACAGGCCCTTGTGGGCGCTTTCGTCGTGAAACACCTTGTCGACCGCTCCAAGAACATCCGGCGTGGAGCGGAAGGAGAGCTGCAGATTGACGGAATGAAACTCAAGCTCGGCCGCCTCGGCCTTGCCGGAAAAGGCCCGTCGCATGGCATCGAAATAGGCCGGCACAGCTCCCTGGAACGAATAGATCGACTGTTTTTCGTCGCCCACCGCAAACAGCGTGCGGACCCGGTCTCTTGCACCGGTCCCGGCGAAGAACTCGGAGGCAAGCGAAGTCACCACTTCCCATTGGCGCGGACTGGTGTCCTGAGCCTCATCAACAAGGATATGATCAAGCCCCTGGTCGAGCTTGTATTGCACCCAGAGCGCCGCATCGGACTTCTGCAGCAGCGTTGCCGTCTTGACCACCAGATCCTCGAAATCGAGATACCCGCGGGCGGTCTTGGCGCGCTCATAATGACCGATCACCGCGTCGGCGAGACGCAGCAGGGCTGTGGTTCCCTCATAGGTCGCCACCTTCCGGCGCTGGTCCAGCAGTTCCAACAGGCGTTGTTGTTCCGCCTCCAGCGCCTCCAGCATCTGGGGGAACGTTTCCGCGACCTTCTTGGTGGCGAGCGACTTTCGCGGCTCAAGCTTGGCTGTCAGGAAAATCGCCTGCCAGGCCTCGCGGAAAGCGGTTATGTCCGTGAGCCTCGCGGCGGCAACCAGATCGTCCGCACGCGCCTGATCGGTCTTGGTGCCGGTTCGCAGTGCCTCGGCATAGGCAAGACAGGTGTTCAGATCAAACGGGCATGCGGTCCGGAACTGCTCGTCGAAATCCGCAAGCCGCAGAGCCGGATCGGTTTCCAGAAGACCGGCAAGCTCGGCAAGCGCGGTTTCCAGATCGCCGGCATCAACCGTCCAGCGACGGAAGGCGTCGCGGCTCTGGATCAACTCGTCCAGCGCCTTCTGGGCGCCGCCGTCGCTCATCAGATCAATGACAGATGCCAGCGCCCTGCCAAAGGCGCTTTCCGGCTCGGTCTCGGCAACATGCAGCACGGTCGCGCGCGAGGCCGCCATGAGTTCCGCCGCCACCCGGTCGTCGAGTACGGCAAAATGGCCCGCGACGTTTGCTTCCAGCGGAAACTGGTGCAGCAGGGATTCGCAGAAACCGTGAATGGTCTGGATCTTCAACCCGCCCGGTGTTTCCAGTGCCCGGGCAAACAGGCGGCGTGCCATCGCCAGGCGCGCGGCATCTGGTTTGCGGCCTTCAATGTCCTGCAATTCGGCCGCGAGTGCGGCATCATCCCTGGTGACCCATTCGCCGAGAATCTTGAAAACGCGGGTCGCCATTTCGGCAGCGGCGGCCTTGGTGAAGGTCAGCGCAAGAATACGAGAGGGATCGGTGCCATCCAGCAGCAGCCGCACCACCCTGCGGGACAGAACGAAGGTCTTGCCCGATCCGGCATTGGCACTCACCCAGGCCGAGGCCCGTGGGCGGGAGGCAAGGTCCTGCCGTTGCCTGGTCACTTCAGGGATCTGAAAGCTCATGAAGGCTCCTCCGATCCAAGTGCCCATTCCTGCGTTCTGGCAAGATGATCATAGTCGCCACCCATCTGCCGCTCGCGCATGACGCGGGCACGGGACAGGTAACCAATGTCTTCCCTGACATAATGTGCGATCAACTGTTCCAGCCGCGTCCAGGCGTCTTCCACCAGATCTTCCAGCGGCGTGTCCTTCGGGTTTCGCGGTGCTTCGATCACCGGTTCGCTGCCGCCCTTCAGCTGCAGATACAATAGCTCGGATATCGGCGCGTCAGCCGGCACATCCTTGAACCCGAACCGCCGGACCATCGCGGCCTCCAGCGGCAATTGCGGCGACAGTAGCGCGTCGACCTGCTTTTGCGAGGGCACCTGCCCTGTCTTGTAATCGACCACGGACAGCCCGCCGCCACTCAGAAGGTCGATCCGGTCTGCCCGGCCGCGCAGGCGGAAATCGAAGCCGGGCAACTTCAGTTCCACACCGCCTCCGATTTCCAGGAACCGCTGGCTGACGTGTTGCGACCGCCTTGCTTCGTAGGCGACGAAGCCAGCCGCGATCTTCTGGAAACGCGGCCACCAGAGCGCCCGGATCGCCGGAAACGCATCAAGAGGCTCGAACAGCTCCTCGCCGATCTCTGTCAGGGCCTTTACGGCACTGTCGTCGAATGCGCCGGTCCAGGTCAGCAGGAAATCCGCCAGCGCATCGTGAATGAGGTTGCCCTTGTCGGCCGCACCGGGTTCGCCGCCGATCGGGTCGACCGGCTGCAGCTCGAGCACATGACGGGCAAAGATCGCGTAGGGATCGCGGATCAGGCGTTCGATTTCGGTGATGGAGAGCGATTTCGGACGCGCTGCCAAGGGCGGACGAGGATGAGGCCGGGACGCAGGCCGCACCGCGCCTTCCGGCCGGTCGAGCTGTGCTGCAAGGGCGGAATATACCGCCCCTTGCGCTTCCAGTTTCTTCGTCAGGTCGGGCCCGGCAAGCGTGGTCAGGCGCTGCAGCCAGCGCGATGCGACGGTGGGAGCGCCGTCGGAGCGTGCGGCACGCGAAAGAAGGACACGCCGTGCGCCCATGCCTTGCGCAAAGTCATGTGCGGCTGCACCGAGCCGGCGTTCCGGGGGTTCCAGCCCCATGTCGCGCTTCATCGGCCGGTTCAGCCACGGATCATTGCGCGTGCGTTGAGGCCAGACGCCCTCATTGAGGCCACCCAGGATCGCGAAATCAAAGGCCTGAAGCCGTGCTTCCATGGGACCGAGGATCTGCACCCGCTGGTCGCCCGGCAGCCTGCGCCGTACGGCCTGACCGGACATCAGCGCAGGCAGTACCGACGGCCATTCGCCGGCAGGAATTTCCAGTCCGCTGGAGCTTGCTTCCAGAAGACCGGTCAGAAACTGGGCCAGCGCCTCGCCCGCCTCGCCGGCATAAAGTTCTGCCACCGAACCTTCGTGATCGATCGAGATCGCCTCGATCACATCGACATGACGCCGTGCGAGGTCGGTCAGAAGGATCGTGCCGCCTTCTGCGGCAAGTTCTTCCAGCGGTTTCAGCGCGTTGGCAAGACGGTCGACAAGGTTCGCGATCACGTCCCAGTCTTCGTCGTGGATCTTTTTCCAGCGTGGCGTATGTGCCTTGCCCGCATCTTCCCGGCTTGCATCGACAGCCAGCTGCAAACCTGCCGTTCCCGGCCGGGCGCGCGGGCCGCGAACCACGCCACGCTCCAGCGCGCGGGCGGCAGACCGGATGTCCTTCACCGGCAAGCCCAGCCGTGTCAGCGGATGCTTCAGAAGCGCCAGAAGATCGATAGGCTCGCAGCCGCCAAGTGCGAGTTTTGCTGCCAGGATTGCCAGGATCGCCGGTGCGGTCTGATCGAGCGGACGGCCGGCACTGTCGTCCACCTGGATGTTCCAGCGGGCAAGCTCCGCCGCAACCCGACGCGTCAACATGCGGTCCGGCGAAATGAGGGCCGCACTTTCCTGCCGCTCGATCGCTTCGCGCAAGGCAATCGCCACGCTCAAGGCTTCATCCGCCTCGTTGCGGGCAGTCATGATCGAGACACCATCGAGGGCCTCTGCCCTGTCCGTTTGGGGACGAGCGTCCAGATAGGCTGTCCAACCATCGGAAGTGTCGGCGGGACGCAGAGCCTCGGAGACAAGCTCCTCGCGCAGCAGGAGCCCCCGATCCGGGTCCGGCCCGAGCGTTGCAACCTCTTCCCGCCCGGCACCCAGCCGATCAAGCAATTGCTTCAGCGAATACTGCGGATGTGAAGGCAGGGTTGCCGCGTCTTTCTGCATCAGACCCTTGCGGGCTGAGGCCTTGCCCGTCTTTTCTCCCAATACGGCCCAGGAGCGGCTGTCCAGATAGCGGTCCAGTCCAGGCAGCACGACGACACCGGTTTCAAGCCGGGAGACAACCTTCAGCAATTCGGCGGTGGCCGGAACCGAGCCGGTAACGCCCGCAACAATAACCGGGCCACGAGGAGGTGTCCGTTCCAGGCGCTCGGCCTCCCGCCGGATAAGGGCCGAGCGACGGGCCTTCGGGTCCATCATTTTCAGTTCGGCAAGATGCGCGGGCCAGGCCTCCCGCACGATCTGCAGGAAATCGAGCGTGATCTGCCAGTACCGGGCATGGTCTTCCGGCACCAGACCGGACAGTTCCGTCCAGTCGGCTTCTTCCGTCTCAACTTCGTCCATCAGCGTCAGCAGGTCTGCCGCCAGCCACGCTGCATCGGCCGTCGACGCCGGAAGGCCGAGAGGTTCGTCGGACCTGAGACTGAGTGCCTCCCTGCGCAACATGCCCTTCCAGGCCTTCACCAGCCTGGTCATCGCAAGGTGACGTTCCAGAAGGGGCATTGCCGGCGGCAGAGGTTCCAGATCCGCATTGGCGGTCAGGCTCTGTGCATCCTCGTCGGCATCGCCCACCGGGCGGATGGCAGGCAGGAGAACTGGCCGGCCACCAAACCGCTGCTGGAAAAGCTCCGGCAGCAGGCGCGCGGCGCGGCGCGTCGGCAGATACAGCGTGACCGACGGCAGCAGCAGTGGATCGTCCAGTGGGCGAAAGCCGGGGATCAGGGTGCCGTCGACCAGTGTGTCGACCAGCGTTTTCAGGAAAGGGACGGACGGCGGGACAGACCAGAGGCGCGCGCTACCGGCCATCCTCAGGCGGCACTCTCGCGAACGGCATATTCGGCGGCACGGATGGCCTCCGGCGTTCCGATATGCAGCCACAGGCCTTCCATCTGAACGCCGTAAAGACGTCCGGCTTCAATCGCCCTGTCGAAAAGCCTGTTCATGGAGAACGGCCCGTCCGGGGCATCTTCGAACAGGCGCGGGTGCAAAATGGTTGCGCCTGCATAGGCAAAGGGCGTCACGCCCTTTTCCTGCCGCCGGGTCAACGCGCCGTCCTTTGCCATGTCGAAATCACCACGGCCGGAATAGCCAACCGCTTTCACGGTTTCGGCAACCAGAAGCAGGGCGTCCATGCGGCTCTCGTCCCAGGCTTCGATCATGTGTTCCAGGTTGGGTTTGACGCCCTCGATCCAGTAGCAGGTATCGGCATTGAGCTGGAAGAACGGCTCTTCCCCCAATAGCGGCAGCGCCTTCTTGATACCGCCCCCGGTTTCCAGAAGCTGCTCACGCTCATCGGAGACGAGAATTTCCATGTCGGCACGCCGGCGAACGTGAACCTCCACCAGATCGGCAAGGTAGTGCACGTTGACCACACAGGTCTTCACGCCCGCTGCTGCGAGCCGGTCCATGCCATGGTCGATCAGGGCCTGACCGTTGACCTCGATCAGCGGCTTGGGTGTCGTTGCCGTCAGCGGGCGCATGCGCTTGCCGAGGCCTGCGGCCAGGATCATGGCTTTGGAAGGGCGAAACCGCTTGTCTGTCATCATCTGTCTCAAATGTGCGACCGGTTGAACGCGGCGCGTTCAGTGCCGATAGCGTGCGTACCAGTCTTTCAAATCCGACAGGAACGGCCTGTCAAGCACCCGGTCGAGATAGCCTAGCATGCGCGGCAAATGGCTCAAGTAAGCCGGCTTACCATCGCGTTCGGCCAGACGGACGAAGATGCCGAGGATCTTGGAGATCCGCTGCGCCGCCATGACCGCGTAGGCTTTCGAAAAACCAACTTCATCGAACTCTGCGGACTGCATTTTTCTTGCCGAGAGATAAGCATCGTAGAGCGCCGTTTCCAGAGCTTCGTCCATGTCCGTGCGGGCGTCCAGCAGCAGGGAAGCAACATCATAGGCAACCGGGCCATAGACCGTGTCCTGGAAATCGATCAAGCCGATCCTGTCGGTTCCTTCAGCACCCGCCTGCCAAAGGAGGTTCGGCGAATGAAAATCGCGCAGCACCCAACCTGTCTGGGCCTCGCTTATGTCTTCAAGTGCCTCGCGCCATAGCCGTTCGAATTCCGAGCGCGTGCTCTCGTCGGCCGGCTTTCCGGACACCTTCGGGACATACCAGTCCAGAAACAGCGCCGCTTCGGCAACAAGCGCGTCGGCTGAATAGTCGGGGACCTGATACAGCCCACCATCAGCGAGCGAGACCGTCTTTGGCCAGGCCTCACCATGCATCTTCGCCAGGACATCGACGGCGGCAACATATCTTTCGCGCACCGGTTTGCCGTCTACCACGATGGTATCCCGGCCAAGATCGGACGAGAGGATCAGCCCGTTTTCCAGGTCGCTCGCCATAAGATCGGGCGCGCGAAGACCATGGTTCCTGAGTTCCGTTCCCACCGCGACAATCGCCCGGCAGTCGCGCGCCAGATGCACCTTTTCCATGTAGGCGCGGACAGCTTCCGGCACCGCGTCCCCCTGGAAAGGCCAGCGCATCAGAACAGCTGTCGAAGACCCTGTTGCAACCGTCTCGAACGTTCGCAGGGAAGCATCGCCTGCCAGGAAACAACGCTCGGCATCCGGGAGACCAGCGGTCCCCAGAAAGAACCGCGTTGCCAGCGATTGCCCGATCCGGTTCTGCCAGTGCGGGGCGTCCGAATAGAGGCTGAACCGGCGATGGTCATCGTCGTCAGTCGGCTGGGTGATCTGGATCCAGAGGGCATTGCCGGGCAGCAGCTCGTTCGCCTTCTCCGGCCATTCGATCAGCGCGGCTCCCGTTTCCAGAAGGTCTTCCAGCCCGAGCTCTTCCAGTTCTTCGGGCTCTTCAAGCCGGTAAAGATCGAAGTGGGACAGGTCGAAACGCGGGAAATCGTAGGTCTGCACGAGCGTGAAGGTCGGGCTCGGCACTTCCAGCTCCGGCTCACCGGCGAAGGTGCGGATCAGCGCCCTGGTGAACGTGGACTTCCCGGCGCCCAGATCGCCCGACAGGCAAATGACATCACCGGGCTTCAGGACCATCGCGATGTCGTTGGCAAGTCGCCGCGTGCCCTGTTCGTCGGCAATTTCGATTGTCTGAAAGGCGCCCGACAGGGCTTGCAGCTGGTGGTCTGCCATCCGGCGTCCTACTCGGCCGCCGCCTGGTCCGCCAGTTCGGGCCGTGCGGGGAAGACGCAGGTCACCGTCGTGCCCTTGCCTTCGGCGGACTGAATGTCGACCGTGCCGCCATGCAGTTCGACAAAGCTCTTGACGATGGCAAGGCCGAGACCTGCGCCCTGACGGCGCGATCCTGTGTCATGCCCGACAAAGCGGTTGAACACCTGGGTGAGGATTTCAGCTGGAATGCCATAGCCATGATCCTGAACGACGAAGGTCACCTTGTCGTCTTCGCGGCTGCAGCTGACATCGACCACGCCGTCGGGCTCGGAATAGCGCACGGCATTGGAGATGAGGTTGAACAGGACCTGGCGCAGGCGTTTTTCGTCGGCAACCATCATGCCGACATCACCCGGCACATGGGTCCGCAGGTTGATACGTGCTTCGGCGATCCGGTCCTTCAGCCCTTCGACGGCTGCTGCCACGGTTGGCGCAACGTCGACTTCACCCAGGTCCAGTTCCATGATGCCGGCATCCAAGGTTGCCAGATCCAGAATGTCGTTGATGATGGCAAGCAACGCCGAGGAGGACGACTGGATGTAGTCCGCATATTCGCTCTGCTTGTCGGAGAGCTCTCCGAATTTCGGATCTGCCAGCAACTGGGCGAAGCCGATGATGTTGGTCAGCGGCGAGCGCAGTTCGTAGGAAACATGCTGGATGAAGGCGTTCTTGATCTGGTCGGCCTGTTCCAGTGCCTCGTTCTTTTCCAGAAGTGCCCGCTCGACATTGACGCTGTCCGTTACGTCGACAAAGGTCACCAGCGTGCCGCCATCGGGCAGCGGAACAGTGGCATAGTCGACGACATCACCGTTGTGGCGTTCCAGACGACTGACCTTCTGGGTGCGGTTGTCGAGAAGTCCCGTCACGTTGCCGGCAAGCTGTTCCCAGGCATCGCGCTCGGTTTCATTGAGCGTGCAGGCGGAGACGACTTCCTTGACGTGCGGCAGTTCGGAAAGCTGATCCTCTTCCAGACCCCAGATACGACCGAAAGCCGGGTTCCAAAGGCGCAGGCGCCCGTCGGACCCGAACACGGCAACGGCTTCCGACAGATTGTCGAGGGTTTCCCCCTGGACGCGGGTCAGCGCGTTGTAGCGGCTTTCCAGATCGAGCTGCTCGGTGACGTTTTCATAGATATAGGTGACGCCGCCTTGCGGGTGCGGATTGGCAATGACGCGCAGGGTGCGGCCATCGGGAAGATGCCACCAGCTTTCGCGAGCTTCCAGAGACTGGTAGCTCTCCATCATCTTGTTGCGCCAGACGCGATAGTCCGCCTGTTCCGGGATCTTGCGCGCCGCGCGCAATGCATCCAGAACCGCGCTGTCTTCCGGCCGGCTTTCCAGGAAGGCAGGATCGAGATCCCACAACTGGCGGAAGGCCGCGTTGTAGAATTGCAGCTTGCGATCGGCGCTGTAGATGGCAACCGCAGCTGCCAGCTGGTCCAGCGTGCGGCCGTGGAAGTCCTCGGCGCGGCCGAGTTCCTTCTGGGCCTGTTCCAGTTCGCTGATGTCCACGGCAATGCCGGCTCCGCCGACATTGGCATTGACATCGGTCACTTCGAACACCCGGCGTTCACCGGAGGCGACGATGGGAATACGTGCGTTGAAACAGCCGTCTTCGTTACGCTGGACGGCCATGGCGGTGCGTGCAGCAGCGTCGAGGAAGGTTGCCCCTTCCTTGATCGCAAGATCGGCGTCGGTCATGTCGACCGCTTCCGCATAGGCCTGGTTGGCCCAGATGAGATTTCCTTCCGCATCGCGCTGCCAGGCCGGTGCCGGCATGGCGTCCAGCAGCGCGTGCAGCATATGCAGTTCGCCGGAAATCTTGGCATTGCGGGCAGCAAGTTCCGCCTGCATCTGACGTTCGCCAGTCAGATCGCGCAGACGCAGGACCACAGCACCGCCGGTGGTGCGCCCCAGCGCTTCCACATAGGTTCCGGTGCGGGTCTTCAAGGTGGTGGTGAAGGCTTCGCCGGTTCGGAACAGCATGTCCAGATGACGTTCCAGATCGCCGGCGCATTTTGCCGTCAGCCAGCTGCCGAACGCAAGCAGTTGCGCCGGGGGGCGCGGCACGCCAGATTTTTCGGGAAGAATGCCCCAGATCTGCGGCATGGCGCCGTTGCCGGTCCAGACGATCACGCGTTGCTCGTCGGTATTGAGCATCGCCTCCAGGCGGTCGACCCGGAATTTGAGATCGCTCTTTTCCTTTTCCAGCGCGTCGGTCAGCAATCCGGATTGTTTGCGATGACGCACGAGAGCGACAGATGCGGTGACGGCAAAGGCGCACATTCCGCCTAACGCACCAAAAAGAATCATGTTATCGGGGGAAATGGCAGCAGTCGTGTCGGCGAGCATGTCGGCTGCCGCTGAACCGCAAGACAGGCTCCAGCCTGCCAGCGCCGTTCCGCCGAGCTTCACCGATTTCAGACTCCAATCTCGCCACGCCGCGCGTGGCCGCGCGTCGTTCCTGCCGCTTATCGGCATATTGTGATCCCCTTGTGCCGCCTTGCCCTGTTCTTGCGGGCTGCAGCTCCCGGTTTCTGGGAGCAAATCAAAGACATCCGCCTCGTGGCCTTTGATTCGCCTAAACCATAACCTTTTTGAGAATCACGCAGAAGAGTCCGTTATTGAAAAGTTAACAGGACCCTTAAAATTAAAGGGTCCTGCATTTTTTTGTTCACAGACCCGAATCGAGGCGATCACCACATCTAGTGGGCCGCCTCGCCGGAATCAGTATTTGTAGTGTTCCGACTTGAACGGACCAGCCTTATTAATCCCCAGATATTGAGATTGCTCGTCCGACAATTCGGTTAACGTGACGCCCAGCTTCTCCAGGTGAAGGCGGGCAACCTTCTCGTCCAGATGCTTCGGCAGCACGTAGACTTCGTTCTTGTACTGATCGCCCTTGGTGAAGAGTTCGATCTGCGCCAGAACCTGGTTGGTGAAGCTTGCGGACATGACAAAGCTCGGGTGGCCGGTCGCATTGCCGAGGTTCACCAGACGGCCCTGCGAAAGCAGGATCATGCGCTTGCCATCCGGGAACACATACATGTCGACCTGGTCCTTGACCGGGCGGCACTGGGTGTTCTTGAGGGCAGCAACCTGGATCTCGTTGTCGAAGTGGCCGATGTTACAGACGATCGCCATGTCCTTCATGCCACGCATGTGGTCGAAGGTGATGATGTCCTTGTTGCCGGTCGCGGTGACGTAGATATCGCCTTCCGGAAGAGCCTGTTCGATGGTCTTGACCTCGAAACCGTCCATGGAAGCCTGCAGGGCGCAGATCGGGTCGATTTCGGTGACGATCACGCGGGCACCAGCACCAGCCAGGGACTGAGCGGAGCCCTTGCCGACGTCGCCGTAACCGCAGACAACGGCAACCTTGCCGGACATCATCACGTCGGTGCCGCGGCGGATACCGTCAACCAGGGACTCACGGCAGCCATAACGGTTGTCGAACTTGGACTTGGTGACGCTGTCGTTGACGTTGATCGCCGGGAACGGCAGGTCGCCCTTCTTCTGCATTTCATAAAGACGCAGAACGCCGGTGGTGGTTTCTTCCGAAACGCCCTGGATCAGCTCTTTCTGCTTGGTGAACCAGCCCGGGTTGGCGGCCATGCGCTTCTTGATCTGCGCGAACAGGCACACTTCCTCGTCCGACTTCGGGTTATCGATCAGACCGGTTTCACCGGCTTCGACCCGTGCACCGAGCAGGATGTAGAGCGTGGCGTCGCCGCCATCGTCCAGGATCATGTTCGCACCTTCGGGGAAGTCGAAGATCTTGTCGGCATAATCCCAGTATTCTTCCAGGGTTTCGCCCTTGGTGGCGAAAACCGGAATGCCTGCGGCTGCAATTGCAGCAGCTGCCTGATCCTGCGTGGAATAGATGTTGCAGGACGCCCAACGGACTTCCGCACCCAGCGCAACCAGCGTTTCGATCAGAACGGCGGTCTGAATGGTCATGTGCAGGGAACCGGCAATGCGGGCGCCCTTGAGCGGCTTGGAGTCACCGAATTCGGCGCGGCAGGCCATCAGGCCCGGCATTTCGTGCTCGGCGATCTCGATTTCGGTGCGGCCCCAGTCTGCGAGCCCGATGTCTTTAACGATGTAGTCGGTCATGAATAAGTCCTGCTGTTTTGAGCCAGCTTCAGGCGCAAGGCCCCTTGAGTGTCGCCGCCATCTCGTGAACCAGTGCCAAAACAGCACCAGGGGCGGGCGACAGCCGAAATCCGGAAGGCTCCGGAAATCGTTGGAAGGGGTTATAGCGTCAGCAGGGTCATCACGCAATAAAGATATAAAGAATTCTTTATATCATATGTCTCAATCACGTCCGGTAGAGATCCGCACGTGACGGCGGCATGCCCGAGGGGCCCTTGGTGCGGCGCGTCGCGACCGTCTGGAAGATGCCGATGGTGCCGCGTTCGAAGCCGAGCGACACACCGATGAGATACGCTACCCACAGCCGATACTTGCGCTCTCCGACCTCCGCCACGGCCGCCTCTTTATGCGCCATGAGGTTCTCGGCCCAAAGGCGCGTGGTGCGGGCATAGTGTTCGCGCCAGGCTTCGACGTCATGAACCTCGAAGCCGTGAGCCTCAAGGTTGGTCAGCGTCCAGCCGATGTGGTCCACCTCGCCGCCCGGAAAGATGTAGCGCACGAGCGTCTGGTATTCCGCCTTCTTGCGGCGAAACTTTTTCAGATCCTTCTTGCCACGCCGCGTGATTGCGTGATGCAGGTAGATCCCGCGCGGTTTCAGCAGGCGGCGGACATGACGGTAATAGTCATCGTGATTGTCGATGCCCACATGCTCGAACATGCCGATGGAGGAGATCTTGTCGAAGTTTCCGCCAAGGTCCCGGTAGTCCTTCAGTTCGACGCTCACCCTGTCTTCCAGCCCCCGCTCGCGAATGCGGTCGCGGGCAAGCTTCAACTGCTCTTCGGCCAGGGTGACACCAACGGCGGTGACCCCGTAATGCTCGGCGGCGTGGCAGATCAGGGCGCCCCAGCCGCAGCCGATATCCAGAAGCCTGTCGCCCGGTTTCAGCCGCAGCTTGCGGCAGATCATGTCGAGCTTGTCCTTTTGCGCCGTCGCCAGATCGTTCGACCAGTCGGAGAAATAGGCGCAGGTATAGAGCATCTCCGGATCGAGAAAGAGCCGGTAGAAATCGTTGGACACATCGTAATGGAACGCGATGTCGTCCTTGCGGCTGCCGGAGCTTCGGTCCGCCGACTGGCCGGCATCAAGCCCGTTCGGGTTGGCTTCGGCCTTGCGGCCCGAGCCGCGCCAGAGCGAAAAAGCGGTTTTCAGCAGCAACGTCTTGTTGAGGCGCTTGCGCATTTCCCGGCTCTTGAGCGCCGGCCGCCTTTCGGCAAAATCGAAAATGCTGCCGCCACGCGGGTCGATGTCGCCATTGGCATAAAGATCGATCAGCGTCTTGATGCCGGGACGGCGAAGAAGACGCGTCAGGGCCGCTTCGGAAAGCGCAAGCCGCAGCCCGTCCGCCGGCGCATCGGCGGGCACCCGGGATCCGTCCCAGAGTTCGAACGCGAATTGAAGGTCCAACGCCTCATGGACATGGGCAAGTGCAGTGCGCGCAGCGGAAATCATTCGGTCCTGAGTGTGGCTCGCCATGTCGGCCCCCGGTTCGGTTTGGAAGCGTGTGGCCGATGCCCGGAATTCACTCGATCGACCGCAGCAGGAATGTGTGCCGCAGGGTGGCGGCACGAAATGTCAAAATCAATCTTCTTCGCCAAAGCCGCTTTCGACGAGTTCGGCAATCGCCGCCATGGCGTCTCCTGCATCAGAGCCGGTGACGCTGACAGTGATAAAGCAGCCCGGGCTGGCAGCGAGCATCATGAGACCCATGATCGACGTTCCGCCAACGGTCTGGCCGTCCTTGGAAACCTGGACGTCTGCGTCAAACGTCTCCACCAGCTTCACCAGCTTTGCGGAAGCCCTGGCATGCAGGCCACGGCGGTTGACGATTGTCAGGTCTTTTTCCAACACGGTCTGCGCTGTCATTATTGTTTTAGTTCTGTCCCGACAGCACCTGGCTGGCAACCGAGATGTATTTCTGGCCGGCCTGACGGGCTTCGTCGACAGCATCGGCCAGTTCGCGATCTGCGCGCACGCTGGCAAGCTTGATCAGCATCGGCAGATTGACACCGGCCACCACTTCAACGGATTTGCTGTCCATCACGGAAATCGCGAGGTTGGAAGGTGTGCCACCGAACATGTCCGTCAGAAGCACCACACCCTTGCCGGAATTGGCAGCTTCCACAGCGGCCAGAATGTCCTGGCGCCGCTGCTCCATGTCGTCATCCGGACCAATGGAGATGGTTTCAACCTGTTCCTGTGGACCGACAACATGTTCCAGCGCCGCTTTGAATTCCTCAGCAAGGCGCCCGTGCGTAACAAGTACAAGTCCGATCATGCGTCAGTTAGCCTGATTATCGAGTGCGTTAAGCTCAGGATCCCAAAAGAGATCCGGAAAGAGCCGGGCGTTTATCAGTCTGATGCACTCTCTTCAACCGCTTCGTCAGTTGCAAGCAAAAAACGCCCCTGCTGCCTCAAATATAATCTGGTCCATTGGGGAAAAGGTGCCGTAACGCCCAACGGATCAGGCGCAGGCTGTGCTCAGGGTCGTTTTGCGGGCACAGAACCACCGGTAAATGCACGCCTTCAAGGCAGGCCGTCGCAAGAGCCTGCTCCGGCATCCTCTCGATGGCGTCGGCCGCCTTAAGTTCGACCATCAGATGCACTTGCGCGTGCGGCAGAAAGCGCGTTTCGACAACACCGAAACCGCGTACTTCCATGCGGCCTTCGATCGTCCGCGGCGCATGCGCCTCAAGCCGTCCATCGGCTGCAGCAACATGCGTGTAGTCGTCAGCCACCAGAAGGCCGAGATTGCCTTTGGCCCGTGCCGCCTCGATGACAATATCCGAAAGGGTTGTCTTGCCGCTGCCGGCACCGCCCCGGATCAGAAGGCCGGCTGTGCCCACCACCACGCAATTGGCATGAACCGCCGGAGGCGTCACTTGCTCCGCCCTGCCGGCAGATAGATGGTGAAACGAGCACCTGCAATCTTCTGCTTGCCCTCCCGACCGGGTACCAGCCGGTTGGTGGCGACAATGGTCCCGCCATGGGCTTCGATGATCTGCCGGGAGATCGACAGGCCCAGACCGGAATTGTTGCCGAAGCCTTCGCCTTCCGGCCTGTCGGTATAGAAGCGTTCAAAAATGCGTTCGGTGTTTTCAGCACGGATGCCGGGACCGTCATCATCCACGATGATCTTGATCATCCGGCCGTCCCGGCTGAGATCCACCCGAACCGTTCCGCCGGCGGGCGAGAAGGACCTGGCGTTGTCCAGAAGGTTGCTGACGACCTGTCCGAGGCGAATATCATGGCCTTGCATCTGATAAGGCTTGCTGCCCTGAGCATCTGCAACAGCCAGCTTGACACTTGCCTCTTCCGCTCCGGACCGCTGGTTGGCGGCATCGGCCATGTTGCGCAGCAGTTCGGCCAGGTCGATCGGCTCGGCCTGGATCCGGGCCAGTTCCGCATCAAGGCGGGAAGCATCGGAGATGTCGCTGATCAGACGATCGAGGCGGCGCACGTCATGCTGGATCACTTCCATCAACCGGTCCTGCGAATTCTTGGACTTGGCCAGCGGCAGGGTTTCCACGGCGCTGCGCAGCGATGTCAGCGGGTTCTTCAATTCGTGCGCGACATCGGCGGCAAACTGCTCGATCGCATCGATCTTGTTGTAGAGCGCGTGCGTCATTTCCCGGAACGAACGCGCCAGGTGGCCGATCTCGTCCTGCCGATCCGAAAAGTCCGGTATCTCCTCGCGCGAGGTCGAGCCTCGCCGCACGCGGTCCGCGGCAGCCGCAAGGCGCCTGACCGGGCCGGCAATCGTCCCGGCCAGAAGGATCGACAGAAGGATGGTCACTGTGGCGGCAAACAGGAACACGCGAATGATGGCGATACGTTCGGCCCGCACGATGGCGTCGATGTCACCGCCCTGTGTCGACAGGAGCAAGGCCCCAAGGACCGCGCGGAACCGCTGGATCGGCACGGCAACGGAAACGATCAGCTCGCCCCGTTGCGAGATCCTCGTCACGCTGGCGGGGGATCCGGCAAGCGCCGCCTCCACTTCCGGATAGGCGCGGCCATCACCGCCGCCTACGTCCTGATAGATCGGCAGGTCACCCTGGCGCAGCCAGCGCTTGACCCATTGCCAGGTCGAATCCCAGAAGCCTTCCTCCTCCGCCGTCGGAGGCGGCAGATCGAAGCGCAGGATCTGGGCGCTGGTATAAAGGTGGCGGCTATCGAGGATAAGAATGCCTTCCGGATCATAGATCCGCGCCCGGGTCTTGGTCGGCGAAATCAGGCGGCGCAGCACGGGACCGACCCGTTCCGGGTTGATCGGAAAATCGAGACTGTCGAGGTCTTCCTGGGTCGGGGTAATGCTTTCGCCCGCCTGCAACTGCAACAAGCGTTCGGGGTCGACGGTGATCGTGCCCGTATCGACGGTGGCGGAAGCGGCAATGGCGCCGGCAATGATTTCGCCCTGGGTCAGAAGGCTCTGCACCCGTGCATCGATCAGACCCGCGCGAAACTGATTGAGGTACAGAATACCGATCACCAGTGCCAGCAGACCCACGAGGTTGATGGCGATGATCCGCCGCGTCAGCGACGAGAGAACATACGTTCCGAAGATACGGCCCAACTGGCTGAGCAGACGGCGACGGATGCGCTTGTTGCCAAGTCGGCGCAGACGGGAACGATCCGAACCGTTCTGAGGTTCAGAGGCACCAATCTCTTCCGCGCTCTCGCTTTCCACCGCCATTCGGGCTCACATTAGATCAAAGGCTGTTCAATCGAAACCGACTGAACAGCCAAAAGCAGATCGTTTCCAGGTTTTACCGGGACAGCCGCTCTACCGGTCCGTTTCAGACTTCCCGGAAACGATACCCGACGCCGTAGAGGGTTTCGATCATGTCGAAGTCGTCATCAACAACCTTGAACTTCTTGCGCAGCCGCTTGATGTGGCTATCGATGGTGCGGTCGTCCACATAGACCTGATCGTCATAGGCCGCGTCCATGAGCGCGTTACGGCTCTTGACGACACCGGGCCGCTGCGCGAGCGCGGACAAGATCAGGAATTCGGTTACGGTCAGCGTGACGGGTTTGCCGTTCCAGGTGCAGGTGTGACGCTCCTGGTCCATTACCAGCTGGCCACGTTCCAGCAGTTTGTCGGCATCGTCGCGCGGCGTGGACGCGTCACGCGGCTGCGCCCGGCGCAGCACCGCTCGCACACGCTCGACCAGAAGCCGCTGCGAAAAGGGTTTGCGGATGAAATCGTCGGCGCCCATCTTCAGGCCGAAGAGTTCGTCGATCTCGTCATCCTTGGAGGTCAGGAAGATTACCGGCAGATCGGAGTTCTGGCGCAGGCGGCGCAGCAGTTCCATGCCGTCCATACGTGGCATCTTGATATCGAAAATCGCGAGTTCCGGCGGGTCGCTCTGCAGGCCGTCGAGCGCCGATGTACCGTCGGTGTAGGTTTGAACGCGATAGCCTTCCGCTTCCAATGCGATAGAGACCGAAGTCAAAATGTTGCGGTCGTCATCGACCAGGGCAATTGTCGGCATGCTTTGTTTTTCCATTTCCGGCAACGCACCGATGGCGCGCATCGGCATTAATGTAACACACAGCCTTTGGCCTGCTAAATGCGCATAAATTAAGGCAATCCGCCTCCGGATATGCTTGCATGACACAAAGACCGCCCAGCCGGCTGCATTGGTGGGGATCACTGTAAAAGATTTCAAGAGACCAACTTAACGTCAAGTCTCGTACATTGGTGGCGAGGCTCAGTCGAGTCTCTATTACAAGTGCGAAATGAACGCACTTTCTTTCGATTCAATCAACATTTCGAACATTCCGAAAGTTTCGATTTTTAGTTCGACGTCCAAATTAATCATTGGCAATTTAATGGTGATTTTTAATCGATTAAACAATTACATAGCACCTTTGGTAGTCTTGCTGCCTTTTGGTCATTCCACTACGTTCGCAGCCCTCACAGCCAGATTTAGGTTTTCTTAACTTTCTCCGGCCGTGACAAAACTAGCCCCCATCACGAGGACTGCGGGAACATGCAAGAAGTAGGTGTCAGGAATCCCTCAATTGGTTGCGAAACTTTCGGCTTCAAAGGCCTGAAAGCGCTCTATTGGAACCAGAACGAGCCTGCTCTTTATGAATATTCCCTCTCCCGCGGCGAAGCGCAGCTAGCTGCCGGCGGCGCGATTGTTGCTGAAACCGGTGTTCACACCGGCCGCTCGCCGAAAGACAAGTTCGTGGTTCTGGACGACGAGACCCGCGACACAGTGTGGTGGGACAACAACGCCCAGATGTCGAAAGCCAATTTCGACCTGCTGCTGTCCGATTTCCTTGCCCACGCTGAGGGCATGGAGCTGTTCGCACAGGACCTTTACGGCGGCGCTGACAAGACCCATCGCCTGCCGGTGCGCGTCTACACGGAATATGCCTGGCATTCGCTGTTCATCCGCAACCTCCTTCTCCGGCCCGAGACTTCCGAGCTGGAAGGCTTTGCGCCGGACATGACAATCATCGATCTGCCGAGCTTCAAGGCGGATCCGGAACGCTACGGTTGCCGGACAGAAACCGTGATCGCCTGCGACCTGACCCGCAAGATCGTCCTGATCGGCGGAACCTCCTATGCAGGCGAAATGAAGAAGTCCGTCTTCACCATGCTGAACCACCTGCTGCCGGCAAAGGGCGTCATGTCCATGCACTGCTCGGCGAACTTGGGCGATGCAGGCGATACCGCAGTGTTCTTCGGCCTGTCCGGCACCGGCAAGACCACGCTCTCCGCCGACCCGTCCCGCACGCTGATCGGCGACGACGAGCACGGCTGGGGTGAAAGCGGCGTCTTCAACTTCGAAGGCGGCTGCTACGCCAAGACCATCAAGCTTTCCGCTGAAGCCGAGCCGGAAATCTACTCCACCACCCAGCGCTTCGGCACTGTTCTGGAAAACGTGGTTCTGGACGAGAACCGGGTGCCGGATTTCGACGACGGTTCGAAAACCGAGAACACCCGCGCCGCCTACCCGATCCACTTCATCTCCAATGCCAGCGACACCGGCTGCGCACCGATGCCGAAGACCATCATCATGCTGACAGCCGATGCCTTCGGCGTCATGCCTCCAATCGCGCGTCTGACACCGGCCCAGGCGATGTATCACTTCCTGTCCGGGTACACCGCCAAGGTGGCCGGCACGGAAAAGGGTGTTACCGAGCCGCAGGCGACCTTCTCGACCTGCTTCGGCGCGCCGTTCCTGCCGCGGCATCCGTCCGAATACGGCAACCTGCTGAAAGACCTCATTGCCAAGCACAATGTGGATTGCTGGCTGGTCAACACCGGCTGGACCGGCGGTGCATACGGCACCGGTCAGCGCATGCCGATCAAGGCCACCCGCACGCTGCTCACTTCCGCACTGAACGGCAGCCTGAAGGACGCCGAGTTCCGCACCGATGCGAACTTCGGCTTCGATGTTCCGGTTTCCGTCGAGGGTGTCGACGATACGATCCTGACCCCGCGCGAAACCTGGACAGACAAGGATGCCTATGACGTTCAGGCCGCCAAGCTGGTGCAAATGTTCGTCAAGAACTTCGCGACCTTTGAAGCCCATGTCGACGGTGCGGTGCTGAATGCCGCTCCCGCCGTGCGTATGGCTGCCGAATAAGCCCGACAATAATACCCCGCAAAACCTGAACGGCTCCTCCCCCTCGAGGAGCCGTTTTTTCGTGGGTAGACAACGCTCTTGTCCTTCCCGATCGCGACGTCCCGCCGGATAGATGATCGCTGAGAAAGTCCGGCGGCGGCGCGAGGAGCACAGGGTGATTCTGCGCTTGCTTTCCCTCGCCTGCTCTCTTTCATCAAATTCAGAAAGATCTATATTGGAGGTCCTACCTTGAAGGGGCGACCTCATGACGGCCACAGAGACGACTTCCATTCCCGACGTTTTGAAGACCGCCGAAAGCTGGCGCGGTGCGGGACGTTCCGTTGCACTGGCGACAGTGGTCGAGACCTGGGGTTCCGCGCCACGCCCGGTCGGGTCCCATCTTGTCATTGATGCCGAAGGCAACTTCGAAGGCTCCGTCTCCGGCGGCTGTGTCGAAGGGGCGGTGGTGTCCGAGGCAATCGACGTCATCGAGACCGGCAAGCCGACCACGCTGGAATTTGGCGTTGCCGATGAAACTGCCTGGCGTGTCGGCCTTTCCTGCGGCGGCCGCATTCGCGTCTACGTCGAACCCGTCACCTGATCCCGGATCTGATTTCGATGACCACGGAAACCCTGCTTGCCTTCGTCGCCGCTACGGCTCTTTTCGCCTATATGCCCGGCCCGGCCCTGCTTTATACCGCCGCACAGACGATCGCCCGCGGACAGCGGGCCGGTTTCATGGCTGCCGCGGGTATTCACCTGGGCTGTTATGTGCATGTCTTTGCCGCAGCCTTTGGCCTGTCGGCTATCTTCAGTGTCGTGCCGACACTCTATTTTGCGCTGAAGCTGGTTGGCGGGCTTTATCTGATCTTTCTCGGCATCCAGATGATCCGGACCCGCGTAGTGGCCGGACCGACACCCAATCTGCCCCAAAAATCCGAAAAGCGAGCCTTTGCTGACAGCGTGCTGGTGGAGGTTCTCAATCCCAAGGTCGCCATCTTCTTCATCGCCTTCCTGCCGCAGTTCGTCACCCCTGACGCAAGCCTGCCGATCTGGGCGCAGTTCCTGATCCTGGGAACGTTCGTCAACTTCGCTTTCACCTCGGCAGATATCGTCACCGTTCTTTTTGCAAGCCAAGTGAAAAAGCGGCTGACCAGGACATCGAGGTTCCAGAGCCTCACACGCTGGCTTGGAGGATCTCTTCTGGTAGGACTTGGACTGAAACTGGCAACGGACCGCGCATAGACCATGGACTTTTCCCTGCTCAGTGACCTCAACAAGGACCGTGCCGCGCGCCGTGCGGCGATCCTGGTGACCGACATGGTGGACGGGCGGCAACGCCTCGTCCGCAAATCCGACGATTTTTCCGGCGATCCCCTGTCTGAGGAACTTGCAAGGCGTTTCCGCTCCGGCAAATCCGGCATGATCACCGGAGAAAGTGGCGAAGTCTTCCTGAATGTATCACTACCTGCGCCGCGCCTGGTCATCATCGGCGCAGTGCACATCAGCCAGGCGCTTGTTCCGATGGCGGAGATTGCGGGGCTCGATGTGACCGTCATTGATCCGCGCACGGCCTTTGCCACCGATGACCGCTTTCCCGGAAGCACACTCAAGGCGGACTGGCCTGAAGAGGTCTTGAAGGATGCGCCCCTTGATGCCTTCACGGCCGTTGCCGCTGTCACACATGATCCGAAGATAGACGACTTCCCCTTGATGGAAGCGCTGAAGACCGGATGTTTCTATGTCGGGGCGCTCGGCAGCCGCAAGACACACGGCAAGCGTCTGGAACGCTTTACCGAAGCCGGTCTGGCACCTGAGCTGTTGGAACGGATCGATGCTCCGATCGGTCTCGATATCGGTGCGGCTTCACCGGAGGAAATTGCGGTTGCCGTGCTGGGCGCCATCATCAAGGCGTTGCGGACGGCTCCGGGAGCTGCCGCATGATATTCGGCCCCTGTCCGCCGGAAGATGCCGAAGGCTGTATTCTCGCGCACCGGACAGCCCTGCCGAAGCGTGTGCTGAAAAAAGGCCACCGCCTGACAGGGCAAGACTGCGCCGACATGGCCGCCGCCGGTATCGACAGCCTCATGGTTGCCAGGATAGAGCCCGGCGACACCGGAGAGGATGCCGCGGCCGAGCAGCTCGCCACCGCCGCTGCAGGTGCGGGCCTTGAGACCGACACCGCCTTTACGGGGCGCATGAACCTCTATGCCGCCATCAACGGCGTCCTGGTGGTCGATGCGGATGCGGTTACCGCGGCCAACCGGATTGATCCGGCCATCACCTTCGCGACTCTGCCAAACTACAGCAAGGTTCTGGCCGGCCGAATGGTTGCAACCGCGAAGATCATTTCCTTTGCCGTTCCAGAAGAACAACTGGGAGCCGCCGAAAGCGCCCTCAAAGGTGCCGTCCGCATTGCCGGTTTCAGTCCGCGCAAGGTTGGCCTTGTCGCAACGCAACTGCCGCATCTCAAGCCCTCGACCATGGACAAGACCCGCCGCGTGCTGGAAGACAGGCTGCTGCCGAGCGGATCAATCGTCCTGAGTGAGCACAGGGTCGCCCACAGCAGCGAGGCCGTTGCCGAATCCTTGCGGTCTCTGAAGGAAGAAGGCGCTGATTTTCTGATCCTGTTCGGGGCCTCTGCCGTTGTTGACAGGCAGGACGTGCTGCCTGCGGGTCTGGATATTGCCGGGGGGACGGTGCACCACCTGGGTATGCCGGTGGATCCCGGCAACCTGCTGATGCTCGGAAGTCTCGACGACATTCCCGTGCTGGGCGCACCGGGCTGCGCCCGAAGCCCGAAGGAGAACGGTTTCGACTGGGTTCTGGACCGCCTGCTTGCCGGACTGGAAGTACACCCCGACGACATTACCGCAATGGGTGTTGGAGGCCTTTTGATGGAAATCGGGACACGGCCGCAGCCCCGCGAAGGCAAACGCAAGGGCGAAGCTGCCAGGATCGCGGCGCTGATCCTTGGCGCTGGCAAGTCATCCCGCATGGGCGGTCCGAACAAGCTGCTTGCGACGCTGGACGGCAAGACCCTGATCCGGCATGCCGCGGAAGCTGCCGCCGGCGCCGGTCTGTCACAGACCGTTCTGGTAACCGGGCATCTGGCTGAAGAGGTCGGCGCGCAGGTGGAAGATCTGGACGTGACGCTGGTGCACAACCCGGATTTTGCAGACGGCATGGCCGGTTCCATCCGCACCGGCATGAATGCTCTTTCCGCAGATACCGATGCGGTGATCGTACTTCTGGGCGACATGCCACGCATCGGCAGCGATGTTCTGAAGAGGCTGATCGGCACTTACCGCGAAAACGACAACAGTCTGATCGTCACCGCAACAGCGGATGGGAAACGGGGCAATCCGGTTTTGTGGGACCGGCGCTTCTTCGAAGCCCTGAAATCCTTGAGCGGCGACGTTGGAGCGCGCCACATCATTGGCGAAAACCCCGGGTTCGTGGCCGAGGTCGAGATCGGATCCGCCGCAAGACTGGATCTTGATACACCCGATGCGCTTCGGCAGGCTGGAGGCAAGTTGCCTGAGCCAAAAGGCTAAACCTTTGGCCTGGCAAAGTAAGCCGAAGCAATAAAGCCAAACGATAACATTACATTAACCCGGTATGCACTGAATGCAGGCCGGAATTGCCAGCTATTCTATTGCAATTTTGTGACATGCCGCTTATGTAATGCCTGCGCTTGCTGAAGGGCACCCAATTGGGTTGGACAACGGATGACGTCCCGGGCGCCGCTTACATCCGATTCCTGTCGAAAGCTGTTCGGATCCTCCCTCCCGAGGATGCTCGAGCGCTTTTGTCGCTTGGTTAAAAGAAGAACGAAGGAAAACGTCATGGCTGACTTGTCTCTCCCGCGCCCGGGCTGCTGCAAATGGGCAGAAGGTGATTCTGGTAACTACATCTTCCCGTGCAGCACGCGCGTCGAAGCAGGTGTCTCCTATTGCACCGAACATAGCGCCATCGTCTACATCCCGCCGGAAGAGCGCCGCCGCAACCGTTCCGGTGGTGGCATGAGCCTGTCCTTCCGCCGCGCGGCATAAGAATACAAGCTGCTTGAACTAAAAAAGCAGACATACCGTGGAACACCACGTACCTCGAAACCCGGCCCCCAGGCCGGGTTTTTTATTGCCCGGATTTTCCCGTGCTGGATTTCAAGCCTGCAAGGCTGGACAAAGGGCATGTCAACATCGAGCAACCTCTGGATGAACAGAAGACTTAATGCGATTTTTTCGATCTAAGCAAATATTCTTACCGAATATTACCTAGGGGCGATTCTTCGTTAAAATACAATCACTCTTCTCGCACAAAACAACCCTGCCTTTATGGACAATTTAATTCAATCTCGCAAAGTTAATACTTTGTTTTAGTTCTGTACCTAAGAGTAAATAAACTAAAACCGAGATAGTGACGCGTTCGGCAGAGAGGCACAGTGCATCATGACCCCTGTGCAGGGAGACAGCGAACAGGATCGTCTGGACGCACTTGCGACCCTTCAGATTCTCAATTCTGAACGCCTCCCGGAATACGACGATCTCGTGGAGACCCTTGCCACGATCTTCGATGCCCCGATGGCCTTCATTTCCATCGTCGGAAAGGATGACCTCTGGTTCAAGGCCAAGATCGGCATAGACGTCGACGGCACGCCAAGAAAAGGCACTTTTTGCGATCAGGCGATCCTCTCGCGCGAGTTGATGGTCGTTCCCGACGCCCTCGAAGACCCCCGCTTCCGCGATACGAGCCTCGTTGCCGGTCCACCCTACACACGCTTTTATGCAGGTTTGCCGTTGTGCCTGGATGGCACGCATATCCTTGGGACACTGTGCGTTGTCGATACCAGACCACGGCAGCCAAGCGAAACACAGCTCCGCCAATTGCAGCGTATGGGATCGATCGTCCTAGGTCTGATGAAGTCTCATCGCGCCCAAAGTGAAACGCAATCTGCCCTTCGGGCGACCGAAGAACAGCAACGGCTTGCAATGCGCAAGAGCGACCTGCTGGAAGAGATCACGGCCGTTTCCGGTGTTGGCGGCTGGGAAGTGGATATTGATACCGACACGGTAACCTGGACGGAAAAGACCTGCGAAATCCATGAAGTGGATGACGACTTCGTTCCAACTGTCGATATGGCGCTTTCGTTCTACGCACCGGATTGCCGTCGCCAGATCTCGGATGCAGTCATCAAGAGTATCAAGGAAGGTGTCGCCTGGGATCTTGAACTCCCGTTCGTGACCGCCAAGGGGCGCGAGATCTGGGTTCGCACCGCGGGCAGGCCCATCATCGAAGATGGGCGAGCAACCCGTTTGATCGGTGCCTTCCAGGACATTACCGAACGCAAGCAATCCGAACAGGCCGTGCTTCATTCCGAAGCGGTCCATCGCACCACCCTGGAATCCCTGAGCGAAGGGATCCTCCTCGTCAACAGAGCCGGACAGATCCAGTCCTTCAATCCTGCAGCAGCAGCATTGCTCGGTTACACTGTCGGGGAAATGAAAGGTCAAAAGCTTCAGGATCTCGACCTCGATATCGAATGTGAAGAAGACGGCCACGTTTCCCGCTGCAATCCCCTGCAACAGGCGGCGGTCAATCCGGACAAGGTTTGTAACGTCGTTGCGAACGTGACCCGTCGCGGGACCGACCAGTCCGTCTGGCTGCGGCTGAATGCGAAATCGATTGGCGACGACAATGCGTATGGCCTCGACGGCGTTGTCCTTTCCCTGACTGACGTCACCGCGACCAAGCGGCAGCTCATCGCTCTGCAAGCCATTTTCGACAACCTGCCGGGTGGCCTTGTCTATTATGATCCCGACAGACGGCTTGCGGTCTGCAACAAGGATTTTCAGCGCCTGCTGCAACTGCCGCAGGAATTTATTGATCGCAAGGCGCCATTGCTGGAAGTGGCGACATATCTGGCAAAGCGGGGAGACTACGGTCCGGGAGACCCGGACAAGCTTCTGGAAGAACGGTTCAGGTATTTCGATGATCCCAAACCGCATATCTACGAGCGCGTCAGCCCCGATGGGACACATCTGGAAGTCCGTGGGATCCCTCTGCCGAGCGGCGGCCTTATTACCAGTTTCTTTGATATTTCGGAGCGCAAGCGGGCAGAGAACGTCTTGCGTTATTCCGAGGCCGTCCAAAGGACAACGCTCGAGTCTCTCAGCGAGGGTATTCTTCTGCTGACACATACCGGCGAAATCCAGTCAGCCAACCCTGCTGCGATCGACCTCTTGGGCGTGACCGGGAGGGAGCTGGTTGGGTTGAACGTAACCGACATTGATTTTGGCCTTCGCTGTGATCTTGAAGGCAAGGGCCCGTGCGATGCACCGCTGGAGCTTGCTGCCCGTGACCCGGGATCCCTGAGGGACGTCATCGCCCGTCTCTCCCCCACCAACGGGCGTCCGAGGAAGTGGCTTCGCCTGAGCGCCATGCCAATCGACGACGATCAGGAGTTCGATCTTGACGGTGTCGTCGTCTCCCTGACGGACATTACCGAGACCAAGCAGCAGGCCGACACGCTGCAAAGCATCTTCGACAACTTTCCGGGTGGGATCGTTCACTACGATGAAACGCTCCGGCTCGCTTCGAGCAATCAGCAGTTCCGCGACCTTCTCGAATATTCTGATGAGTTGATTGAAGGACGGCCTTATCTTTACGACTTCTTTCTCTTCAACGCTCGAAGAGGTGACTATGGCCCTGGCGACCCAGAGGCTCTCGCTCTTGAGCGGTATCGGAAGTACGACCTGAAAAAATCGCAGGTGTTCGAACGGCGTGCCGCGAATGGCACCTACATCGAAACCCGGAGCACGCCACTGCCGTCAGGTGGTCTGATCCATAATTTTTACGACATCACCGACCGCAAGAACCTGGAAGAACAACTTGCCGCGAACGAACGGCTGGCACGGCATCGCTCGCAGGAACTGGAAGCCATTCTCGCCAATATGCGCCAGGGTGTCAGCGTCTTCGACGCGCGTGGACGGCTGTCATTGTGGAACCGGCAGTACATCGAGATCTTCAACAAGCCTGAGGGCGATGTTTACGAGGGTGTGAGCCTCATCGAGTTGATCCAGGCCGAGAAGGAACGCGGCGAATTCGAAGGCGACGTTCAGGAACACGTCATGGATCTGATGATCCGTCTTTCAGCCGGCGAAGTGGTCCGTTCCAAGTTCAAACATCCCAGCGGCAGGATTGTCAGCGCGGTCCATGCGCCCTTGCCGGCGGGCGGCTGGATCGGTACGCATGAAGATGTCACGTCCCGTGAACTGGCGGCTGAAAAGATCCAGTTTGCCGCTCACCATGACACCCTGACCGGGCTCGCCAACCGAACGCTATTCAATGCAAAGCTGGACGAAGCCCTGAATGCGGCATCGGCCAATGGCATTGCAGGCGACCTGATGCTGCTTGATCTCGACAAGTTCAAACCGGTGAATGACAGCTTCGGTCATGATGTCGGTGACGAACTTCTTAAAACAGTCGCGCAGCGACTGCGCGAGTGTGTCCGGTCCTCAGATCTTGTCGCTCGTCTCGGCGGCGACGAATTCGGGATTATCCTGACAGGAACAGGTTCCGGCAACGCCAGTACGGCCGAGATCGCCGATCGTATCGTCCGCAAGATCGGGGCACCGTTTGCTGTCCAGGATCACATTATTTCGGTTGGCGTCAGCGTCGGAATTTCTCCGATAACGGGCACGGAACTGGATCCTCGTCCAGTGATAAAACGCGCAGATATGGCGCTTTACGAGGTCAAGCATAACGGGCGTAACGGGTTCAAGTTCTTCGAAGAAGAAGACGTCGCGCGGTTTGCTCGCGCCTGACGTTCGGCTTTCTGATCGAGAGCCGACTGTTTGAGAGGTAGACTGGCAGATACGTCGGAACCGCGCCTCTTGCTTACTTGACCGATCGCTTCCCCCAAAAACAAAAACGCGGTCCGTTGCCGGACCGCGTCATTGAATGAAGCTTGAGGGGGTCGTATCAGGCCTTGGTGAGGGCTTCTGCGACGTCCTTGAGCTGAGCCAGTGTCATTTCGGCTTTCTGCCGCGAGGCATCGTCCTTGGCGTCGGAAACATCTTCCTGCGCATCCTGGATCGCCTGGTCGAGCTGCTCACGGCTGATTTCGCCAACCGGAACGGCCTGTTCGGCCAGAACGGTGAGACCGCCTGCTGCAACATCGGCAAAACCGCCGCGGACGAAATATTCGTCCCAACCACCGTTTTCGCTGCTGCGCACCTTCAGGATGCCCGGCAGGATGGTGGAGATGAACGGGGCATGGTTCTTCAGAACGCCAAACTCGCCTTCGGCGCCCGGTACAACGACCTCTGCGACCTGTTCGGAGAGGAGCTGGCGCTCCGGCGAGACCAACTCAAACTGGAAAAGTTCAGCCATTTGGCGTCTTCCTTGTCAGTCTAATTCTGATGGCAAGCCATCAAGCATGAAGAAGACGGACGCCCGATAACGGGCGTCCGGTCAATTCGCCGATCAAGCGGCTTCAGCAGCCAGGCGCTGTGCTTTCTCGATGGCTTCGTCGATGGAGCCAACCATGTAGAAAGCAGCTTCCGGCAGGTGGTCGTATTCGCCTTCGACCAGACCCTTGAAGCCCTTGATGGTGTCTTCGAGGGCAACCAGCTTGCCCGGAGAACCGGTGAACACTTCGGCCACGAAGAACGGCTGGGACAGGAAGCGCTCGATCTTACGTGCGCGGGCAACGGTGAGTTTGTCTTCTTCAGACAGTTCGTCCATGCCCAGGATGGCGATGATGTCCTGCAGTGCCTTGTAGCGCTGCAGAGTAACCTGAACCGCACGAGCCGTTTCGTAGTGCTCTTCACCGATGATGCGGGCATCAAGCATACGGGAAGTGGAGTCCAGCGGATCCACAGCCGGGTAGATGCCTTTTTCAGCGATCGAGCGGTTAAGAACCGTCGTTGCGTCCAAGTGAGCAAAGGTCGAAGCCGGTGCCGGGTCGGTCAAGTCATCGGCCGGAACGTACACGGCCTGCACGGACGTGATCGAGCCCTTGTTCGTGGTGGTGATGCGCTCCTGCATGCCGCCCATGTCGGTGGCCAGCGTCGGCTGGTAGCCCACAGCGGACGGGATACGGCCGAGAAGTGCGGACACTTCGGAACCTGCCTGGGTGAAGCGGAAGATGTTGTCCACGAAGAACAGCACGTCCTGGCCCTGGTCACGGAAGTGTTCTGCAACGGTCAGACCGGTCAGAGCAACACGTGCACGGGCTCCCGGGGGCTCGTTCATCTGGCCGTAAACCAGAGCAGCCTTGGAGCCTTCTCCGCCGCCTTCCTTGTTCACGCCGGATTCGATCATTTCCCAGTAAAGGTCGTTACCTTCACGAGTACGCTCGCCAACACCTGCGAACACGGAGTAACCGCCGTGCGCCTTGGCGACGTTGTTGATCAGTTCCATGATGAGAACGGTCTTGCCCACGCCGGCGCCGCCGAACAGGCCGATCTTACCGCCCTTTGCGTACGGAGCCAGAAGGTCAACGACCTTGATGCCCGTCACAAGGATTTCAGCTTCGGTGGACTGTTCGATGAACTCCGGAGCGTCCTGGTGGATCGCACGCTTGCTTTCGTGCGGGATCTCACCGGCTTCATCGACCGGCTCACCGATCACGTTCATGATACGGCCCAGGGTGCCGTCGCCAACCGGCACCACGATCGGTGCATCGGTGTCGACCACTTCCTGACCGCGCACCAGCCCCTCGGTGGAGTCCATCGCGATGGTACGTACCGTGTTTTCGCCAAGGTGCTGAGCAACTTCAAGCACAAGACGCGTGCCCTGGTTGTCAACTTCAAGAGCGTTCAGGATCAGCGGCAGGTGGTCATCGAACTTGACGTCGACAACGGCGCCGATGACCTGGGTGATCCGTCCGACCTTTTTGTCAGCCATATCCCTAATCCTCGTCTCGATCCCGTTAGAGCGCTTCCGCGCCCGAGATAATTTCAATCAGTTCCGTCGTAATCTGAGCCTGGCGCTGGCGGTTGTAGTTGATCGTCAGTTTGTCGATCATCTCGCCGGCGTTGCGGGTCGCGTTGTCCATTGCGGACATACGTGCACCCTGTTCAGACGCAGCATTTTCCAGAAGTGCCCGGAAAATCTGAACGGAGATGTTGCGCGGCAGCAGATCCGCAAGGATCTCTGTCTCTTCCGGTTCATATTCGTAAACCGCGTTGGCACCTGCGCCTGCATCAGTGCTGCCAGCCTCGAAATGGGCCGGGATCAGCTGAGTTGCAGTCGGTTCCTGCGCGATCACGGATTTGAAAGTCGAATAGAACAGCGTGCAAACGTCGAACTCGCCATTGTCGTACATGGAGAGCACTTCGCGGCCGATGTCGTCCGCGTTGCTGAAGCCAACGTTCTTAACACTGCGCAGGTCGATGGTCTTGATGATGTGCTGGCCGAGCTCACGCTTCAGGGAGTCGTAGCCCTTCTTGCCGACACAGATGATCTTGACCGTCTTGCCCTGCTTCAGCAGGCTACGCGCTTTTTCACGCGCAAGCTTGGCAATGTTGGTGTTGAAGCCCCCACACAGTCCACGTTCGGCCGTGGCAACGAGCAGGAGATGAACCTGGTCATTGCCGGTGCCGGACATGAGCTTCGGAGCGTCGTCGCGCCCCTCGAAGGCCACCGCGAGGTTGGCCAGCACCGCACCCATGCGTTCCGCATAGGGGCGCGCGGCCTCCGCAGCTTCCTGAGCACGACGCAGCTTCGCCGCGGCCACCATTTGCATGGCCTTGGTGATTTTCTGCGTCGCCTTAACGGAAGCGATGCGGTTTCGTAAGTCCTTCAGGCTCGGCATGGCCGCCCCTGCTCCTTATCCCGGCGTGGTCTTAAGCGAAGTTCTTGGCGAACGCGTCGATGGCAGCTTTCAGCTTGCCAGTCAGCTCGTCGTCGAGTGCCTTCTTCTCCCAGATGGCGTCGAGCAGTGCTTTGTGCTCGCCACGAAGGAACAGAAGCAGGCCTTCTTCGAAGTCCTTCACGCGGTTGACCGGGATTGCATCCAGGTAGCCGTTCACGCCGGCATAGATGACTGCAACCTGTTCTTCGGTCTTCAGCGGCGAGAACTGCGGCTGCTTCAGAAGTTCGGTCAGACGTGCACCACGGTTCAGGAGGCGCTGGGTCGTGGCGTCGAGGTCGGAGCCGAACTGTGCAAAGGCCGCCATTTCGCGGTACTGAGCCAGTTCACCCTTAATCGGGCCGGCAACCTGTTTCATCGCCTTGATCTGAGCGGAGGAACCCACGCGGGACACCGACAGACCGACGTTCACGGCCGGGCGGATACCCTGGTAGAACAGATCCGTTTCCAGGAAGATCTGACCGTCGGTGATCGAGATCACGTTGGTCGGAATAAACGCGGACACGTCGTTGCCCTGGGTTTCAATAACCGGCAGTGCGGTCAGAGAGCCCTTGCCATGGTCTTCGTTCAGCTTCGCAGCACGTTCCAGCAGACGGGAGTGCAGGTAGAAAACGTCACCCGGGAAAGCTTCACGTCCCGGCGGACGACGGAGCAGCAGGGACATCTGACGGTAGGCCACGGCCTGCTTAGTCAGATCGTCGTAGCCGATCACGGCGTGCATGGAGTTGTCACGGAAGAACTCGCCCATCGCGCAGCCGGCAAACGGTGCCAGGAACTGCAGCGGAGCAGCGTCGGAAGCGGTAGCGGCGACAACGATGGAGTATTCCAGCGCGCCGGCGTCTTCCAGGGTCTTCACGAACTGAGCGACGGTGGAGCGCTTCTGGCCGACAGCAACGTAGATGCAGTACAGCTTTGCGTCTTCGTCGTCAGAAGCATGCAGCGGCTTCTGGTTCAGGAAGGTGTCGAGAATGATCGCGGTCTTGCCGGTCTGACGGTCACCGATGACCAGCTCGCGCTGACCACGGCCAACCGGGATCAGGGCGTCGATGGCTTTCAGGCCGGTAGACATCGGCTCGTGCACGGACTTGCGCGGCAGAATGCCCGGCGCCTTGACGTCCACGCGGCGCTTTTCGGTTGCCTCGATCGGGCCTTTGCCGTCGATCGGGTTGCCGAGCGGATCAACAACGCGGCCCAGGAGGCCCTTGCCGACCGGCACTTCCACGATGGCGCCGGTCCGCTTGACGGTGTCGCCTTCTTTAATGTCACGGTCGGAGCCGAAGATAACGACACCAACGTTGTCGGTTTCCAGGTTCAGGGCCATGCCCTTGATACCACCCGGGAATTCGACCATTTCACCAGCCTGGACTTTGTCCAGACCATAAACACGGGCGATACCGTCACCGACGGAGAGCACCTGACCGACTTCAGAAACTTCGGCTTCCTGGCCAAAGCTCTTGATCTGGTCCTTGAGGATTGCGGAGATTTCCGCGGCCCGAATATCCATCAGCCGACCTCTTTCATCGCGAACTTGAGTGAATTGAGCTTGGTACGCAGCGATGTGTCGATCATGCGGGAGCCGACCTTGACCACGAGGCCACCGATCAGGGCAGGATCAACCTTTGCCACGATGTTTACAGATTTGCCCGTGGAAGCCGAGAGAGCTTCTTTCAGGGCAGCGACATGATCGTCGGAAAGAGCAGCTGCGGAGGTTACCTCAGCCGTTTCCTCACCACGCTTTTGCGCAAGCAGGGTGCGGAATGCCTTGATCATGCCGGGAAGAACGAAGAGGCGCCGGTTACGGGCTGCCAGCTTCACGAAATTAGCAGCCAGGCCTTTGATGCCTGCCTTGTCGAGAAGTGCGGTAAGCGCTGCAAGCTGCTCCTCCACACTGAATACCGGGCTTTTCACGAGACGGACGAGATCTTCGCTTTCGGCAAGCATGCCTTCGAAAGCTGTCAGATCCCGCTCCACGTCAGCCGTTACACCTTCGCCTTCGGCGAGGTCGAGAAGGGCGGACGCATAACGCTGTGCCACGCCGGATACGAGAGATACGTTGTCAGTCACCAGGTCCGTGCTCTCTGACGTTTTTCATGCCCGCGAAACGGCCAGCGCTCGCAAAGCATTGAAAAAATGAATGATTTCAAGGTCAGAAGGTATGACGGTTAAACCGCTGCCCCCAAAGCCGCGCCTCAATTAGCACAGGGTTTCTCAGTGTGCAACTTCGCCTAAAGACTGTTATTGCCGATTCCTCGGTGTTTTTTGTCAAAGGTTGATAAAAAACGTTTCAGATCAACGCCTCCGCACCGTCATAAACCTTTAGACGGTTTTCTGCAGAGCAGGCGAAAAGGCCTTTGCGCAGGGCTGAAAGGGGCAAGTGACGAGGGCGTTTTTGCCGCAGCTGTGCGGACGGCGGGATTATTGCCGTCAGCAGCGTTGCCACAATCGCAAACAATGACCCTGCGGTTCCACCCGATTCTCCCACGCCGAACTCGTATGAACGGCAGGCGCTTTTCCCGATGAACGCAAAAACCACCTAGAGAAAATGCTGCGGGTCGATGTCTACTTGCAGGCGCAGCCCCTTCGTGGGCTTCGGGCCGATGCTCAGCCAATGCCGCAGATAGGCCTGCAGATCGTACTGGCGGGGGGCCATTGCCAGCAGGCGGAAACGATAGCGTCCGCGCACCATGGCAAGGGCGGCTTCCGCCGGCCCAAGGAGCGTGACGGCCTGATCCGGCGGTGCGGCACGGGCAAGGGCCCTTGAGAAGCCTTCCGCAAATCCTCTGTCTGGTCCGGAGACGATGACGGCGGCAAGACGCCCGAACGGCGGCAGACCTGCTGCCCGCCTTGCCTCGATCTCGGCCTGGTAGAACGCCTTCTTGTCGCTTGAAAGCAACGCCTTGATGACGGGATGATCCGCATTGTAGGTCTGCAGGAAACCCTTGCCGCCGCCGGTCACGCGGCCCGCACGGCCCGTCACCTGTGCAAGCAGCTGGAAGGTTTTTTCCGCAGCTCTCGGATCACCATGGGCAAGGCCAAGGTCCGCATCCACCACGCCGACCAGTTTCATCAGTGGGAAGTTATGCCCCTTGGCAACCAGCTGCGTGCCGATGACGATGTCGGCCCCGCCTTCCTCGACAATCTTCATTTCGCGCTTCAGCCGATCCGGCCCGCCGGCAATATCCGACGAAAGCACGAGCACACGCGCCTGCGGAAAGAGCTCGGTCACTTCCTCGGCGATTCTTTCCACGCCAGGACCGCAGGCAACCAGACTGTCTACCGACTGGCAGGACGGACAGGCCTTGGGAACCGGTTCCTGATGGCCGCAGTGGTGGCAGACGAGTTTTTTCTGGAATCGGTGCTCCACCAGCCAGGCGCTGCAATGAGCGCATTGGAACCTGTGGCCGCAGGTCCGGCAAAGGGTCAGCGGTGCATAACCGCGCCGATTGAGAAACAGTAGCGACTGCCCCCCATCGGCGAAGGTACCGGCGATGCCGTGGACCAGGCCAGGCGCCAGCCAGCGTCCCCGTTCCGGCCCGTCCTGGCGCATATCGATGGCCATGAGGTCCGGCAGGGCAGCTCCGGATGCCCGCTCGGGCAGCTCGAACAGCTTGTAGCGGCCCACCTCTGCGTTGACGATGCTTTCCACGGATGGCGTGGCCGACGCCAGAACAACGGGGAAGCCGGAGAGATGACCGCGGACGACAGCCATGTCGCGGGCGCTATAGGGCACCCGGTCGTCCTGCTTGAAGGCCGCATCGTGTTCTTCATCGACGATGATCAGGCCCAGTTCCTTGAAAGGCAGAAACAGCGAAGAGCGCGCGCCAATCACGACCCGGACGTCTCCGGAGGCCACCCCGCGCCAGACCCGCGATCGGTTCTTGACCGTGATCTGCGAATGCCATTCGGCCGGATAGACCCCGAAGCGTTGTTCGAAGCGCCGCAGGAACTGTTCGGTGAGTGCGATTTCAGGCAGCAGCACCAGCGCCTGCTTTCCCCGGCGCAAGGCTTCGGCAATCACCTCGAAATAGACTTCCGTCTTGCCCGAGCCGGTGACACCGTCGATCAGGGCAACGGCCCCACCCTTGCCGAAACAGGCCGTCAGGCCGTCTGCCGCGGCCTGCTGCGCCGGGGTCAGCGGTTTTTGCGCGTAGTCCAGTTGCGGTTTCGGCGGCGGGGGAGCCGCCGGCATCAGGACGGTTTCCAGGACATCTTGCTGAAGCAGGCCGTCGATAACAGAAGCGGACACGCCGGCAGCATGGGCAAGGCCGCTTTTCGTCCAGGCAAAGCCGTCTTCCATGGTCGCCAGAACACGCCCGCGTGCCGGCGTCAGACGATCCGGCGCGGCACCTTCGATGCGGCGGACACCGGGAACGGGCGCCTCCGGCTCCAGCGCTTCTTCGGACCGCAACACCATGCGCAGCACCATCCCCGGGGCGCCAAGTGTCCAGTTCGCTACCCAGTCGACGAACCGGCGCAGATCATCATCGAGCGGCGGCGTCTTGTCGTAGACATGGGAAATGGTCTTCAGTTTCTTTGGATTGATGGCCGCGTCCGGCTCGATATCCCAGACAGCCCCGATCACCTCGCGCGGGCCGAGCGGCACCTTGACGATGGTGCCCGGAACCACGGACTGGCCGGGGGGAACCTTGTAGGTATAGGCCCCTGCAACCGCGACCGGCACCAGCACGCTGGCAATGGTTTCCTGGAAGTCTGGATCGTCGAACAGCACTGTGTGTCAGGTCCTCATCGCTCCGGGAACGGCCGCGAAACCATGCGCCAGGCACGGCCCGAACCCTGGCGAGACATTGCCCGTCCGGTCGCCGGGATCAAGCCTCGCCATTCTTGAGGTACGTACCGCAAAAATTTCGTCCACCAGAGAATCAGGGGTTCTTCTTGTCATCATCCTAGGGTAAAGAGAGCCCAGCTGACCACGCAATCGTTTTGTCCCGCTAGCCGGGACCAGGTTTCCGGCGACGCTCCGGTAGCCCTACAGGGAGTAAAGACAGATGAAATTCTTCGTCGATACGGCCGACACGGCTGAAATCAAGGAACTGGAAGCAACCGGCCTCCTTGACGGTGTCACCACCAACCCCTCGCTGATCGCAAAGTCCGGTCGGGACTTCAAGGAAGTCATCGCAGAAATCTGCGCCATCACCGAAGGCGATGTATCCGCCGAAGTGGCCGCAACCGATTTCGACACGATCATGAAGGAAGCGCACGTACTTAGCGCGATCGCAAACAACGTGGTCGTCAAGCTGCCGCTGACGTTCGATGGCCTGAAGGCGTGCAAGCAGCTGACCGAAGAAGGCACCAAGACCAACGTCACCCTGTGCTTCTCGGCCAACCAGGCCCTGCTCGCAGCCAAGGCCGGTGCAACCTACATCTCGCCGTTCATCGGCCGGCTGGATGATATTCATGCCGACGGGCTTGAGCTGATCCGCGAAATCCGCGTGATCTACGACAACTACGGCTTCGACACGGAAATTCTGGCTGCTTCGATCCGCACGCCGAACCACGTGAAGGATTGCGCCATCATCGGCGCCGACGTCGCGACCGTACCGCCGGCAACGCTGAAGGCACTGGTCAAGCATCCGCTGACCGACAAGGGCCTTGAAGCCTTCCTGGCCGACTGGGCCAAGACCGGCCAGAGCATTCTCTGATCGCCGACCTTTCAGACGAACGAACGGCCCGGATTTCCGGGCCGTTTTTGTTTGCCGTTACAAGCGCCTGCCAAGGGTAACAGGACGTTCCAATACCTTTTGCCTGGTGTTGGGGGACAAGTCGATCAGGCTGGGAAATCTAAACGGTCCTGTTCACCTCCTGGTGGGGAAGGACCTTTGTCAGCCGGTTTGACGAAAAATAGCCGCCATGTGGCGCGATGTTAACGGAACCGTTGGGGATCCGGCATCACATTGGCACCATGTGTGCCGCATCCTTCAAATCCGAATCGCTGCTCGTCACCGCCCGGCCGGAACTCAACCGCCGCATCGACCAGTGGCTTGACCACCTGTCCGATGAGCGACGCCTTTCCGACAAGACCCTGCTTGCCTACGAACGCGACCTGCGCCAGTTCCTGCGGTTCCTGACCAACCATCTGGGCGGGGCACCCGACCTCAAGGAAATTGCGGCGCTCCGCCCGGCCGACTTTCGAGGCTTCCTGGCAAGCCGCCGCCGTGATGGTGCCCAGAGCCGATCGCTCGCCCGCGGCCTTGCCGGGATCCGGTCCTTCCTCAGGTACCTGGAGCGGCGGGGCGAAGTGAACGCTGCGGCGTCTTCCGCCGTGCGGCCACCACGGCAGGCCCGGTCCCTGCCGAAACCCGTCTCCTCCAAGGACGCCATCGACGTGACCAGCGGTGACCTAGCGATGGAACGCGAGCCGTGGCTGGAAGCTCGCAACGCCGCTGTCCTGACCCTGCTCTACGGCTGCGGCCTGCGGATTTCGGAAGCGTTGTCGCTGACCGGTGCCATGGCCCCCAAAACCGGGACGAAGACACTTCGTGTCGTCGGCAAAGGCGGCAAGGAGCGGATTGTCCCGATCCTGCCGGCGGTCTGCCAGGCGGTGGAGCACTATCTGAAACTTTGCCCTTACGCGATTTCGCCCGATGGCCCCCTGTTTCTCGGTGCCCGCGGCGGTCCGCTGAACCCGCGCATGATCCAGCTGGCCATGGCACGCCTGCGCGGTGCATTGGGCCTGCCGGACAGCGCGACCCCGCATGCCCTGCGCCATTCCTTTGCCACACATCTGCTGGCTGGCGGCGGTGATCTCAGGACTATCCAGGAACTGCTTGGCCACGCCAGCCTTGCCTCAACACAGATCTATACGGAAATCGACAGCGCCCATCTCCTGTCCGCCTACGACAAGGCTCATCCGCGCCGTTAGGATCCCTCAGGTTTCGGAAATCCGTAGACTGTCCGTTCCTTGCCATCAGGAAACATCTCACGCGCAATCGGCTCGCCGCCAAGTTTGCGCACCAGTCCCCTTGCTGCCTCGTTGTCATCCTTCATATGCGTTTCGACCAGAGGCCAGCCATAGACTTCGTAAGCATGGCGGATTGCCGCCTGCGAGACTTCCACGGCGGCACCGGTGCCGCGTGCCTGCGGCATCAACCACCAGGTCAGCTCCCGTCTTGGCCAGCCTTCGGGCCAAACGAAGCCGCAACCGCCGATGATATCTGTGCCCGTTTTCGGTTCGATAACCCACATGCCATAGCCGCGCAGTTGCCAGTGGCCGAGGTGGCTTGCCAGCACGCGCCAGGCGGAATCCTCGCGCAACGGTCCACCATAGAAGTGCGAGGCCTCGCCGTTCTCGTAGAACGCCTTGTAGACTGGGAAGTCCGGTTCTTCCGGCAAGCGTAGACGAAACCGCGGCGTTTCGAGTGATTGCATGATAAGTCTCTGTTGTTTGCGGGGAATTTCGTTCGATTCCCATGAAAGTTTCAACTCCGTTGTAGCCGCTTCCGCCACAAACGGTTAGGTTGCTGAAACAGCCTGTTTCGCCGGGAGATAACGAATGCGTCTGATACTACTCGCAGCCGGTCTTCTTCTACTGTCGGCAGCGCCCTCGCTGGCGCAGCGCGTCTACTGTCCACTTCCCGAAGACGGCGTCTGGGTCAATCCGAATGCCGAGCCGAAGGAGATCTCGCGCGTCGAGGTGGAAAGTCGCTGCGAGAATGAAGCGGTGCATGTGCGCGTACGCGCGTTCACCTCCTGCATCCCGCGTGACTGCAAGTGGGGCTGGACCAAAGGGGAAATGCGCTCGGATGGTGCCATCCAGGTGCTGCTGATCGGGTTCTTGAGCAGCAAGCAACTGACATTGCGGGCCTTTGGCGAGCTTCTGGATGTTCACGTGATCAACGTCGTCAACGATCTGTCCGAACCGCGAACCGAGACCACCTACAATCTCCAGCGCGAGTAACCGGCCAGGGGCAGTGCGACGACAATCGCCTTTCGCTTTTTCCTTGTCAGATCTCCATTTTCCCTTACCCTACGTAAGACTGCGCAAGTGTAGCGCAGGCCAACGGACGGAGATGTAACATGCGCCTATTGAGCACCGGCATTGCGGCCCTTGCCGTAACCGCGTTTGCAATTGCACCGGCCGCTGCATGCAGCTGGAACAAGACAGCCCAGTCCAAACAGATGACAGTGGCGGAAACGCCCGTCCTCCCGGACACCGACTCGGATGTGGCCATCGCCACCAACGATCTCAGCGATGCAATCGTAAGCGAGACCGTTATTCAGCCGACCACCGGCGAAGCCGTGTCGGAGTGACCCTCACCGCTAAACAAGCTCCAGACCAAGCCCCGCTGCTCTGCAGCGGGCTTTTTTTCGGCTGAGTACCTTCTGCACGAAATCTGCTGAAACCTGCCTTTATCGGGCCGTATCGACGCCTCAATAGCCCGGTTCACTCGAGACTGTCCTGAAGAACCGGTTGATACAGTCTCATGATTTCCAGACGCCGTTTCCTGCAAACCTGTGGCATCGCAATGCTGGGTGCCGTTTCCGCTCCTGCCTACGCGATTGGCGTTGAGCCTTTTCGGCTCAGCCTGAAGCATTATCACCTGACGCCTCCACGATGGCCCAGAGGGCTGAAACTGAAAGCCGCGCTGATAGCCGACCCGCATGTCTGCGATCCCTGGATGGGCCTGGAGCGGGTTCGCTCCATCGTCCGGCAGACCAACGCGCTGAAGCCCGACATCATCCTGATGCTGGGCGACTATGTTGCCAGCCACAAATGGCAATACGACCCGATCCCGCCACAGGCGTGGGCTGATCTCTTCGGTGATCTGTCGGCCCCGCTCGGGACCCACGCCATTCTCGGCAATCACGACTGGTGGGACGACGCGGACGCGCAGCTGACCGGTGGTGGACCGACCAGATATGGTCAGGCGTTGCTGAACGCCGGCATTCCCCTTTACCAGAACCGGGCTCAACGGTTCGAAAAGGACGGCCAGGCTTTCTGGCTTGCCGGCGTCGACGACCAGCTGGCGCTGAGACCGCACCGCAAGATCAAACGGCACCGCTGGAAAGGTTTGGATGACCTGACCGGTACGCTTGCCCAGGTGACGGACGATGCGCCCGTGCTGCTGATGGCACATGAACCCGACATCATCCGTGAAGTGCCGGGCCGCGTCAGCCTGACCCTCAGCGGCCACACCCATGGCGGGCAGGTCAACTGTTTCGGTTACAAACCGGCCTTTCCCAAACGCAGCGTGAAAAGCTACGCCTATGGCCACATCGTTGAAACGGAAGGAACGAAGCTGGCAAGGCACCTGGGCCTTGAAACGGACCCCCGCCACCTCATCGTTTCCGGAGGTCTTGGCTGCTCGATCCTGCCGGTCCGATTCGGAGTTCCTCCGGAAATAACGGTGGTGCATCTGGGAAGCACCACCGTTTGAGGCACGTTCCGGAAAGGGCGAATTATTCAGCCGCCACTTCGTGCTCCGTCTTGTGCCGGTATTCCTTTATGGCCTGGCTCAGGATCTGGACCGAGGAACTGACGAAGAGAGCTGCCATGAGACCGGCGACAATCAGGTCCGGCCAGGCGCTCGCAGTTCCCCAGACACCGGCGGCCGCCAGCATCACGGCAACGTTGCCTATGGCATCATTGCGCGAACACAGCCAGACGGAACGCACATTGGCGTCACCATCCTTGTATCGGACCAGCAGCAGGACACTGGCAAGGTTCACGGCCAGCGCCAGAAAGCCGATGGAACCCATCACTGCGGCCTGCGGTACGCCAAGCACGAACACCTGATAGAGCGTGGTGGCAGCCACCCAGACGCCCATCAGAAACAGGCTTGTGCCCTTCGCAAGCGCAGCCAGGGCCCGGGTCTTCAGCGATGCGCCAATGACAGCCAATGATATACCGTAGGTGACCGCGTCACCGAAGAAATCGAGAGCGTCAGCCTGCAGCGCCTTTGAGCCGGCTGCCTGGCCGGCAATCATCTCGACGATGAACATGCCACCGTTCAACGCGATCACCAGCCAGAGTCGGCGGCGATAGTCCTTCGACATTCCGTCAAATGTTCCGTGGGAATGTCCGCAACAGGCACCCATGATGCACTCCTTGTTCGAGTCGCTTGATTTTCGGTTCCTGTCCCTTGTAATTGCTATAGCGACTAGAGCTTCAAGAGGCTTTTTATGGATTTTTCAATTGGCGACCTTTCAAGACGGACCGGCGTGAAGGTTCCGACGATTCGTTACTACGAAAAGGAAGGCCTGCTGGAAGCGCCGATCCGCAGCGAGGGCAACCAGAGGCGCTACCGGTCCAGCGACCTGGAAAGGCTTGGCTTCATCAAGCATTGCCGCGACCTCGGCCTGCCAATGCCGGCCATCCGCGACCTGATAGACCTCAGCCAGCATCCGGACAAACCGTGCGAAACCGCAAACCGGATTGCCGAAGATCAGTTGAAGGCGGTGCGCCAGAGGATTGCCCACCTGCGCAAACTGGAGGCGGAGTTGAAGCGCATCGCAACAAGCTGCGAAGGCGACCACACGGTGACCGAATGCAACGTTCTGAAGGCTTTCGGCGACCATGGCCTCTGCCTGAAGGAGCACTGACAAGCCTTTTTGCCCGGCTTCAGGCGAGCCTTGTCCAGTCCCGTGCCTCCCCAACGGCACGCACGTTCGTGGCGATGGCAGCCGCCAGGGAGCGTGCTGCTAGCTTTCGTCTATCGGTCTTGGTCCGGTGCCTGAGCCGAGTTCCGTTGCCATCACCGTTCCCCTAACCTTTCCAGACGCATCATTTTCCAGCTTTTGGCAGGCAGATTACAGGAATGACGGCCCAGAATGCAGGAGAACTGGAGGACGTGGGGATAGGCGTTCTCCGGCCAAACCCTTTCAGCAACGTCATGCCTGCCCTTCAGGTAGTCGGGCAGGGAAAGTGCGGTCAGTGGAGCAATTCCCAGAAACGCGGTACCCGCAACGCTGGCAACAGTTTCCGGACCGGTCTGCAGCGTGTCACCCGTGCCAGCCCTGACTGCAACCGGCAGGACCAGCAGCAGACCGAGCATTCAGATGAATGAACCCGTCAGTTCCAGCCGGAAGCCGGAAACGACATACATGGGTGCAAAGATCAACGGTGTGAAAAGCGCAGCGGTGCGAAGGTTCAATCTGAGGCAGAACACCACGAAGACCAGGCTGACAGCCAACAGCGGGTGAGATTCAGATTTTGATTGTTGCCCCGTTGCCTTTCAAGCAAAGCATCTCCTGCCTTTTGTTGAAATGCACCACCCCTGACAGGACAACACTCTAGCGCATTGGTTGCAGATGCGCGGCATTTTTTACGTATACTTGCAGAACTTCAAACTTGAATGGCGTCAGCCGGTCCGCAGGACGGCCGATCCAACAAAAATGGTACGGGGCACCCGGTGACCGGATGCCCCGAACCGATATCGAAAAGACACCGTTCAAGCGTTGATTACGCGTGGATCGACTTCGCAAATGCGCCGAGGGCTGCCTCCTTGACCGCTTCCGACATGGTCGGGTGGGCGTGGCAGGTGCGCGCAAGGTCTTCGGAAGATCCACCGAACTCCATCAGGACCGCAGCTTCGTGGATCATCTCACCGGCACCGAAGCCGACGATGTGAACACCCAGCACGCGGTCGGTCTTTGCGTCCGCTAGAACCTTGGCAAAACCGTCGGTCTTGTTCATGGCGCGCGCGCGGCCGTTTGCGGAGAAGACGAATTTGCCGGTCTTGTACTCGACGCCCGCCGCCTTCAGTTCTTCCTCGGTCTTGCCGACGGAAGCGACTTCCGGCTGGGTGTAGACAACACCCGGGATGACATCATAGTTCACGTGACCAGCCTGGCCTGCCAGCATTTCGGCAACGGCAACGCCTTCGTCCTCGGCCTTGTGGGCCAGCATCGGACCGACAACCACATCGCCGATGGCGTAGATGCCGTCGACATTGGTCTTGTAGTGGGTGTCGATCTTGACGCGGCCGCGCTCGTCCAGGGCAACACCTGCCCCATCAAGGCCCAGGCCTTCCGTGTATGGACGGCGACCGATGGCAACCAGAACGATGTCGGCTTCGATAACCTGCGCATCGCCGCCCTTTGCCGGCTCTACAGTCACGGCAAGGCCCTTGCCTTTTTTCTCGACACCCGTGACCTTGGAGGACAGCTTGAATTCCATGCCCTGCTTTTTCAGCATGCGCTGGAAGTTCTTGGAAACGTCACCGTCCATCGGGCCGAGGATCTTGTCCATGAACTCGACCACGGTCACTTCCGAACCGAGACGGTTCCAGACGGAGCCGAGCTCAAGGCCGATGACACCACCACCGACGACGAGCAGCTTGCCCGGCACCTTGTCCAGTTCCAGAGCGCCGGTGGAAGAGACCACCTGCTTCTCGTCGATCTCGACACCCGGCAGCGGCATGACGTCGGAACCGGTGGCAATCACGATGTTCTTCGTTTCCAGTACGCTTGCCTTGCCGTCGGCATCGGTAACCTCGACCTTGCCTTTGTCCAGGATCTTGCCGGTACCGGTGTGAACGTCGATCTTGTTCTTCTTCATCAGGAAGGCAACGCCGTTCACATTGGCGTCGACCACACCGGTCTTGTGTTCCATCATCGCCGTCAGATCGAGCTTGGGCTTCGCTACCTTGATGCCGAGTTTTTCGAAACCGTGGCCGGCTTCCTCGAACATTTCCGAGGCATGCAGCAGCGCCTTGGACGGAATGCAGCCGATGTTGAGGCAGGTGCCGCCAAGCGTTGCGCGTTTTTCGACGACAGCCGTTTTCAGGCCGAGCTGCGCAGCCTTGATCGCGCAGACGTAGCCGCCAGGACCGGTTCCGATGACGACGAGATCATATTGGGACATTTTGGTCGCCTTTGCCTCTTTCATTTCTGGTTTGAATGGGGGTTAGGGAAGGATTGCCCTGCCGCCGGAGACATCGAGGATGGCACCGGTCGTATAGCTGGACTGGTCGGAGAGAAGCCACAGAATCGCTTCGGCCACCTCGTCGGCGGTTCCGGCACGTTTCATGGGCAGTTTGGACCTGAGCTGGGCCACCCGGTCAGGATGGCCGCCCGAGGCGTGGATATCGGTGTCGATAATGCCGGGGCGAATACCGTTGACGCGAACACCTTCGTCGGCAACTTCCAGCGCCAACCCGACTGTCATGGTATCGATCGCTCCCTTGGAGGCCGCGTAGTCGACATATTGGGAAGGTGACCCCAGCTTGGAGGCTGCAGACCCGAGATTGACGATCACGCCGCCGGTGCCGCCATGCTTGGTCGACATGCGCCTGACCGCTTCGCGGGCACACAGGAAGGCCCCGATCACGTTGATGGAGAACATTCGTGTCAGACGTTCCAGGGTCATTTCATCGACGCGCTGGGAATAGTCGACAACACCGGCATTGTTGACCAGCCCCTTGAGAGTGCCGAGCTTGTCGGCTTCGGCGAAAAGATGCAGCACGTCGGCTTCATTCTGGACGTCACCCTGAACTGCCACGGCTTCGCCGCCAGCCGCCTTGATTTCCTCGACAAGAGCATCGGCGGCAGCCTGGTTGTGCGTGTAGTTGACGATCACCTTGTGACCGAGCGCCGCAACCTTGCGGCTGACGGCAGCGCCGATCCCCCGGCTCCCGCCCGTCACCAATACAACCGTGTCAGTCATGAATTCCCACCGGCTCCCGTTCCTATTGCCCTTGAATGCGCGTCAGTTCTTCAGCGCCTCGGCCCGCAGCCCAGAGGCCTTTCAAATGTCCGTCCGACATGACCGCGTAAACCACCGGCGTCTTGTCGCCCCAGTCCACTGTCAGCACGTTGCCGTCCAGTTCACCCGCGCCGCGATAGCTGTCGGTGCCGACTGTCCAGATCAGCGTGAATGTCCGGCCCTGCTGCGTCAACACGACCGTACCGTCATATGTCGTGCCGTCCGGGTTTCGGCCGGCAACCGAATAATTGCCAGTCAGTCCTTCCGCCTCGACCGGCGCAGTGCGCGAATAGAGCGTCAGCTTTTCGCTGGCCGAGCCGTCCGCCCATTCACCGTCCAGCGTTTCCGCGCCAGTGAAGGAATAGACGACAGGGTGCTTGTCTCCCCAGTTGACCACCAGCATGCGGCCGGCGAACTCGCCGACACCGGTGAAGACGTCGGTCCCGATCCACCAGGTGAGCCGCACATTCCGGTCTTCCGGCGTGATTGCCAGCATGCCGTCGTAGGTCGTTCCGTTCGGGTTAGTCCCCTCGACCCGGTAGACACCCGAGATCTGGCGGGCCGGACCGGTGCGCGCAGTGCTCTCCTTGAGCGCGGTTCCAATCGCCGCAAGAGCGGCCATCTTGGGCACAGATCCTGCCGGATTATCCGTGCCGCCGTCAACGAAGGTGAAATCTCCGAAGAAGGACGAGGAAATCCAGGGCGTTTGCTGGCCGTTCGTTTCCTGGAAGACACCCTTCAGCGTGCGCTTGAAGGTTTCTTCCAGATTGAGCGCCGGGGTCGCGATGGCGCTGGCCAGATGCTTGGTGAAGGGGCTGTTGCTGCCCTGCCCGTCCAGAGCCACGGAGCCAGGTGACGTCGAATACGAGACGAACAGGCGCGCGTTGCTGTCGATCCGCGACAGGCCGGACGACGACCCACCGAGGGGATTGTTGCGGCAAGCGTCCAGCACGACGATGTTGAGCCCGTCATGGGACGACGTCATTACTTCCACGGCCTCGCTGACCGCGACCGACTGCTGCTGCAGGACCTCGTCCGCCGGCGCATCCCCTGCCACAGGCAGCAGGTAGTTTTCGCCCTTAATCTGGATACCGTGGCCAGCGTAATAGAACAGGCCGACACCACCCTCCTTTTTCAGCCGATCACCGAAGGCCCGGATCGCCTGTTCCATGGCATCGCGGTTGGCGTCGGTCTGAAGGATGACCTCGAAGCCGGCCTTGTCGAGGGCGCGGGCGATGGCCAGAGCGTCATTGACCGGATTGGCGAGCGGGCCATAGCCATATTGCGCGTTTCCGATCACTAGCGCAGTGCGTTGTTCGCCTGCGTGCGAAGCGACTATCAATCCGAGGACGGTCCAGACGACAAGAACAACCCAAAGGGCATAACGCTTTATGGCGTTCATATTCCTGTTCCTCCTGACCGTCTCACACCGTGTCGGCGATGATCCGATTATTGCTCCGCCAGAGCCAGCCGCAAACCGAACCCGGCAAAGGTCGCAGCCACGGTCCGGCGCATCCAGACCATCACACGATCGCTCTTCAACACCTTCTCGCCGACCAGTGAAGCAAACGCGCCGTAGATGACAAAGACAACGAAGGTCATTGCCATGAAGACGCCGCCCATCAGCAGCATGTCGAGCGTTGGATTGACGGCATCATGGCTGACGAATTGCGGCAGGAAGGCGAGGAAGAATACTGTCAGCTTGGGATTGAGGATGTTGATCAGGAAGCCGGTGCGCGCCGTTGCAAGGAAGCTCTTGCGCGATCCCCTGTCGGCTTTCAGTTCCATCGGTCCGCTGTCTTTCAGCGTCTGCCAGGCAAGGTAGAGAAGATAGGCGACACCGGCGTATTTCACGCCCTGGAACACCAGGGCACTGGTGTGCATCAGAGCTGCCAGGCCCACGACGGACGCCAGAATTGCGGGAATGATACCGAGGGTGCAGCCGAAGGCCGCGGCAACGGATGCCTGACGGCCTCTGCCAAGCCCGACGGCAACCGTATAAACAACACCGGTGCCCGGAACGAGCACCACGACAAGAGCAGTAATCAGAAATTCCAGGCTCACAATGCGGCTCCTCCTGGGCCAGACCGACGGGCATTCAACCGCGAGAGCTGGAACGCCGCTGGCCAGGCAACCTTAAAATGTCCGGGTACCCTGCCGGGGAGTTCCCGGCAAGGCACACGCAAGGCACTGAACCGGATCAGAGATCCAGAACCAGACGCTGCGGATCTTCCAGGCTTTCCTTGACGCGAACCAGGAAGGTCACGGCTTCCTTGCCGTCGACAATCCGGTGGTCATAGGAGAGCGCCAGATACATCATCGGGCGGATCACCACCTGGCCGTTCACAGCCATCGGACGTTCCTGGATCTTGTGCATGCCCAGGATACCGGACTGCGGCGCGTTCAGGATCGGCGAAGACATCAGCGAACCATACACCCCGCCATTGGAGATGGTGAAGGTGCCGCCGGACATATCAGCCATGCCCAGCTTGCCGTCGCGCGCCTTGCGGCCGAGATTGCCGATTTCCTGCTCGATCTCGGCGATGGACATCTGGTCCGCGTCGCGCACAACCGGAACCACAAGGCCCTTGTCCGTGCCAACGGCGACGCCGATGTGGCAGAAGTTCTTGTAGATGATGTCGGTGCCGTCGATCTCGGCATTAACTGCCGGGATCTCTTTCAGCGCATGGGTCACCGCCTTGGTGAAGAAGCCCATGAAGCCGAGCTTGACGCCGTGTTTCTTCTCAAACAGGTCCTTGTACTGCTTGCGCAGTTCCATGACCGGGCCCATGTCCACTTCGTTGTAGGTGGTAAGCATGGCCGCGGAGTTCTGTGCGTCCTTCAGGCGGCGCGCAATGGTCTGGCGCAGCTTGGTCATGCGAACGCGTTCTTCGCGAATTTCGTCCTGGGCGGCAACCGGGCCACGGGCAACGGGAGCAGCCGACGGCGCTGACGACGAAGAGGTTGCACCGGAGGCGATCGCGTTGATGACGTCTTCCTTCAGCACCTGACCGCGCTTGCCGGACCCGGCAACCTGGTCGGCGGAAAGGTTGTTTTCAGCCATCATCTTCTGAGCAGACGGAGCCGGCGGCATGGAAGACCCGCCGCTTGCAGCCGGAGCGGACGCAGCCGGTGCCGGTGCAGCGGCTGCCGGAGCAGCAGCAGCACCTTCGCCTGACGGATCGATCTGGCAGAGTAGAACGCCGGGTTCCACGGTCGTACCGGTTTCAACTGCGATCTTGACGATGGTGCCGGCGACCGGGGCCGGAACTTCCTGGGCCGCCTTGTCGGTTTCCAGTTCCACCAGTGTGTCGTCGGCCTTGACGACGTCGCCGACCTTCACGCTCCATTCGCCGACTTCCGCCTCGGTGACGGATTCGCCAGCGCTCGGCGTGACGACATCAACCAGCTGAGCCTTTTCGGATTTGGTTTCGGCCTTGGCGTCAGCCTTTGCCGGAGCCGCTTCAGCCTTCGCGGCCGGAGCACCCGCGCCTTCTGCGATCTGACCGAGCAGGGCGCCAACTTCAACGGTGTCGCCTTCCTTGACCACGATGCTTTCCAGCGTGCCCGCGGCCGGTGCCGGAACTTCGACGGTTACCTTGTCGGTTTCCAGTTCCACAAGGGGCTCGTCCTGGCTGACGGCGTCGCCCGGTTTCTTGAACCACTGCGCAATAGTCGCTTCGGAAACGGATTCACCCAGCGTGGGGACGCGAATTTCGGTTGCCATGGTCGCCTTCTCTTAAAATTACCTGGCCAAATTTTTGAAAGAGGGCCCGAAGGCCCTCTTGTGACTAACTTCCCAGAGCCTCTTCGAGGAACGCCTGCAACTGCGCCAGATGCGAGGACATCAGGCCGGTTGCGGTCGATGCCATCGCATTGCGGCCAGCATAGCGCGGGCGCTTGTGCTTGGCGTCGATCTGCTCCAGGACCCATTCGATGTAGGGCTCGACGAAGAACCAGCTGCCCATGTTCTTGGGCTCTTCCTGACACCAGACCATTTCGGCCTGCGGGAAGCGCGCCAGTTCCAGCATCAGCGCCTTTTTCGGGAACGGATAGAGCTGTTCCACGCGGAGCAGGTAGACGTCGTTGACGCCGCGCTTTTCACGCTCTTCGAACAGATCGTAGTAGACCTTGCCCGAGCACATCACGACGCGCCGGATCTTGTCGTCTGAAACCAGCTTGCCTTCCGAATTCAGGTTGGGGCCCCAGTCGTCCCACAACAGACGGTGGAAGGAGGACTCCGGACCGAGTTCCTGCAGTGTGGATACCGCCTTCTTGTGACGCAGCAAGGATTTCGGCGTCATGAGGATAAGCGGCTTGCGGATATCGCGGCGCAGCTGACGACGCAGAATGTGGAAGTAGTTCGACGGCGTCGAACAGTTCGCAACCTGCATGTTGTCTTCGGCGCAAAGCTGGAGGTAACGCTCCAGACGGGCGGAAGAGTGCTCAGGTCCCTGACCTTCGTAGCCATGCGGCAGCAGGCAGACGAGGCCGGACATGCGCAGCCACTTGCGCTCACCCGAAGAGATGAACTGGTCGAACACCACCTGGGCGCCGTTGGCGAAGTCGCCGAACTGGGCTTCCCAGAGTGTCAGAGCACGCGGCTCTGCCAGCGAGTAGCCATATTCGAAGCCAAGCACGGCTTCTTCCGAGAGCATCGAGTTGATGACCTCGTAGCGCTGCTGATCGGGAGAGACGTTGTTGAGCGGAATATACCGGCTCTCGTCTTCCTGATCGTACAGGACCGAATGGCGCTGCGAGAACGTGCCGCGTTCGCAATCCTGACCGGACAGGCGCACCGGGTGGCCTTCCTTCAGCAGCGAACCGAAGGCTAGCGCTTCAGCGGTTGCCCAGTCGATGCCTTCGCCGGTCTCGATCATGCGCTCGCGCTGGTTCATGAAGCGCGCGATCGTGCGGTGGATGTTGAAACCGTCCGGCACGTGGGTCAGAGCCCGGCCGATCGACTTCAGTTCATCCATCGGCAGACCGGTTTCACCGCGCCGCGGATCGTCCTCGTCGTCGGCCCGTTTCATGCCTGCCCACTTGCCGTCCAGCCAGTCGGCCTTGTTCGGCTTGAAGGCCTGGCCGGCATCGAACTCGTCGTCCAGATGCTTGCGCCAGTCGGCTTTCATGTGCTCGACTTCGTCCTGTGTCAGAACACCTTCCTTGATCAGGCGTTCCGAGTAGAGCTGCAGCGTCGTCGCATGCTTGCGGATCTTGCGGTACATGATCGGCTGCGTGAACGCCGGCTCGTCGCCCTCGTTGTGGCCGAAGCGGCGATAGCAGATCATGTCGATGACCACCGGACGATGGAACGTCTGGCGATATTCAATCGCGATCTTGGCCGCAAAGACGACGGCTTCCGGATCATCCGCGTTGACGTGGAAGATCGGCGCCTCGATCACCTTCGCCATATCCGACGGATAGGGCGAAGACCGCGAGAAGCGCGGGTTGGTGGTGAAGCCGATCTGGTTGTTGATGATCACATGGACCGAACCGCCGGTGCGGTGGCCACGCAGCGCGGACAGGCCAAAGCATTCCGCAACAACACCCTGGCCGGCGAATGCGGCGTCGCCGTGCAGCAGCAGCGGCAGAACCGTGCCGCGGTCGATTTCGGTCGTGTCGACGAAGTTGCCGTTCTCGTCGGCAGCCAGCTGATCCTGCTTGGCGCGCGCCTTGCCCAGAACCACCGGGTTGACGATTTCCAGGTGCGAGGGGTTTGCCGTCAGCGACAGGTGCACGTCGTTGCCGTCGAACGTCCGGTCGGAAGACGCGCCGAGGTGATACTTCACATCGCCGGAGCCTTCCACATCGTCCGGCGCGTAGGAGCCGCCCTTGAACTCGTGGAAGATTGCCCGGTGCGGCTTGGCCATCACCTGGGAAAGCACGTTCAGGCGGCCACGGTGGGCCATGCCGAACACGATTTCCTTAAGGCCCATCGAGCCGCCGCGTTTGATGATCTGTTCCAGCGCCGGGATCAGCGCTTCACCGCCATCCAGGCCGAAGCGCTTGGTGCCGGTGTATTTTACGTCCAGAAACTTTTCGAAACCTTCGGCTTCGACCAGCTTGTTCAGGATCGCCTTCTTGCCTTCCGTGGTGAAGGCGACCTGCTTGTCCGGACCTTCAATGCGCTCCTGGATCCAGGCCTTGGCCGCCGGATCGGAGATATGCATGAACTCGACACCCAGCGTCGAGCAATAGGTCCGCTTCAGGATGTCCATCATCTCGCGGATGGTGGCGTATTCCAGACCCAGCACGTGGTCGATGAAGATCTTGTGGTCCCAGTCGGCTTCGGTGAAGCCGTAGGAGGAGGGATGCAGCTCCTCGTGATCGCCCTTGCCGGCCAGGCCGAGGGGGTCGAGATCTGCATGAAGATGGCCACGCATGCGATAGGCGCGGATCATCATCAGGGCGCGAACGGAATCGCGGGTCGCCTGATGAACTTCCTGATCCGAAACCGGCTCGCCCTTGGCTTCAGCCTTCTTCTTCAGTTTGTCGCCGAGCTTCTGCTCAATCGGGCCCCAGTTGCCGTCGAATGCATTGACGAGGTCGCCATTGGCCTCGATCGGCCAGTCCTTGCGTTTCCAGGTCGCCCCGCGAGCCTCTTTCAGCACTGCTTCCTTCTCGTCCTGGAAGGCCGCAAAGAAGTCCTGCCACTCGGCGTCGACCGAGCTCGGATCTGTCTTGTACTGTGCGTAGAGGTCTTCGATATAGGCTGCGTTGGCGCCGTAAAGCAACGACGTCAGTGCGAATACGTTGTTCGCTTCCTGCCGTGCCATGTCCTTTAGCGGAGGTATCCTCCGCCCTTTTGTTTAGGCGGGCCCGAAAAATTGACCCGCGGCCGGTTTCCCTACAATGGCCGATGGTTCCCACCGACCCCTCGAAAAATGGTTACGGCACGTAAACCGCGCCGGAACCCATCCTTTCATCATGCGACAGGAAACGTAAACAGTTTCCGTCCCCATCGCTAAAGATTCTTGCAGAATCAGCCCTTCAAGACTTCGAGAAGGGTCTCGCCGAGCTTCGCAGGAGACGGTGACACCTTGATGCCAGCAGCTTCCATCGCAGCGATCTTGTCTTCTGCACCGCCCTTGCCGCCTGAAATAACGGCACCGGCGTGGCCCATGGTACGACCCGGAGGCGCTGTCCGTCCGGCGATGAAACCAGCCATCGGCTTGGACCGGCCGCGCTTGGCTTCGTCCTTCAGGAACTGCGCCGCGTCTTCTTCCGCGGAGCCACCGATTTCGCCGATCATGATGATCGACTGGGTTTCGTCGTCGGCCAGGAACATTTCCAGGACGTCGATGAACTCGGTGCCCTTGACCGGGTCGCCACCGATGCCGACAGCCGTCGTCTGGCCGAGGCCGGCATTGGTGGTCTGGAAGACAGCTTCATAAGTAAGGGTGCCGGAGCGGGAAACAACACCGACGGAGCCTTTCTTGAAGATGGAGCCCGGCATGATGCCGATCTTGCATTCTTCCGGGGTCAGGATACCGGGGCAGTTCGGGCCGAGGAGGCGCGACTTGGATTTCTCCAGCTTGGCCTTGACCTTGACCATGTCGGCAACCGGGATGCCTTCGGTGATGCAGACGATGAACGGAACTTCCGCTTCGATGGCCTCGATGATCGCGGCGCCCGCGCCTGCCGGCGGAACGTAGATCACGGAGGCGTCGGCACCGGTTGCTTCCCTGGCTTCGCCAACGCTCGCAAAGATCGGCAGAGAAGCCGCGCTGTCGACACCGGAAGACCAGGTCTCGCCACCCTTTTTCGGGTGCACACCGGCGACCATCTTGGTGCCGTAATATTCAAGCGCCTGTTCGGTGTGGAACGTGCCGGTCTTGCCGGTCAGGCCCTGAACGATGATTTTCGTGTCTTTATTGACGAGGATAGACATCTATCATGTTTCCTTCGTATTGGCGGCACGCTGTCTAGACCGAGGTCCTGCAATGTAAATAACCAGAGATACAATGCAGGCAGCAGTCAGATTATATGCAACGGTAATGTAGGCTGCTCGAGCAATATCAAAGTCCTCCAGAAAATAGCTCATCCATACGACAAGGCACAAAACTGTTGAAACGGCGATAATCACTTTAGAAACCAAGACTTCCTTTCGAACCGTCCATTTTCTACGTCCAACAATGGCAACCCATAAAGTCATCAATGCCGGGCTATAGAGGAGCAGTAGGACCAAAAGCCCAAATACCATCTATATTGCGCGCCTCCGGGCTTAACCTTTAACCGCTTTCACGATTTTCTGGGCGGCGTCGTCGAGATCGTCAGCGGCGATCACGTTCAGACCGCTTTCGTTGATGATCTTCTTGCCGAGTTCCACGTTGGTGCCTTCCAGGCGAACAACGAGCGGAACCTGCAGGCCGACTTCCTTGACGGCTGCAACCACGCCTTCCGCGATCACGTCGCAGCGCATGATGCCGCCGAAGATGTTGACCAGGATGCCCTTCACGTTCGGATCGGACGTGATGATCTTGAACGCGGCCGTCACCTTCTCCTTGGAAGCGCCACCGCCAACATCGAGGAAGTTGGCCGGCTCGGCGCCGTAGAGCTTGATGATGTCCATGGTCGCCATGGCAAGGCCGGCACCGTTGACCATGCAGCCGATGTCACCGTCGAGAGCGACATAGGCGAGGTCGTACTTGGAGGCCTCGATTTCCTTGTCGTCTTCCTCGGTGACGTCGCGCAGCTCCATGATGTCCGGATGACGGAACAGGGCGTTGCCGTCGAAGGAAACCTTGGCATCCAGTACGCGCAGGCGGCCGTCCTTCATGACGATCAGCGGGTTGACTTCCAGAAGGCTCATGTCCTTCTCGACGAAAGCCGTGTGCAGGATCGGGAACAGCTTCATGCCGTCTTCGCGTGCCGCACCGGTCAGTTCCAGCGCGTCGCACAGTTTGGCGGCATCGGCTTCGGTCACACCGGTTTCCGGATCGATCGGCAGGGTGACGATCTTTTCGGGGGTTTCTTCGGCCACCGCTTCAATGTCCATGCCACCTTCGGTGGAGACAACGAAAGCCGGGCGGCCAACGGTCCGGTCGACCAGAATGGAGAGGTAAAGCTCACGCTCGATGTCGGCGCCGTCTTCGATGTAGAGACGGTTGACCACCTTGCCGGCGGCACCGGTCTGTTTGGTGACCAGCGTGTTGCCGAGCATTTCCTTGGCGTTGGACGTGACTTCGTCCAGCGAGAAAGCCAGACGGACACCGCCCTTGGCATCAGCGGACAGTTCCTTGAACTTGCCCTTGCCGCGGCCACCAGCGTGGATCTGCGACTTCACGACCCAGAGCGGGCCCGGAAGGCTCTTGGCGGCTGCTTCGGCTTCGTCGGCGGAGAAGATGGCAACGCCTTCGGCCACCGGTGCACCGTATTCCTTCAGAACGGCCTTGGCCTGGTATTCATGAATGTTCATGTGTTTCCCCCGTTGTCGGAGGACCGTTCTTCCCGGCAGGAAGAACGGCCGCAAATTCCCTTAGGCGGGCCCGGTTCAGGCGAGCGCCGGCTGAATTTTCTTGCAGGCCTCGACCAGACCGTCGACGGAAGCGACAGACTTGTCGAAGTTGGCCTTTTCGTCGCCCTGCAGGTCGATCTCGATGATGCGCTCGACGCCATCGGCGCCGATCACGACCGGAACGCCCACATAGGTGTCCTTCAGACCGTACTGACCGTCGAGAGCAGCAGCACACGGCAGAACGCGCTTCTTGTCCTTCAGGTAGCTTTCGGCCATTGCGATGGCGGAAGCCGCCGGAGCGTAGAAAGCGGAGCCGGTCTTCAGAAGGCCGACGATCTCCGCGCCGCCGTCACGGGTACGCTGGACGATTTCTTCCAGACGCTCGGCAGTGCACCAGCCCATCTTGACCAGATCGGTGAGCGGGATACCGGCAACGGTGGAGTAGCGGGTCAGCGGCACCATGGTGTCGCCGTGGCCGCCGAGAACGAATGCGGTCACATCTTCGATGGAGACGTTGAACTCGTCTGCCAGGAAGTAACGGAAACGGGCGCTATCCAGTACGCCTGCCATGCCGACGACCTTGTTCTTCGGCAGACCGGAGAACTTCTGCAGGGCCCAGACCATCGCGTCGAGCGGGTTGGTGATGCAGATGACGAATGCGTTCGGGGCATACTTTGCGATGCCGGCGCCAACCTGCTCCATAACCTTCAGGTTGATTTCCAGAAGGTCGTCGCGGCTCATGCCGGGTTTACGCGGAACACCGGCGGTAACGATGACAACGTCCGAGCCTTCGATGGCTTCGTAGCTGTTGGCACCCGCCATTTTGGCATCGAAGCCATCGACCGGGGAGGACTCGGCCAGGTCGAGTGCCTTACCCTGCGGAACACCTTCCGCGATGTCGAAGAGCACGATGTCTCCCAGTTCCTTCAAACCTGCCAGATGTGCGAGCGTGCCGCCGATCTGACCAGAGCCGATCAAGGCAATCTTGTTCCGCGCCATTTCGAAAGTTTCCCTTTACGTAAGATGGAACTCCATGCCATCCTCTGATGACTGAGGATGGCACTACTCCCTTTGATCCGCCCGCGCAACCTCGCCAAAAGAATATTGCGCGATGCCGGACAAATTTTCTCAGATCTTCCCGTCTGCATAATTCACCTATAGGGAATGCAGACCTATGCGTGTACTTGTCGTCTTTCTCCCGCAAGGTACGCCTCGGACCGCATCTCGATCAACCGGGAGGCTGTCCGGTCGAATTCAAAGGCTTCCGTGCCGTCCTCGCCGACGTAAAGATCCTGCGGCTCGGCCTCAGCCGATACCACCAGCTTGATGCCGTTATCGTAAAGCGTATCGATCAGATTGATGAAGCGCTTGGCTTCGTTGCGCCGCGCCTTGGACAGCACGGGCACGTTGTCCAGAAACACCGTGCCGAAGGCATGAGCGATGCGCAGATAATCACTTGCCCCCAACGGCTGCATGCACAGGTCGTCGAAGGTGAACCTGGCCGCTCCCGCCGCAACACAGGGAACGGCAATCTTGCGGCCCTTGTTCTCCAGCTCTTCGGAATGCGGTGTCATGCCGTGCGTCAGCTTGGCAAAGAGCTCATCCATCTGGGCGTTTGCACTCTCGCCAAGAGGCGTGACATAGACCGGCGCACCAGCAAGCTTCTCCAGCCGGTAATCCGTCGGACTGTCCAGATGCAGCACTTCCACCTTGGAGGTCAGCATCTTGATGAAGGGCAGGAACAGCTGGCGGTTGAGCCCGTCCTTGTAGAGGAGAGACGGCTCGACGTTGGACGTGGCGACAACGATGACGCCGCGCTCGAAAAGCTGGGTGAACAGGCGGCCGAGGATCATGGCATCGGCGATGTCGGTCACCGAGAACTCATCAAACAGCAGCAGCCGCGTTTCTTCGGCAATCTGGCTCGCCACAGGCGGGATCGGATCGTCACCCTTGACCTCGCCGCGCTTGTGCGCCTGGCGGTGGGCATGAATGCGCTCGTGCACATCGGTCATGAACTCGTGGAAATGCACACGCCTTTTGCGGCGGATGACCGTGACCTCGTAAAAGAGGTCCATCAGCATCGTCTTGCCGCGCCCGACACCGCCCCACATGTACAGCCCCTGTACGGAGGCCCAGAGCTGGTTCTTCTTGTTGGCGAACAGCCAGCCAAGTGAACTTTTCTTGGAGGCCAGGCGGGTTTCGGCAAGACGGGTGTTCAGGAGATCGAGCTGTCGCACCGCCTCCCGTTGCACGGGGTCTTCCTTGATCTCACCCGACGCGATGAGCGCGTCGTAGCGGGCGCTCAGGGCGCGGTTGACCGGCAGTTCCATCTTCAAGGGTGCTGCTCCCTCCATGAGAATTCATGGGGTCTTGGACGTATCTATTTGCACGGCGGAATAAGGTCAAAACGTCGCAGATGCAAGTCATGATATGGTTGCATACGATCACACATTCTTACGGATTTGTTTTTCAACCGTTTGAAATTTAAGGATTTCAGACCTCATGTCCATTCCGTTGCTCCCACATAATCCGGACTGGTTTCGCCAGGCTGACCTGCTGATCGACGACCTCGGACATCTCCTGGGAGCAAGGGCCCTGCGCCTGGACCATGTCGGGTCCACGGCCGTCCCTGGGCTGATTGCCAAACCCAAACTTCATATCGATGTAACGCTGGCTCCCGGATTTTCACCGGCTGCACTCAGCAACGACCTCCTGCTGTATGGCTACCATGATCTCGGCGCCCGCTTTCGGGAAGACGGAGTGCAAATGACCCGGCCAGCCGGGCCAGGCCCCCGGTCGAACGAGAGGGAAAATCAAGAGCTGATTATCGCGCATCGGCTGTGTCTGTGTGCATCCGATTGCCCCTCACCTGAGCAGAGGCGCAAGTTTCGAGACGCCTTGCGCGGCGATGCCAGCCTTGCCGGGCGCTACGCCGCCCTGAAACGGAACCTTGCCCTCAAGGCCGGTTCGCCCTCCGACTGGGAAACATACAATTCCGGCAAGACATCCTTCATCGAAGGCGTGCTCTCAGGGGAAGGTATGCGACTGATCCAGCGATGACGCTCCTTCCGGCCCCGCCATCACTGCCCCCATTGACGGAACACTGCACCCAGCAGCCCGGTTCGCAATTCACTGATAATGGGCAGAAAAACACAGACCGAAGCTTGAGGAACTCGAAACAGGAAGGCAATACGCCCTCTGAACAAACAGCGCCCGCAACCGGTGGGAGGGTTACGGGCGCAGGGCACAGGGAGGGGTCCTGTGCGGGAGGAACGCAATCATGAACGCCCAAACGGCTCGGCCTGACTGGACCCGGCCATCATGCCTGTGCCCGGCTGAGCGCAAAAAGCACTCAGACAACGCTTAGCGCAGGTAAAGGGCCGTCTTGCGACCGTTCTGGACTTCCTGAAGATAGAGCAGCTGGGCAACCAGATAACACTCGGACTGGTCGTCCAGATTGGCCTTGCGGCCACGACCGTCGGTCAGCAGCCAGGCATTGCCGGACTTGACGACATCGCATTCGATTGGTGCGGCAGCATCGAAACCGGCCTTCTTGAACAGCTCCGTACCGACACGGCTGCCGGTATCGTCGTCCAGACCCTTCATCGCCATGCGCAGGCTGCGATAGGCCTTGTGAACCGACAAGGTTGCGACGATGGCAGTGACGACTTCGTCTCCTTCCATGGCCGCGAAGCGCACAACGCCGCCTTCCTGCGGAATGATGGAATTGGAACAGGGCGTGCGCTGGACATCGCCAAGCGTGGTCCATTCGGAGCGCAACGTCACGGTTGCAGGCTGACGAAGGGCCGCCATTTCCTTGGTGAGCCGCTTTTCTGCAGTTTTTTGCGGATTCTTGGCGGTCCGATCCATACGGGCGGACACCCCGGCCACGGTTCCGCCGATGCGCAACCGGCGGAAGACGATGACATCGCGCATAAGATCGGTTCGCTCTACCCGCCAGCCGGCATCAAGCCAGGCGTTCTGGTGAACGAGACTGCCGCCGGAATTTGCCCACCATGTCCGGTGTTCCCGGGCGCTCTTGGGCAGCGACGAGCCTATGATATCTTCGACTTCGTTCAGCTTGGCCGCCCAGACAACATCTTCCAGTCGTGCCAAGTGTTCCCGCAGTGGTTCATATTTTGACATTTGCACAGCCTTTCCGGTAGCTATGCAAATATACACCTATAGCGCGAGCTGTCCAGCATAAATACGGAGGGGCCTTAACGGTACAGCGAGATCGGCGATCCGGTAGACGTCTGACCGTTGAACTGGCCGGAAGCGCTGGAGTAAAGCTGTGCAACGATCAGGCCGGTGCCGTCCTTCAGAACCACCTGATTGCCACTCAGGTCCCATGCAGAGATCCCGGACAGTACAGGCGAAGCACAACCTCTGGTATTTGCACGGTAGCCGCCGGACCATGTTGTCAGCGTCATGAAGGCCATGCAGTTGTCGCCAGCGGAGGTGATTTTCCAGCCACCCAGAAGGTCTGTCCGGCCAACTTCCTTGGCATCGGCAGGCGCTGCAACCGGGTTGCTGGCCAGGTCGGTCGGCTGAGCCGACGGATCGTTGAGACCGCCGGCCGGCGCGTTGGGATCAAGCGGTGCAAGCTGTCCCGAGCCTACGGGTGTAGTCGGGGTCGCCGGCAGCGGTTCGGCATAATTCCGGCCTCCGGACAATCTCTGGCAACCAGCTGCCAGGACCACCAGGCCGACGATCAAAACAAACTTTCCCGCGCGCATCATGACGAATCAATCCCTCACCTTCGTCCCAATATGGGAGCAACTCTTAGCCCACAATTTGTCGAAAATCCAAAATCCTGAGAATCGACCGTTTTCTGATCGCTCAGGCAACCCGGTTCGAGACGGCCTTGCCTGCTGTTTTTGGCGGCTCCACAAGCCTGTCGATCGCCTCGGCAATCTTCTCGAAATAAGTGGCGCAGGCACCAAAACCATCCGGAAAAGGCGGTTTTGCGGCAATGTTCCACCAATGGCTCGATGTCGTGGTCTTCCATTGCGGCGGCAAGGCTACCGGCACCTGGTCAGCGAGATAGACGACCCTGTCGGGAATTTCAGCATGCGGCATCAGGAAAATGTCGATCGGCTTGGGCGCAAGCCCTTTGGCATCAATTCCCCGTGCTGACAGTATCCGGCGCACATGCCGGCTCAGTTCCTGGGAAGGAGCCACACCTGCGGAGAACGCCCGCATCAGACCACCTGCCCGAAAATTCAGATAGGCTTCGGCCAGGGGCGACAGCAGGCTGTTGTCCGGACAGACGAACAGAACGGTTGTTTTCGACAAGGGGCATTCCTTCGCGGCTGCGGCCCATGCCAATCACGTCATGGGCGGCCTCCCCCTAGCGCCGGGACGGGAAGACTTTATGACAAACCCGGGGCAACATCGAAAATCATGAGGATATCTTCCACGAGCCTGATAGATATGCGCACAAACGCTCGCGTGCAGCCCGGTACCCCGCTGCAGCCTCATTCCGGGTATTCGCGCGCAAGACCTGCAACACGTTCCTGAGGAGCCCACATGCCCGTCGCCTTCTGGTGTGTCCTTGCCGCCGCCATCCTGCCGCTGCTTTCCGTCTTTCCGGCAAAACTGGACAAGTCCTTCGACAACGCCCGCCCACGTGACCCGGACTATTGGCGAGACGGTTTCCGCGCCCGCGCACAGGGGGCACAGGCGAATGGCTTCGAGGCATTTCCCCTGTTTGCGGTTGCCGTTTTCGTTGGCCTCAACCAGGGCGGCGACCCGCACTGGATCGACAGGCTCGCCGTGCTTTTCGTGTTACTGAGGATCATTTATATCGGCTGCTACTGGGCGGACCGCGCCTCGCCGCGCTCGCTTGCCTGGGCAGCCTCCTTCTTGACATCGCTGGCAATTTTCACCAGTTCCCTATGGAGCTGAGCCGCCGATGGGCGGATTCCGATCCTGAAATTCGTACAACGATCATTTGCACCAAGAGGCTGATTTCGTTAACGATGCATCGGAGTGAGGCAGTAATCTCGTGGGCAGAGGTGCATTGTGCGGACGACCGACCAGACGACAGACACCTTGCCGACGCGCCGTCAGGCCGCGGCACAGAGGCAGATTTCTGAGCAGCATATCGTCGACCTTCTGATTGCCGAACGGGGCAAGCTGGTGATGGCCAGCCCGTGGTGGCCCTTCATCAGACCCTTCGCTCACAAGATCCTTCGCTACAAGTCCGCCGTCGAAATGGCCGACACCATTGCGCAGATGGAAGCGCTGGAGGTTTTTGCCCATTTGAGCGGATTGCTGTCGCTTGACGTCACCACGCTTGGCCTTGAACGGGTTCCGCAGGAAGGCCCCGTCGTTCTGGTGTCCAACCACCCAACCGGCATTGCCGACGGCATCGTCCTTTATGATGCGATCAAGTCCCGCCGGAACGATCTAGCGATCTTTGCTAACCGCGATGCCATCCGCATCAACCCGCGCCTTGCCGACATGATCATTCCGGTCGAATGGCGTGCTGACTTCAAGACCCGCGAAAAATCCAAGGAAACGATCAAGCTCGCCTCCTCCGCCTTTGCCAAGGAGCGGGTGGTGGTGCTGTTTCCCTCCGGGCGCCTGGCCTATTGGCACGACGGCAAGCTGACAGAACGGCCCTGGATGACGTCAGCCCTGGCGCTGGCACGCAAGAACAAGGCCCCGATCATTCCCATGCACATGGGCGGGCGCAATTCCGGCCTGTTCTATTTTCTTGCGAGAGTGTCGACCGAATTGCGCGACATGACGGTCTTCAACGAATTGCTCAACAAGGAACATGCCAAGTTCAACGTGCATTTCGGCAAGCCGATCCGGCCGGAAAAACTTGAAGGCGACCTTGGCGATCTGACCGAACAGATGCGCATTCACTGCGCCGAAACGCTGGCGACGGATCCGGACGCCGAGTTCTAGGTGCCAACGCACCGCCTCCACGCGTCTCCTAAGCATCTGATTTTTTGATGCTCTGACCAGGGCCTGCACGTCATCCACAGGCGCGGTTCCGCCTTCATTGCCCTTCTTCCGCGAATAAGACATTGTGCGGGAGAATCAAAGGACCCGTCTCACCCATGCCCGTTTCGCCCGCTGTTGCCGCGGAGGAAGTCATTCCAGTGCAGCATGCCGTTGCTCCGACCGTGCGTCCGGAGCCGAAGCCGCTTGCGGTTCTGCAGAAGGTTTTCGGCTACAGCAGCTTCAGGGGCAAGCAGCAGGCGGTGATCGAAACGCTTGTGGACGGCAACGACGCTGTCGTTCTGTTTCCAACCGGCGCAGGCAAGTCGCTCTGTTACCAGATCCCGGCGCTGTGCCGGCGTGGGGTCGGCATCGTCGTCTCGCCGCTGATCGCGCTTATGAAAGACCAGGTCGGTGCGCTTCGCGCCGCTGGCGTTCAGGCCGCGGCCCTCAATTCCACGCTGTCACCTGAAGAACAGGACGGCATTCGCAGTGCCCTGCGCCGCGGTGAAATCGACCTGCTCTACGTGACACCGGAGCGGCTGGGCACCGAGAGCTTCCGCAAGTTCCTGGACACGCTGCAGATTGCCCTTTTTGCCATCGATGAAGCGCATTGCGTCAGCCAGTGGGGACATGACTTCCGTCCGGAGTACATGTCACTGTCCTGTCTGCGCGACCGCTATCCGGGCGTGCCGCGTGTGGCGTTGACCGCGACTGCCGACCCGCACACCCAAAAAGACATTCTGGCCCGCCTGCAGCTGGAAGACGCCGCCGTCTTTTCCACCAGCTTCGACCGGCCCAACATCCGCTACGAGATTGTCGAGCGCACCAACCAGCGCCAGCAGCTGCTGGATTTCCTGAAGAAGCACTCCGGCGAGAGCGGCATCGTCTATTGCCTGTCGCGGGCAAAGGTCGAGGACATCGCCGAATGGCTGACCTCTAAGGGCATCAGGGCCCTGCCCTATCATGCCGGCCTGCCCGCGGAACAGCGCTCAGCCAACCAGGATGCGTTTCTGCTGGAAGAAGGGCTGTGCCTGGTGGCGACGGTTGCCTTCGGCATGGGTATCGACAAGCCGGATGTGCGCTATGTCGCGCATCTGGATCTGCCGTCTTCGGTCGAGGCCTATTACCAGGAAACCGGCCGCGCAGGCCGCGACGGCGCTCCTTCCGAAGCCTTCATGGCTTACGGCATGGCAGATCTGGTGCAGCGCCGGCGCATGATTGCCGAGGGCGATGCACCCGAGGAGGTCAAGCGCGCGGAAAATGCCAAGCTGAATGCGCTTCTCGGCATCTGTGAAACGGCCGGTTGCCGTCGTCAGGCCTTGCTGGCCCATTTCGGCGAGACCTACCCCAAACCCTGTGGCAACTGCGACACCTGCCTGTCCCCGGTGGAGACCTGGGACGGCACGGAAGCTGCCCAAAAGCTGATGTCGGCGATCTATCGTACTGGTCAACGTTTCGGCACGGCGCATGTCATAGATGTGCTTCTGGGCAAGACCAACGAGAAAAGCACCCGCTTCGGCCATGACACGCTGTCGGTTTTCGGAATTGGTCAGGACGTGCCGCAGAAGACCTGGCAGTCGATTGCCCGTCAGCTTGTCGCCGCAGGCTACGTCGATGTCGACCATGCCCAGTTCGGTGCTCTGGTTCTGACGGAAAAGGCGCGGAGCGTCCTGCGCGGTGACGAGAAGCTCGCCTTGCGCAAGGACCGGAGCGCGGCTGGCCTGAAACGGACGAGTTCTTCACGTACGGCCTCCATCGCCGATGAACTGGACCATGAAGACAGGCTGCTGTTCGAACGCTTGCGCAGGCTGCGCACCCAGATTGCCCGCGATCAGGGCGTACCGCCCTATGTGGTGTTCACAGACGCGACGCTGGCTGGGATATCCGCTGCGCGCCCGGTGACCGAAGATGCGCTGCTGGCCGTTTCCGGTGTCGGGCAGTCCAAACTTGAAAAATACGGCGAGGCGTTCCTCGAGCTGGTCGAGGCATTTGAAGCCGGCGTATGACCGCCACGATGGTTGCCGATGAAATCCGGTCAACCGTCCTGCTGCAGGCAGAGCTGATAAACCCCGGCAAGATCCGACAAGGTTTCTTCATCAGGATGCGACAGGAAACTGTCGATGATGTCCCTGAGCGCCAGATGCATGTTCCGGTGCTGGCGCAGACGCCTGTAGGACGAGCCGAGCTTGTAGATCTGTTCGATTTCCTCATGCGAGAAGAGGTCCAGACCCGCAATACCCAGCACGACACCAAGATCAGCATTGGTGCGGCGCGTCAGGTTATGGGCAATCAGGAACCCGAACAGGCCGGTGACAAATCGGTTTTCGAAGCACAGTTCGTCAAAGTCCCGCTCGACCACTTTCAGCACGAGCTTCATGATCGACACGGTGGCAGCTGCCGCAAATTCGGTCGGTGTGTTGGTGTCACAGATCTCCAACCCTGCTGCTTCCAGCATGGCGGCGGTGGATCTTCGAAGGCGGTCTTCCGTCTCGACGGCTCTCAATTCAGAAATAAATTCCGGCTCTGCTGTAACGCGACTTCCAAACAAGCTCAGCATGTTAGCGTCCTTTCAGACGTAAGCCCACTGAAAGTATGTAGTGTACACCTTACCCTACGGCAAATTGATGCCTGAAAATTCGACGAAAATGCTGTTCTTTTGGGCCGTTCCCCGCGGAAACGGCCCATTTTCGAATGTTATGACCCTGCCTTGGGCAACCCCTTGAAGGCTTCGCTGCCCCACACGGCCTTGACCTGTGCATCCCTGCCGCACCCTTTCCTGTAGCCTTTGTAGGCGTCGGCGCGGGTGACGTAGCCGAAGCGGGTGAGCGTACGAACCTGGCTCTTGTAATAGGCCTGATGGTAGTTCTCGGCGGGCCAGAAAACGGCCGGAGCCTCTACCGGCGTTACGATCTTTCCGCCGAGTGCCTTTTCCGCCTTCGCGATTTCCGCCCTGGCCTGTTTCGCCTGGGTTTCGTCCAGAGGATAGATGGCGGTGGAATAGGCATGTCCCCGGTCGCAGAATTGACCGCCGGCGTCCGTCACATCGACGGTGCGCAGGAAGATTCCGACGAGTTCGGCGTAACTGATCTTGTTCTCGTCGAAATCGACCCTGACGACCTCCCGGTGACCGCCACGATCATAATCCTTGTAGGTAGGGTTCTGGGTCTCCCCGCCGGCATAGCCGGAAACGACATCGCGCACGCCGGGAAGTTTTTCGAGATCGGATTCAACGCACCAGAAGCATCCTCCGGCAAGCACCGCGGTTTCGGCCTGTGCGGTACCCGGTGGCATCGACGCCACGAGCGCGGCAAAGAAAGTGAGCGGGAGCAGGCGTTTCATGTCAGGTCCTCCGGGCAGCTGGTTGTGGTCGACCTTTCCTAAGGGGCGCCAATCTGGTGAAGATGGCGAAACCCCGAACGGAAAGACGACCAGCGCGCTTGGGTTTCGAGCTGTGGTCTTCGACTTTGAAATGCGCTTCATGGGTTGGAAGACCCGTGAAGGCACTTCGAATTCTACCCGAAAGAGGTAACGCGCCCGGCGGCTGAGACAAACTCAACTCCGCTCGCCAAACCAGCACATGCCCGTGAGCCTGGCGTGAGGCCCCTCATTTCGGGCAGCCAAAACCATGTCCGATCAGGCCGTTCTCAGTCCTCCCAGGCCTTGGCCGCCTCCTCAAAACCGGCGAGTTGCGGTTTGACGACGCAGAACCGGTGACCGCTGGTTGCCTGCATCACTGTCCAGCCGTCCAGTTTCTGGACGATGGTCGCGCCCAGACCTTCGAGCCGGGCAACTTCCTTTTCCGGATCGTCGGTTTCGATATCCAGATGCACGCGGGAGGGATGCTCGACAGACTGGAGCAGGATGCCGATTTCATCTTCCGTGCCGATCAGACGGCGATAGCGTGGGTTTTTCGGCTCAGCTTCAACGGTGCGCCCGAGCGCACCGGCCCAGAATTCCGCATGGCGGTCGATATCGCCACCTTCACAGTCGATCACCAGATCTCCCAGCCGGCTCTTGTGCATTTTTTTCTCCAAATTGAAATCAGGAAACAAGGACTTATTCAGGCAGGTGACAGACCGCCTCGATATTCAGACCATCCGGGTCGAGTACGAAAGCACCGTAGTAATTTTCGTGGTACTGCGGCCGCAGGCCCGGTGCGCCGTTATCCTTGCCACCGGCTGCGATCGCAGCCTCGTAGAAGGCATCGACGAGCGCCCGGTTCGAAGCTGCAAAGGCAACATGCGCCGGTGTTCCGGGGGCTTTGCCTTCACCAATCCAGAAGTCCGGCTTGTCCTCGCCGAAACCGCAATAGGCGGGTCCACCCGTCATTTCAGCGGTGACGTCCATCAACACCTTGATGCCAAGTGGCGCCAGGGCCTTTTCGTAGAACGCACGAGACGCCGGAAAATCACTGACCGCAAAACCGATATGATCAAGAATGGACATCACGTCCTCCCACTCACCTCAATAGAACAAAATAAGAACATTTAAGGAGGAATTGCAAGCCTCGTTTTAGAGCTACGATGCGCTCAACCGGCAAATGCCAAGCAAAATCGGCGGCGCAGCGAAGCCACACCGCCGACCGGATTGGCGACATACCGGAATGACAGAATGACCGTCAGACCGCTCCGGCTTGCGGCCCCGTGCCAACCTGTTGTTGCCCGGACCAGTCGATCCGCTGGGTGGCAAACATGGTAACGGCAAGTGACAGGAACCCGATCATCGAACCGATCAGGAGCGCGTAGTCCTGCTCCTGCATGAGCGCATAAAGCACGCCGAATATCGCAGCCAGGACCGCAAGCATCACGCTTCCGGCGAGACGGCTCTTGAGCGAAGTCCCGATATAGAGCGCATTCAGCAGCGTCGCGGCGGCAGCGGCGACAAGATAGGCCAGGCCGTAGCCAACATGCTCTGCAAAGGCGAGCAGCATGACGTAGAAGACGATCAGGGACAATCCGACCAGACCATACTGGATCCAATGGACCCGCCATCCGGAGCGCATTTCCAGAACGAAGACCGCCAGGAAGGTCAGACTGATGAAGCAGACTGCGTATTTCAACGACCTGGAAATGGTCTGATAGAAATTGACGGGTTCAACGAATTGCACTCCCAGAACCTTGTTTTGCAACGGCATTTGGGGTCCGAGCACCAGTTTTGGAATGCCGCGAGCAAGATAGGGGATGGTCCAGGATGCGTTGAAACCGGCATCGCCGATTTCTCGGGCTTCCGGCAGGAATGCCCCGGTAAAGCCGGGATGCGGCCAGTCAGATTGAAGGGATACGCTGGTCGTTTGACCGGCCGGGGCAACGTAGAAAGCGGTGGAGCCGTTCAGCTGCATGGGGATGTCGAAAGAAAACCCGTTTCGCCACAAACCCGCAGCGACAGGTGCGTTGATACCGGACGCGTTGATCGTGGCAACAGTCCGCCGTATCGGCTCCATGGTCAGTGGCCCGAGCCCAGGCTCGAACGGCACGGAACCACTGTCGTTCAGGACCAGTGCGACCTCGCTTTTCAGCGCTGCAATGTCGCCGATGCCGACCACAAGAACCGCCTTGTCTCCAGCAATGTCGATTTGCCCACCGAACTGCGGCTGAAAGTTTTCGGACGACGTTGCGGCGAACCGGCCTTTCAATGTCACGCTGCCATGATAGACGGGCAGCGAATAGATCGATTTCCTGCGCTCCTGAACGGAGATGTCGCCACTCACATCCAGCTTTTCCGGAAACAGGATGGCAGTGTGCCAGCGAATTTCGGTCTTGGCGTTTTCTCCGGTGGAAACAGTGAAGGTCTCGCTGAACGGAACAACCAGGTAGGGTCCGTTGATCTCCTGGATGCCACCCCAGGACCGGGCGATGTCCTGAGCGACATCCCGGGCTCTTTCGGCCCGTTCTTCCACCAGCACCCAGACGAACAGGCTCGGCACCAGCAACATCACGGTCAACACTCCGATGATCACGAACTTGACTGCCGGAGACCCAAGAAAAGACGTTCGGCGGACCGGCTGTTCACGGGGTGAGCGGGGCTGCGAAAATTGAGATCGCTCCTGCGGTTGTTCAATGGTGTCGTTTTCAGTATCGCTTGTCATGCAAATCAACCCTCTGCCAGAAGGATGTCCCGTCAGGCGGGCACCCGGTCAACAGGGCGATCATTGAAGACAGAACAGGACACAAAAGGGCGTGGCCGAGCGGCTTTTCAGTATTGTTTGTGCAGTTCCTGTGCAGTGGCTCAAAAGTTGTTGGATTGCTGCCTCATTTTTCCTGTCTATTTCACAACTCGCACTTGTGCGTACCGGCGGCGCAGTGCCAGAATGGCAGAACCCTCGGAATAACCAACAATGCATCCATTAAGCGACATATCTACCGCGGCCGCGCCCGCCTATGCCCGACGTGCGGACTATCTGCCGGCGCTGGTCAAGCGGCTCGATCTCTTCAAGAGTGAAGCGCACCGGTATCTGCTGGTGGCGCATCTGTTTGACGACACAAGGCGCATGATCGATGCGCTGGAAGGGGTCATGGATTTCGATGCAATCATCGGCATCCCGTATTCCTCCGGCAGTGATGTGACACGGCTGAAATGGCAGGCCGTATACGGCGACAAGGTCCAGTGCCCGAAGACCGAGCCAGAATTCAAAGAGGACCTGGCCAAGGCCTTGCAGAAGAGCCTGGATGCCTGCCGGGCCTCCGACCAGAAGCTCGTCATTCAGGAAGTCGGTGGTTATGCCGTCGAATTGCTGCACGAGCGGTTTCAAGATCAGCTGCACCTTGTCGAAGGCGTGGTGGAGATCACCAAGCAAGGCGTGTGGCGGGCCGGGCAGACGCGGTTGCGGGTGCCTGTGCTCCACTGTGCCGACAGCGAGCTGAAGCGCCTGGAAGCTGTACGCTGCGGCGAGACCATTGCCCGGTGCCTGGATGGGCTCATGCGCGATCTCGGCAACTCCTTGGCCGGCCGGCGCGCTGCTGTCTTCGGAGCAGGCTGGATCGGCTTCGGCGTGGCCAAGGCCCTGCGCCGGCTGGATGTCATCGTCTCGCTGATCGATGTCGACCCGCTTAAAATCGCAGAAGCAAGGTTGTCAGGTTATCCGGCGACCCTTCATCCCATGGATCTCGAGCAATGCGACCTGGTTGTCGGGGCAGCAGGGCGCTTGTCGATAACCCGGGACGTGCTGCAGCAGCTTCGCAACGGCTGCCTGGTGGCGAGCGCCAGTTCCCGGCGTATCGAAATCGACGTCGATTTTCTGGAACAGTCGCCAGCCTGCGACATTCATCCGTCGATCAAGGCTTTCCAGCTTCCCGGCCAACAGGGGGCGGACAAGCAGATCTGCCTCGTCAACGACGGCTACCCGGCCAATTTCATTCCCGGCTCCGGCAGCGTTGCCGATGAAGTGGTCGAGCTGATCCTCGGCGAACTGATCGTGCTGATGGCCGACCTGACCACCTACACCTACGAACCCGGCATTCACCGCTTGGCGACAGAAGGAGAGGCAGTGTGCACCAAACTCTGGATCGAACAGAGAGACCAGACCTAGCGGATGATGAGCAATCCGAAGTTACGGTCCATTCGCAGTATCTGGTCAAGAAGCTCGCGAACGCCCAGAGGAACCTGTACGGAACGGTGAAGTTCGACATTGTCGCCCGCACCATCCGGGACTGGGCACAAGACCTTGGTCGGCCGCCGCGCATTCTCGATGTCGGTTGCTCGACCTCGATTTCGAAAGAATATCTCGCCGACACCGGCCTGGATTTCGACTATTGCGGTGCCGATTATGAAGCGGCGTTCGAACCGGACATCGTGCTGGATGCCACCCGTCTTTCCGAACATCGCGACGACCTTCCCTGGCAACCGGATGTGATCGCCCTTCTGGACGTGCTGGAGCATCTGCCAGGCCGTGGCCCGGCGATCGAATCCGTGATGCGTCAATGTGGTGAGGTCATTGCGCCGGGTGGACTGATCCTAGCCGTGGTCCCGCAGCTTTATCGCCTCGACCGGCTGAAGCTGGGCCACCTGCACTACGCCGAGCACCAGGTCCGCATGACCTTGAACGAATGGTCGGAGATCATCGGCGGCGCGGTCACGATCGAGTCGGTGCACGGCATCGGCTATCTCTCGTGCCTGCCCTATCTGCCGATGCTCAGCCCCTGGTACGAGGAAACCAACCGCCACGGGAAACTGTTTCACCACCTGCGCGGCAAGACCTTCGAATGGGGCCCGCTGAAACCCGCTGAAATCGCCCTTACCCGCACGCTTGGTCGTGTTCCCGGGTTCAGAGGCTGGTGCAACAGCTCGCTTCTGGTGTGTCGGGCTAAGGGGTGATGCCGGTGGAGCTTTTCTTGAGAACGCGGTAATCCCGGCTCAGCTTCGGTCCTACCAGAACAGGGCACCGTGAAACGCAAAAGCGTTTTCCCGCGTCATTCCGGACAAGGAAGGCGCGCAGCCGACCGCAGATCCGGAATCCAGAAATATGCTGCGCGAATAGCGCTGCCTTATCTTTCCAGAGTGTTCGCTCCGCTCACGCTGATATCTGGATTCCGGATCGGTGCGCAGCTTCACTGCACTTGTCCGGAATGACGGTGGCAAGGTCGTTCGGAACCAATACAAAAAAGGCCGCCCCCGTGGGACGGCCTTTCAATTTTCTGGTGCCGCGCAATTTAAACCCTGCGTTCGACCATCATCTTCTTGATCTCGGCGATTGCCTTGGCCGGGTTCAGACCCTTCGGGCACGCTTGCGAGCAGTTCATGATGGTGTGGCAGCGGTAAAGCCGGAACGGATCTTCCAGATTGTCCAGACGCTCGCCGGTGGCCTCGTCGCGGCTGTCGATCAACCAGCGATAGGCCTGCAGAAGGACGGCCGGGCCGAGATAGCGGTCGCCGTTCCACCAGTAACTCGGGCAGGAGGTGGAGCAGCAGGCACACAGAATGCACTCATACAGGCCATCAAGCTTCACCCGGTCTTCATGCGACTGGCGCCATTCCTTTTCCGGGGCTGGCGATACTGTCTTCAACCAAGGCTCGATCGAGCGGTGCTGGGCATAGAAATTGGTCAGATCCGGCACAAGGTCCTTGACCACCGGCATGTGCGGCAGCGGGTAGATCTTGACGACGTCGCCGGCAATCTCGTCCATGCCCTTGGTGCAGGCCAGAGTATTGGTGCCGTCGATGTTCATCGCGCAGGACCCGCAGATACCTTCGCGGCAGGACCGGCGGAAGGTCAGTGTCGGATCGATCTTGTTCTTGATGTAGATGAGACCGTCGAGCACCATCGGCCCGCAATCGTCCGCATTGATGAAATAGGTATCGACGCGCGGGTTGCGGCCATCGTCCGGGTTCCAGCGATAGATGCGGTATTCACGCAGGTTGGTGGCGCCTTCCGGCTTGTCCCACACCTTGCCTTCCGTCACCTGGGAGTTCCGGGGAAGCGTCAGCTGAACCATCTCGTTACTGCTCCGCGTTGGGCCCTTGGTTTCGCGTCCAGGGCCAAATCGTCTTTCGCTCAGGCAGAGAGCTCAAAGACCATGTTGTCATTCGTCTGGCCGGTAACCCCGTAGCCGCGGTTTGCCAGTTCACTCAGGCAATCCTCGGTCCAGTAGGGCCGGCAATTGGTTTCAAGCAGGATCACGCGGGGCCAGAGGCTCCGGTCCGCGTGCCTCAGGAAAGGCAGGACCACACGGTCCTCGAAGCCTTCCACATCAACTTTCAAAACATCGATCCGGGTGAGGCCCTGATCGTCGGCTATGGCCGTCAGCGGACGAACCTTGACGAAGGTCGGTGTCCAGTCGCCAGCCCATTCGCCGGTGGTCAGGTCCTTCACGAATGTGGCAAAGCCGCAGTTGCTCGGTTCCTGCCACAGCGGCAGCGTATCGTCGCGCGGGCCAACGGCCGAATTGACCACCGTAACGGTGTCCAGGTCGTTTGCACGTACGTTGAAGCCGAGCTTCGTTGCCGTCTGCGGGTTGGCTTCGATCGCAACAACCTCCGCGCCGAGACCGGCGGCAAAGATCGAATAGGAACCGATGTTGGCGCCGATATCGACAAACACCTTGCCCTTGCCCAGATGCGGTTCGATCAGCTTGTGCTCTTCGCGCTCCGGCAGGCGGCCCTTGGCCAGGATCTTGCGGTCGTCATAGTTTTCACCCGGATAGATCCGGAACTTCAGACCGTCGGCTTCCAGGTCGTAAGGGCCCTTGAAGAACCGCGCCACCAGGGAGCGGATACGCTTGCGCAGGCCCTTGGAAAGGTCGTGCCGGTCGGCAAGACGCCAGGCAGCCCGGACCATCCGCTCGGCGGGATATGTGCCGAACGGACTTCTCGTGTCCAAAAGGGTTGCCACCTGGCTCACCGTGCCGTCTCCTTAGTAGACGCGCGCTTTCGGCGCGATCTTCTTCGGATCGATGCCACCCTGTTCAAGGGTGGTCAGCGGATCGAGCACCACCGGACGGTAGTCCAGCTTGACGTTGCCGGCTTCGTCGACCCACGAGAGCGTGTGCTTGCGCCAGTTCTCGTCGTCGCGGCCGGCGAACGGACCGTCCTTGTAGTCCTCGCGGGCATGGGCGCCGCGGCTTTCCTTGCGGGCTTCCGCGCCGTAGACCGTGGTGATGGCGTTGGCCATCAGGTTCTCCAGCTCCAGCGTTTCCACCAGATCGGAGTTCCAGATCAGCGAACGGTCGGAGACCTTGAGGTCCTTCATTTCGCCCCAGATCTCGGTCAGACGCTTGCAGCCCTGCTCCAGGCTTTCCTGGGTCCGGAAGACGGCAGCGTCTTCCTGCATGGCGCGCTGCATCTTGTCGCGAAGATCGGCGGTCGGGATGGAACCGGAAGCGTTCCGCAGCTTGTCGAAGCGGTCCATGATCTTTTCACAGGAGGCTTCGTTCGGCGCCGGCACGGCCGATTTCGGATCGACGACCTCACCTGCCTTGATCGCCGCCGCGCGGCCGAAGACCACAAGGTCGATCAACGAGTTGGAGCCGAGACGGTTGGCACCGTGAACCGATGCACAGCCGGCTTCACCGACGGCCATCAGGCCTTCCTGGATGCGGTTCGGATTGTTGCCGTCCGCGTTCAGCACTTCGCCCCAGTAGTTGGTCGGAATGCCGCCCATGTTGTAGTGAACGGTCGGCAGGACCGGGATCGGATCCTTGGTCACATCCACGCCGGCGAAGATGCGGGCGCTTTCGGAAATGCCCGGCAGACGTTCGGCTAGCAGAGCCGGATCGAGGTGATCCAGGTGCAGGAAGATGTGGTCCTTGTCCTTGCCGACGCCGCGGCCTTCGCGGATTTCCATGGTCATGCAGCGCGAGACCACGTCACGGGAGGCAAGGTCCTTGGCCGACGGTGCGTAGCGCTCCATGAAGCGTTCGCCCTCGGAGTTGACCAGATAACCGCCTTCGCCGCGTGCCCCTTCGGTGATCAGGCAGCCGGAGCCGTAGATACCGGTCGGGTGGAACTGGACGAATTCCATGTCCTGAAGCGGCAGGCCTGCACGGGCCACCATGCCGCCACCATCACCGGTGCAGGTGTGGGCGGAGGTTGCCGAGAAGAAGGCGCGACCGTAACCACCGGTCGCCAGAACCACCATCTTGGCGGCAAAGCGGTGCATGGTGCCGTCATCGAGGTTCCACGCGATCACGCCCTGGCACACGCCGTCTTCGGACATGATCAGGTCGAGTGCGAAATACTCGATGTAGAATTCGGCATTGTTGCGCAGGGACTGGCCGTACAGCGTGTGCAGGATGGCGTGTCCGGTCCGGTCGGCTGCAGCGCAAGTGCGCTGCACGGGAGGACCTTCGCCGTAGTTCTGCATGTGACCGCCGAACGGGCGCTGATAGATGCGGCCGTCTTCGGTCCGGGAGAACGGCACACCGTAGTGTTCCAGTTCGTAGACCGCCTTCGGCGCTTCACGGGCCAGGTATTCCATGGCGTCGGTATCGCCGAGCCAGTCGGACCCCTTCACCGTGTCGTACATGTGCCATTCCCAGCAGTCCGGCGTCATGTTCTTGAGCGACGCGGCGATGCCGCCCTGGGCAGCAACGGTGTGGGAGCGGGTCGGGAACACCTTGGTGATGCAGGCCGTTCTCAGGCCCTGCTCGGCCATGCCGAGCGTGGCACGAAGGCCTGCGCCGCCGGCGCCGACGACCACCACATCATAGGTGTGGTCGACAAATTCATAGGTCTTGGCCATTCGGGTCAGCCTCCAAAGCCAATCTTGAGCACTGCGAAGACGCAGCCGAAACCGATAAAGGCGCAGAAGAAGGTGTTCGCCATCAACGTGAGGAACTTGATGCCTTCGCCATGCACATAGTCTTCGATGATCACCTGCATGCCGAGCTTCATGTGATAGACGCCGGAGAGGATAACCAGGAGCAGGATGATCGAAACGAGCGGGTTCTTGAGGGTCTCGACCACGTCGCCGTGGGAGGAACCCTGCATCGCGATCACCAGGATCACGAAGAACGAGATCAGGAACACGTTGGCGACAGCGGTCAGACGCTGCTTCCAGAAGTGATCGGTGCCTTCTTTGGCAGATCCCAGGCCGCGTACCTTGTTCAGGGGTGTGCGCATATCTGTCATGACACTCTCCTTAGCGAACCGCGTAGCCGATGATCCAGAGGATCAGCGTGACGGCAACGGACCCGATGATGGTCGCCTTGGCGAGCCACTCGCGCGCTTCCTTGCCGAAGCCCGCGCCCATGTCCCAGATGAAATGGCGCAGGCCGCCGAGCATGTGATGCACAAGCGCCCAGGTGAAGCCGAACAGGATCAGACGGCCGATGATCGAGCCGTAGATGCCGTTGACGAAATCGAAGTAGCTGGGGCCCGCCGCAGCGGCGATCAGCCACCAGGCCAGCAGGACGGTGCCGAAGTAAAGCGCCGCGCCAGTGATGCGGTGCAGAATCGACATGACCATCGTCAGAATGGGCTTGTAAATCTGAAGATGGGGCGACAGCGGGCGGTTGCCCCGCAGATCGGCGTTCGACATGGAATTCCTCTCCCGTACGACGCTAGAGCGAAATGCGCTTAAGATGACCCGTTTGAACCTGGTTCCGACCCCGGACGAACCGGCGCGGCCTCCTGGCCAAACGACCCAACCTCAACTCACCTCACCCCAGTTTACGTTTACGCAAACGTAAGCAAATCAAAGCGTTGTCTAGGTGCGTAATAGCGCCAACGCTTCCAAAGGTCAAAATATCCTATAGGCCTAATTGCAAGGAAACTACTTCTATATCGTTTAAATTCATCCGGTGAGATAAAGTGACCTAAACGTGAGCCCCTTCGCCCCCGTGGGGAACTCCGAACACCGACCAGCCGGTTTTGTGAGCAAAATGCTCCATTGCTTCCGTGCCCAGCTTGGAATTGCCGTACTTGTTCAGACCCGGCGACCAGACGGCGATAGACGCCCGACTTGGTGAAATCACGAGAATGCCGCCGCCGACACCACTTTTGCCCGGCATGCCGACACGAAAGGCGAAATCGCCCGAACCGTCGTAATGGCCACAAGTCATCATGAGGGCATTGATCCGCCTCCGGCGCTCGATCGAAACAAGGCCCGGCATCCGGGGCGCATCCACCAGAAAGCGGCCGGCGAGCGCAAGCTGCCGGCAGGACATTTCAATGGCGCATTGATGGCAGTAGGTGCCAAGCACCTTGTCGACGGAAGCCCGCAGGTTACCGTAGGACGCCAGATAATGGGCAAGCGAGAAATTGCGGTGTCCGGTGGCGAGTTCCGACTTCGCGACCTTCTCGTTCATGTGGATGCTGTCGTCGTCGCAGGCAGCGCGAATAAAGCGCAGCAATTCGCCCAGAGCTTCCCGTGGGGTTGACCCGGCCAGATAGGTATCCGTGGTCACCAGCGCGCCGGCATTGATGAACGGATTGCGGGGAATGCCATCTTCCCGCTCCAGAAGCAGGATCGAATCGAAGGAAAGCCCGGAGGGTTCGCGTCCAACCCTGTACCAGAGCTGATCTCCCACCCGGCCGAGCGCCAGAGCAAGGGCAAAAATCTTGGAGACGGACTGGATGGAGAACGGCACATCGGCATTGCCGGCTGTAAACACCCTGCCATCGGCTAGAGCGACGGCTATGCCGAACTGGTTGGGATTGATGCCTGCCAGCTCGGGAATATAGGTCGCGACATTGCCTTTGTCGGGATTGGCCGCAGCGGCTTCCGCGATTTCCGTCAGCAATTCCTGCATGTGCTCCTCCGGTTCGGAGGGGCACTTGGTCAGATTGCCATGGGATATGCAAGTGTCGGGTGACGTGACGCCATCCTGGCAGCCTCAATTGCCGGGCGTGGTCTCCCGCCCCGCAAGAGCAAGACAGTCTTCAGGCGCGCGCCACATTCTGCCGCTGCGCTGCCAGCAACTTGAAAAGATGCAGCATGAAGATGGTCGCAAAGATCGGCGTCACCAGGTTGAGAATCGGCACGGCAAGCAAGCCGGCGATGATCAGGCCACCGAGAAAAACGGTTCCGCCCCGCGCCTTGCGGAATGCCTTCGCCTCGGCCGCCGGAAGGAAACGCATGGCGGCAAATTCGAAGAATTCCCGGCCGAGCAGGTAACCGTTGACGATGAAGAAGGCGACCAGATTGACACCGGGCACAAGCAGCAGCACCAGGGCAAACAGGTTGCCCAAAATCACGACGCCGGTGAACTTGATGGTCTGCACGATCGACTGCGACAGCGGCAGTGCGCGGCCTGGCTGGTCGTGCGGATAGTCCTTCTTGTCGACGATATCGGCGATCTCGTCCTGAAAGAGGCCGGCAAAGAGCGCTGAAATCGGCGCAATCAGGAAGCCGAGTACGAAAATTGCACCAATGCCCGTCAGAACGGATATTGCCGTGTCCATCCAGGCATAGGGCAGCGCGACGAAGGCGGCGATCACGCCCTGAAGGGCGATCCAGATGACAACCAGAACGCCAAGTGTAAAGCCAAGCATCTTCCAGAAAATTGCCCGGAACGGCGGTTCAAACACCTCGGACATGGCGCGGGAAGCAGCTTGGAACATGACACCTTCAAATATCTCGTGAACGACCGCCTCGACATAAGTGCAGCGCCGTTCATGTGCAAGCCCGCGGACAGTAACCGGATCAAAACTAAACTTATTGTTGTGAAATTACGCTTCTGAAACTAGCATTTGCTGGGCGGCAGTTCATTGCCGGCACTTTCTACCCCAGGCTCGGACCGCACGATGCTGCATCTTCATTTCGCCCCCGACACCGACATCACCAAGGGGCTGGCACCCGAAGCCCTGAAAATGTTCCAGTTCGAGTGGAACATCTACCACAAGCTGGTGCGTGCCAATGAAATGCACCACCGGGAAATCGGCCAGCTCCTGCGCGACGAGATCGGCAGACGCTTTGACAAGCCTTTCGCTTTTCTGGATCTGGCCTGCGGCGACGCCAGTCTTGCGCATACGGTGCTTCAGAACAGCAAGGTTGCGACCTACGAGGGCCTCGACCTGTCACGCCCGGCGCTGGAATGTGCTGCCCGGGTGATGAAGGACGTGCCGTATGATGTGGAACTTGCCGAAGAGGACATGGTGGAGGGCATCGTGAGCCGTCCGGCCAGCGCCAACTTCATCTGGTGCGGTTATTCCATCCATCATCTTCAGCGCGCGCAAAAACAGGAAATGCTGTCAGCGATCCGCAACGCGCTCAAGCCGGGCGGTGTCTTCGTCTGCGCGGAGCCTGTGTGCCTGCCCGGCGAAACACGAGCCGATTATACACGCCGCTGGCAGAAAGAACTGCGCCACAGGTTTCGTTCACTTACCGACGCCGAATATGACCACCTCTGGCAACACATCAGCACGCACGACTTTCCCGAAACCCCGGAAGACTGGTTGGCGATGGGCAAGACAGCTGGTTTTACATCAAACCGGGAGATCTTCCGGTTTCCCGGCGATCTGTTTTGCGCCGCGTTTTTGTATGAGAAGTGAGGCTGTCGGCTTCGGCAGTGTGCCAGGTGCCTGGTTTCCAGCGCGTTTCTAGAACCGCGTCCGGGCGCGCAGCGCCTGCGCCAGCGTGCCTTCGTCCAGATAGTCCAGTTCGCCGCCGACGGGCACCCCATGGGCGAGCCGGGTGACATTGACCTGAAGATGAGACAGCTGGTCCATGATGTAGTGGGCCGTTGTCTGCCCCTCGACGGTGGCGTTGATCGCCAGAATGACTTCCGAAAAGCCTTCCGACCCACAACGGTCGATCAGCGAGCCGAGATTGAGATCCTCCGGGCCGATGCCGTCGAGAGGTGACAGGGTTCCGCCCAGGACGTGATAACGGGCATTGACCGCGCCGGCACGTTCCAGCGCCCACAGATCGGCAACATCCTCGACCACCACCAGAACACTCTGGTCGCGTTTCGGATCTGAACAGATGGTGCAGGGATCGGACGTATCGACAGTGCCACAAGTCGAGCAGATGCCGATTTCCCGAACCGCGATGCCCATGGCGTCCGCCAGCGGCACCAGCAGCTGATCCTTTTTCTTGATCAGATGCAGCGCGGCACGGCGTGCCGAACGCGGGCCAAGACCCGGCAGTTTCGCCAAGAGCTGGATCAGCCGTTCGATTTCCGGTCCTGCCACACTTTTCTGTGCCATGGTTTTCTCTTCAGCGCGCGTTGACGACCACCTGAAAGACCTGCCGCGTCAATCCGGCCGGACCGCTCCCCTGATTTCCAGGAAGCGACCAAGAGGCCGGCTTACGAGGCATGGCCGAGGCCCTTATGGCCGCCACGCACTTCAGTTGGAATCAGAACGGCAGTTTCATGCCGGCGGGCAGGCCCAGACCACCCATCAGTTCCTGGGTCTTTTCCTGAATTGCCTGCTCGACCTTGGCACGGGCTTCAGTGTGGGCAGCAATCAGCAGATCCTCGAGGATCTCCTTTTCCTCTTCCTTCAGAAGAGACGGATCGATCGACAGCGACTTCAGATCGCTCTTGCCGTTGAGACGCACGGTGACCAGGCCGCCACCGGCCGAGCCTTCGGCCTCGATCTCAACGATCTGCTCCTGCAGCGAGCCCATCTGCTCCTGCATTTGCTTGGCCTGTTTCATCATCTTGAGGAAATCCATGGAACGACTCCTTCCAAACCTTCACATGGCGCGGATTTCCGCGACCTTACCTATCTGGGAACTGCATTTAGAAGAACAAGAAGCGCGGATCAATCGTCTTCGTCATCCCCGAGCGCTTCGCTCAGGAGCGGATCGCTGACCATCGGGTCGGCCAGAGCAGCGTCGTCTTCTTCGGTGACCTGAACCTTCACGTCGACAACACGGGCACCCGGGAACTGCGCCAGCAGGGCGGCAACGGTGGGGTGCGACTTCGCGTCGGACAGGAGTTGCTGCTGGTTGGCCTCCTGCTCCTCGTGGATGGTCGGGCGTCCCTGATTGCGGGAAACCACGACAAACCAGCGCTGTCCGGTCCATTCGGTCAGCTTGCGGCCGAACTCGCCGGCGATATCGGCCGGGGCGTCGTCCGTCGGCTGGATCTCGATCTTGCCGGGCTCGAATTTCACCAGTCGCATGAGGCGCTGGATCTTGACCTTGAACGGAATGTCGCCCTTCTCGGAAGCAAGGGCGGCGCAATCGTAGAGGCTCTTGAGATTGTACGCCGGCTGAGCCTGCGGTTCGGGTGCGGCTTGCGGCACTCCTTGAGGCGCAGGCCTGCCGCCCTGGATGGCCGAGAGCTGAGGACGGGCGCTTGCCTGCATGGTCGGGCCACTGCCTGAACTGCCGGGCGCGTAGTTCATGCCGACAGCCATGGCGGATGTACCACCGCCACCACCGGCAGGTGCTCCGCCACCACCAGATGGTGCCGCACTGCCAAACGGGTTCTGGCCATTCTTGATCTGCGCCATCAGGTCGCCCGGATCCGGCAGGTCCGCGGCATAGGCAAGGCGCACCAACACCATGTCCGCAGCGGCCAGTGGCTTGGACGCGGACTGAACTTCCTGGACACCCTTCAAGAGGATCTGCCAGGCGCGGGACAGAAGCCGAACGGAAATCTGCTCTGCAAACTCCCGGCCGCGCGCCCGTTCAGCTTCGGTCACGGACGCTTCGTCAGCCGACTTCGGCGCAACCTTCATGCGCGTGACAAGGTGCGTGAAGTCCGCCAGATCCGTCAGCACAATGGCCGGATCCGCACCGACCTCATATTGCGCCTGCAGTTCGCCCAGGGCGTCCTCGATCCGGCCAGCCATGATGTGACCGAAGAGATCAATCACCCGGGCACGGTCTGCAAGACCCAGCATCTGACGCAGGTCTTCCGCCTCGATGGCGCCAGCGCCATGGGCCATGGCCTGATCGAGCAGGGACAGGGAATCGCGTGCCGACCCCTCCCCCGCACGGGCAATCAGCATCAGGGCTTCGTCGGAAATCTGGATGCCCTCGGCATCGGAGATCCGGCGCAGCAGACCGATCAGCTTGGATTGTTCGATCCGGCGCAGGTCGAAACGCTGGCAGCGCGACAGGACAGTGATCGGCACCTTGCGGATTTCCGTCGTCGCGAAGATGAACTTCACGTGCTCCGGCGGCTCTTCCAGGGTCTTCAGCAGACCGTTGAAGGCGGCGTTCGAAAGCATGTGCACTTCGTCGATGATGTACACCTTGTAGCGCGCCGTTGCCGGGCGGTAGCGGGCCGCATCGATGATTTCGCGAATGTCGTTGATGCCTGTATGGGAGGCGGCGTCCATCTCGATGACGTCGACATGGCGGCCTTCCATGATGGCCTTGCAGTGCGTGCCTTCCTGGGTGAGCTTCACCGTCGGCTTGTCGGCAACGCCCGGCACTTCGTAATTGAGGCCCCGCGCGAGGATGCGGGCGGTGGTGGTCTTGCCGACACCGCGCACCCCGGTCAGCATCCAGGCCTGCGCAATCCGCCCGGTTTCAAACGCATTTTCCAGCGTCTGCACCATCGGCTCCTGGCCGACCAGATCCTCAAACGTCTTCGGCCGGTACTTGCGCGCAAGAACGCGGTAAGCGCCATCGTCGGTCGCCGGTTTCACCGCGCCCTGATCCGCCATCAACCCCGGCGTCTGCCCGCCGTCACTTTCGGAAAAGCCTGTCTCGTCCATGAGCCGCACCATAACCATTTTTTCGAAAAGTGGGACGGGCTTTTGAAAGTTTTTGTGCGTCGGACTGCCCCGAGCCGCAATACCTTCAGGGAACCCTTTGCCCAAGCCACGCATTGAGTAACTGCCGACCGTTATTTTCAGCCGGTTTTCATCAGGGAGACGATATGTCTGGAAAACTCTCGCACGACCTGTTCAGCCTCTGGTTCCAGGCGCCTGTCGTCATCGCCCTGCGTTGCCAGAACTGGACCGCGAACCTTGCGGCTGGCACGGCCAGGACCAATCCGGAGCTTCATCGGATGATCAGCGAAAAGGCTGCAGCTGCCATGGAAAGCGCGTTTGCCGTGAACATGGCGTTCCTAAGTGATAGGATGACATCGTTTCAGCGATACTGGCTGGGCGGGCAATCAATCGCGGCAAAGGGCACACGGCCCTATGCGAAGCGTGTCCGCGCAAACGCCAAGCGCCTGAGCAGGAAACCGCGGTAGCTACCCGGTTTCCTCAGCCCTGATATCTGTCCGGCAACAAAAACCGTTGCCTTGCGCCTGGCGACCCGAGCCGCGCGTCCGAATACCACGTTGCCATCAACGCCCTTGAGCTGAGATCCGGGTTCTTGGCAAGAAATTCGCCGAAGGTTTCATGCGGCGTCTCGGCCATCCGCTCCGACAGGATGCCCAGGAAGGCCAGGGTGATGGTGGTGTTGTACTTCTCCGGCACGCCTGCTCTGGAGGCAAGGCCACGCAAGGCGTTGCCATATCGGCAAGCCGCTTCCAGAAACTCGTACTTCTGCAGCATCTCGCAGGCAACGCCGATATGGTCCACATGGCTGAAGCCTTTTGCATCCAGCTGGCCAGCTTCGAAGCGATCGGAAAGCTGCGCGTAATCCCTAAGCTCCGGCATTTGTTTCATCCTTCAGTTTGTGGCTGTCGGCCGCGCTCAGATCGAGGTCGTAAACGTTCTTGAGTTGCCGGATCTTGTCCAGCGTCTCCTTCGAAAACGGCGGCTTGTTCTCAAAAGCATGCAGCGCCATGCCCTCGATCAGGTCGCCAAGACTGATGTCCAGATGTTCGGCGAGCCCTTTCAGGACCTTCAGCAACCGTTTTTCCAGGCGCACACCGGTTTGAACGCGCTCAACTGATTTTTCCATTCCGTTATCATGGTACCAATGTACCAAGCAAGTCAACTTGTCGATTTGAGATGCAGCGCGCCCGAGCCCGAAAAACAAAAAAGCACCGCGGAGAACCGACGGTGCTTTTTGGTAAAGCTGATGCTTTGGATAGGGTGGGAGGCTGGCACGGCGACCCGTGCCGAGGCTCGTTAGGGCTGCTTCCTTCCGGACCTGACCCGGTTGGCGAGTGGCTCGTCCACCACCAACCTCCCGAGGGCCTTATATCAGAAGAAGGATGGGGTTTGGCAAGAGGGCAACACGGTTTTTTGTTCGCCGGGAAATCACACTCCCAAACCCGCCACGAAGCGTGTAGCCTTCGGGAAATTCTGCCCGGAGTGTTTCATGTCATCCTTTGCCCTCAATGCCCGTCTCGAAGGCGACAGCTACTTCGTCAGCGATCTGACGCTGTGCACCGTCCGTCTGCTGAAAGATGCCAACTATCCCTGGCTGCTGCTAATTCCGCGCCAGTCGGACCTCGTCGAGATCATCGATCTGGAGGAGGCCGACCAGATGCAGTTGATGCGCGAAATCGCCCTGGCCAGCCGGGTGCTGCGCGAAGTGACCGACTGCGAGAAGCTGAATGTCGGCGCTCTCGGCAATCAGGTGTCCCAACTGCATGTCCACGTGATCGCCCGTTACAGGGACGATCCGGCCTGGCCCGGGCCGGTCTGGGGTGCGGTTCCGGCGCAGGAGTATTCCCACGACAGGGTGGAAACCCTGATCGAGAAGTTGCGGGATGCCCTTGCCGGTGACGACGACTGATTGCCGGAGCGGTCCAACATCCTGCCTCGTAGCTGTTTCAATCTGCATTCAGATGTGATCGGCGGCACCGGCAGGAAGCGGTTTCTCCGAACTGGAAAATGCACTACGTGAAGAACCAGCATCGATTGACCTCCCGCCCTTTTCTCTTCCAAGGACTTTGACATGAACGCCAACCCCGCCGGTTCCCTGGCCATGGAAATGAGTTTCCTCGGCAACACGCTTGACCGGCAATCGACACGGCGTGGCGATACCGCCTATCTGGCAAGTCTTCTGGAAAAGCCCGATACACGCATCGTGCTGTCGACGGACCGGACATTGGTCTTTGCCGCGGGCGAAAACCTTACCGCCGGGCATCGGCTGGAGGTGGCCCTTTCGCTCGGGGCCGTGCGGGAGGAGATGATTTTCCTGGGACTGCGCCCGGAAAACGGCGAGGCCCTGTTCGCAACGGCCTTGCCCGCGACAGACGAAGACCTTGCGGATCGCACGGACCTTCAGCTTATCGACTTGCGCACCCTTGCCCTGCAGAACGCATTTGCACCGCAGGACATGGGCGCACTTGCCCAGGCCCGCGCCCTGATCCACTGGCATCGCACCCATCAGTTCTGCTCGCGCTGCGGCGAGAAAAGCCATCTGTCCGAAGCCGGCTATCGGCGCGACTGCCCGTCCTGCGGCGGTCAGCATTTTCCGCGCACAGACCCCTGTGTGATCATGCTGATTACCGACGAAAGCGGAGACAAGGCCCTGCTGGGCCGCCCGGCCCGACTTCCGGAGGGCATTTACACCACCCTTGCCGGTTTCATGGAACCGGGAGAAACAATCGAACAGGCCGTGCGGCGCGAAACGTTGGAGGAAAGCGGGATCGTCGTTGGCGACGTCCGACTGATCGCCAACCAGCCCTGGCCGTTTCCGGCGAACCTGATGCTCGGCTGTATCGGCAAGGCGACCTCCTTCGACATCGCCATCGAGGACGACGAGCTTGAAGCCTGCAAATGGTGCGACCGGGACGAAGTGCGGCAAATGCTGGCCGATACGCATCCCGAGGGCCACAAGATACCGCCTTCGATTTCCATCGCCTTTGAACTGATCAAGGGCTGGCTCGACGGAACGCTCTGATGACCTGGTGCGCTTACCTGACCCATCCGGAAGTCCTTGTCGATCCGGACGTTCCCGTTCCCGAGTGGGGCCTGTCGGATACGGGCCGGGAGCGCGCGGCGAAAGCCACCGTCCTGCCGTTTGCCAAGGACATCCGACAGGTAATCTCCAGTGCCGAAAAGAAGGCGCTTGATACCGCGCAGGTCTTCTCCGCCCGCCTCCGCGTCTTTCAGCGGTCGCTTCCGTTCCTGCACGAGAATGACCGGAGTGCGACCGGCTTTCTGCCACCAGAAGAGTTCGAGCGGACCGCAGATCTTTTCTTTGCCGATCCGTATAATTCCGTTCGCGGCTGGGAACGTGCGATCGACGCCCAGGACCGGATCGTCAATGGTGTCAAAAGCGCCCTGCGCCACATTCCCGAGGAAGACCCGGTCCTGTTCGTCGGTCATGGCGCCGTCGGCACCTTGCTGATGTGCCATCTGATGGCCGCACCGATTTCCCGTCATCATGACCAGAGACGCGGCGGCAGCTGGTACCGCTTCGAGAAATCCTGGCTGATGAGCCAGGCCGGTCGCAATTTGGCTTGGACAGAACTTTAAGCACAGTCGGACGAAGACCCGGAACATGTTAGGCTGCCCCGACCTGTCGTGATCCGGGAGCCCGATGTGATCTGCCGTTTGCCGAAGCTTGTTCTTGCCACCCTGAGCTGCCTCGCCGTTACTTTTCTGCCCGCCGACGCGGGCCAATATGATGCCCAGTTCCGGCAGTTCCTGTCTTCGGAAGTTGCTCCGGCGGCACGCCAGCAAGGCATCTCCCAGGCAACTCTCGACCGGGAACTGAAAGGTCTGACACCCGACACCTCCTTGCCGGGGCTGGTCGGGCCGGGCGGCAAGGGCGCGCCGCCCAAGATCAACTTTCAGGCCGAGTTCGGTTCCCCAAGCCGCTACTTCCGGGACAGCCAATTCAACGCCCTTGTGCCACGCGGGCGGTCGCTGATGCAGAAACACGCGGCCGTGCTGTCGCGGATCGAGGCGAAATACGGTGTGCCCAGCCGGATCATCCTGGCCATCTGGGCAAGGGAATCGGGCTATGGCGGGGCCAAGATCCCCTATGACGCCATCCGCGTTCTGGCGACCCAGGCCTTCATGGGCCAGAGGCCGGACTTCTTCAAAGGCGAATTGATCGCCGGATTGAAGATCCTGCAAAATGGCGATGTATCCAGGCAGGGCATGAAAAGTTCCTGGGGTGGAGCCATGGGTCAACCGCAATTCCTGCCGTCTTCCTTCTGGAAGTACGCGGTCGATTTCGACGGTGACGGCAAGCGTAACATCTGGACCTCCGACATCGACACGATGGCCTCCATTGCCCATTATCTCTCGGCACATGGCTGGGTAGCTGACCGCGACTGGGGATATGAAGTCCATCTTCCCGACAACGTCTCATGTACGCGGGAAGGTCCGGACAACCGCCAGAAGATTTCCGACTTCGTGCGTGAAGGCGTCAAGCGCGTCAGCGGCAAGCCTTTTCCGGCCAACGAGGTCAACCGGCCGGGCAACATCCTGCTGCCTGCCGGCCGCTACGGCCCAGCCTTCATTGCCACGGAAAACTTCTACGTCATCAAGGACTACAACGAGAGTGACACCTATGCGCTCTTCGTCGGTCACCTGGCGGACAGGTATGGCAACAACAGCGGTTTTGTCGGCGACTGGAAACCGATGAAGGAAACAACCAGAGGCGCGGTACGGAACCTTCAGCAGAGGCTTGAGGGACTGGGGCACGACGTGGGTGGCGCCGACGGCCTGATCGGCTTCAAGACCCGCCGGTCCATCGGCAAGGATCAGGAGAAGAACGGCTTCTTCGCGACTTGCTGGGTCGGCTAGAACACACCCTGGCCGCCCTCCTGGGTTGTGTTTCAAGGTGCCCGCAAAACTGCTGTTTCCAGGTAGGGGTATCCCGTGACCAAGCGCCGCGGGATACTCGTTTCAACAAACAGTTGATTTTGGGCGTGCAGTGCGGAAGACTGTATCCACATCCTTCCTTACTGCTTCTCCGGTGCCTTCATGCGGCTCCCCAAGATCGTTACCACATTGCAGGATTATTCCCTGCCGCTCTTCCGTGCCGACCTCGTCGCCGGGATCACCGTTGCCATGGTTGCCCTTCCGCTCAGCCTGGCGATCGCCATTGCTTCGGGGGCCGATCCTGCGAAAGGGCTGGTGACGGCGATTGTCGGCGGGTTCTTCATCTCCCTTCTTGGCGGCAGCCGGGTGCAGATTGGCGGGCCGACCGGCGCTTTCATCGTGGTGGTTTACGGCGTCATTGCCGATCACGGATACGACGGGCTGGTGCTGGCAACCTTCATGGCGGGCATACTGCTTTTGATCGGCGGGTATTTCCGGATCGGCAGACTGATCCGCTATGTGCCGGAAGCCGTGGTCAACGGGTTCACCATCGGCATCGCGATCATCATCGCCTCCAGCCAGATCAAGGATTTCTTCGGCCTTCAGATCACCGAGGTACCGGCGGACTTTCTGGAAAAACTTCCCGTTCTCTGGGAGGCACGTGACACCGCTTCGCTGGCCGCCAGCGGACTTGCCCTGGTCACGCTGGTAATGATCGTCGTCCTGCGCCGGATGGCTCCGGCCTTTCCGGGGCTGATCGTTGCCGTGTCGCTAGCCTCGCTGGCTGTCGTTCTGGCCACCCTGCCGGTAGAGACCATAGCCTCGCGCTTCGGTGCCCTGCCCAACACGCTGCCAGTTCCGGCACTGCCGAGCGTCACTGTCGAGCGGGTCGTGGAACTGTTTCCCTCCGCCATCGTGATCGCGTTCCTTGCCGGAGTGGAATCGCTTCTGTCCGCGATGGTGGCCGACAGGATGATTGAAGGAAGTCACCGCCCAAACGCCGAGATGCTGGCACAGGGAACCGCGAATATCGCGTCCGCCCTTTTTGGCGGCCTTCCGGCCACCGGTGCTATTGCCCGCACGGCCACAAACGTCCGTGCCGGTGGCAAGACGCCTGTATCCGGGCTGGTGCATGCGCTTGCCATCTTGCTGATCATGCTGGTTGCGGCCCCCCTGGCCGGATACCTTGCCTTGCCCGCCATGGCGGCCTTGCTGGTTCTCACAGCCTGGAGCATGAGCGAACCGCACAAGTGGAAATCCTATCTGAGCGCCCCGATGGCCGACCGCATGTTGCTGTTGACCACGCTGATTCTGACGGTCCTGATCGATCTGACCGTTGCCATCGGCGTGGGCGTTTCAATCGGTCTTGCCCTCAGGCTGCGCGAACGCAAGAAGCAGCCGGACGACTGGTCGATGCCGGAACGCTGACACGGCCGGTCACCGACTGCAGGACATTCAAAACACAAGGTTTTCAGCTGGAATTCCCAATTTCCCCTTTGGCTACGACCGGCCAAAGGCCTGATGCCGTGTGCGAGGAATATATTTTCTGCTTTCATTTATTATTGCTTTACGATAATTAATCGCTGCAACTTAAATTGGAGCCACTCCACATGTCTGTTTTGTCGTCTTGCGGCGCAGACCTTCGGGTACGCGCGAGAACCCTTCTTATTGCTCTTTTTCTGATGGCCATTGGCACCGCATCGTCCTTTGCGGACCCACTCGACGGGTTCAATCCCGCCACAACCGACCCTGACCTCTTCCGGCTCGCGGTCCGTCACCCCGACAGAATGAAGGTTCCGGATGGAGCCGCAAAGGTTCATGTTGTCCTGTCCGACAAGGAAACCGGGCGCGTTGTCCAGGAAAAGCGGATCGAGCTGCAAAGGACCACAACCGGCGAACAGGCAGCTGAAGTGCGTGCAGAGGCACCGGAAAACGTGGTGACTGTGTACCGGATCCCGGCAAAACAGGTGGCTGAACTGCGGGCACTGCAGGCCAAGTATCTGGCCATGCCCCAGTCTCGTCAGCAAACGATTGGCGGATCCCTGTCGATCGACGTCACCGGCTGCAAACTCGATGCTGCCGATACCGGCGAGATGCTGATTTCGACTTATCTCAAGACATCGGAACTGGAGACCTTCGTGGCTCTGGCGGAGAATTTCGACCTGCGGAACACGCAGGCTTCAAGCCGCAAGGACCTCGATAACACGATCCCGCCCTGTTCATGACCGGTGAACCGGGCAAGGTCACCTCAGACCTTGCCCGCCCCTGCGATGGACAATCACCCTTCCCTGTCTTCGGATCGAAACGCACTTCCCATGTCGACCCCTTTTTCAAGCCGCTCGCTGCTTGCGGTTATGCTTTGCCTGCCCCTGTTTCTGCTGACTGCCTGCAGTCATGTTCCAGTTGCCACCATGGTCAAACTGGCAAACTTCGATATTCTGAAAACCAACCCGGCAGGCTTGCGGGTTGCCGTCAGATATCCGGCCAGCATCCGCATCCCGAAAGGCGGAGCACGCATGATGCTGACGGTGAAGGACAAGAAGACCGGCAAACTGGTTATGGAGGAGAAACTTGCTTTCGTCCGCGTATCGTCCAAGGCCGAGCGGGCGGAGCTGAGCGCCGAACTGCAGGAAGGCCGGCGGATTGCGATCTACCGGCTACCGGACGACAGGATCCCCGCCTTCAAGGCCTTTCAGACGTACCTTCTGACAATGGACAAGGCTGAACGGGACAAGATCGAAGGCAATATGGAAGTCGGCGTCGACGGCTGCCTGGCTTTCGAGCACCGGCCAGCGCGTATCCTGGTCAGCACCTATCTGAAAGCGGATGAGCTGGGCGGCTACATACCACTGCTGCGCGATGTCGATCTTGAGGAACAGATGGCTGACGGCAAGAACGGCGTCGATGGTGGCCTGCCGCGCTGTACGGACGCCCGCGCCGCTACTGAAGGATAACGGCTCAAGCGAGTGCACTTTCCGTCCTTTAAGACCGGCAGACGGCACACCTTTGGACAAGGCAGCGCATGTGCGCTGACCGGTCCGTCAGGATTAGGCGCTCACCACACCTTCCGGTGCTGCTTCCAGGCGGAAGGCGGCAGCCATCAGGGCCTTGGTGTAATCGGTCCGGGGCGCATCGAAGATCTGTTCGGAAGCGCCCTGTTCCACCACCTTGCCCTGCCGCATGACGATAACCTCGTTGGCCAGGGCACGGACGACCTTCAGGTCGTGGGAAATGAACAGATAGGCGAGACCGTGCGCCTTCTGCAGATCTCGCAACAGATCGACCACCTGGGCTTGGACACTCATGTCGAGGGCTGAAGTCGGCTCGTCCAGCATGACAAACTTCGGCTCAAGAACCATGGCCCGTGCGATGGAGATGCGCTGACGCTGGCCGCCTGAGAATTCATGCGGATAGCGATGCCGGGTGGACGCATCGAGCCCGACTTCCTCCAGGGCCTTGGCGACCTTGCGGTCGCGCTCATCGGCTGAAATACCGGGGAAATGCACCTGCAGGCCTTCACCGACGATTTCAGCCACCGACATGCGCGGGCTCAGCGCACCGAAGGGATCCTGAAACACGATCTGCATGTCCCGGCGCAGCGGGCGCATTTCCTTCCAGGAATTCTTCTGGATTTCGGCACCGTTGAAGGCAATCCGCCCGGTGGAGGAAATCATGCGCAGGATCGCAAGACCGAGAGTTGTCTTGCCCGATCCGCTTTCGCCGACGATCCCGAGTGTCTGGCCCTGCCGCACTTCCACATCTATCCCGTCCACCGCCTTGATGTGGTCGACGGTCTTGCGCAGGAAGCCTCGCTTGATCGGGAACCACACCTTCAGATCGTCGGCCTGAACGACAATCGGCTTGCTCTTGTCCGTCGCCGGTGGTTCGCCCTTGGGCTCCGCGGTGAGAAGGTGCTTGGTGTAGGCGTGCTGCGGCCGGTCGAAGATATCGGCGACCGGTCCCTGCTCGACGATCTTGCCCTTGGTCATCACGCAGACCCGGTCGGCGAACTTGCGCACGATCCCGAGGTCGTGGGTAATGAACAGCATCGCCATGCCGTGGCGGCGCTGAAGGTCCTTCAGCAACTCCAGGATCTGCGCCTGAACCGTGACGTCGAGCGCCGTGGTCGGTTCGTCGGCAATCAGCAGATCCGGTTCGTTGGCCAGCGACATGGCAATCATCACGCGCTGGCGCTGGCCGCCGGAAAGCTGGTGCGGATAGGAGTTGAGACGTTTTTCAGGATCGCGGATGCCCACCTGGTTGAGCAGTTCCAGCACGCGCTCACGCGCCTTTGTATCGCTCATGCCCCGGTGGATCTTCAGAATTTCCGAAACCTGCTTTTCCACCGAGTGCAGCGGATTGAGCGAGGTCATCGGTTCCTGGAAAATCATCGAAATGCCGTTGCCGCGCACCTTGCGCAGTTCGGCTTCCTCGACCGCCAGAAGATCCTGACCGTTCATCAGGATCCTGCCGGAGGGATGCGAAGCTGCAGGGTACGGCAGAAGCCGCAGGACCGACTGAGCGGTTACGGACTTACCCGAGCCGCTTTCCCCCACCAGTGCGACGGTCTCACCCTTCTTGATGTCGAAGGTGATCCGGTCGACGGCAAGGTTCTTGCTGCCGCCTTGGGAAAAGGCAACGGACAGGTCTTCGACGGAGAGGAGCGTTTCTTTTGTCATCTTGTTTTCCTCACCCCAGGCTCTTGCGCGGGTCGAACGCATCACGCACCGCCTCGCCGATAAAGATCAGCAGGCTCAACATCAGTGAAATGACCATGAAGCCGGTGATCCCGAGCCAGGGCGCCTGAAGGTTGTTCTTGCCCTGCGCCAGCAGTTCGCCAAGTGATGCCGACCCTGGCGGCAGGCCGAAGCCGAGGAAATCCAGCGCCGTCAGGGTGGAAATCGAGCCGTTGAGAATGAACGGCATGAAGGTGAGCGTCGCCACCATGGCGTTGGGAAGCAGGTGCCGCCACATGATCACCGGATTGGAAACGCCGAGTGCCCGGGCTGCGGATATGTATTCCAGGTTCCGGCCGCGCAGGAATTCCGCGCGCACGACACCCACAAGCGCCACCCAGGAAAATGCCAGCAGGATGGTGAAAAGGGTCCAGAAGCCGGGCACCAGAAACGACGACACGATCAGGATGAGGTAAAGCGTTGGCACCGCCGTCCAGATCTCGATGAAACGCTGGAACAGGAGATCGGTCCAGCCGCCATAATAGCCCTGCACGGCCCCTGCCGCGATGCCGATGACGGAGGATGCCAGCGTCAGCGCCAGACCGAACAGAACGGAAATCCGGAAGCCGTAGACGAGACGCGCAAGCACATCCCGGCCCTGGTCGTCCGTACCGAGCCAGTTCCAGTTGCCCATGACGCAATTGGGATCTTCCGCACCAAGCGGATAGCGCGAGCAACGCTTTTCCTTGTCCATCGTCCAGGAGGGAGGTGCGGGTGCCGGGACCGGAATATCATTGTTGACCGATCGGTAGGAATAACGCACCGGCGGCCACAGCATCCAGCCGTTGGCGCTGATCTCTTCCTGGATGAACGGATCGCGGTAGTCGGTAACCGCCAGGAAGCCGCCGAACTTTTCTTCTGGGTAATCGACGAAGACCGGCGCCAGCAATTCGCCGTTGTAGGAAACAAGGATCGGCCGGTCGTTGGTCAGGAATTCGGCCAGCATGGCCATGACGAACAGCACCAGGAAGATCCAGAGCGACCAGTATCCGCGCCTGTTGGCCTTGAAGTTCGCCAGCCGCCGCTGGTTTATCGGCGAAAGGCGTGCCTTGGTCCCCTGTGCCGGGACGACAAACGCTTCGCGATCACCCGTTATAGCGGCCTCGAAGTAGGCCGCCCTGGACCGCTCGCGGCTTTCGGCTTCATATCCGCCAGCCTCATGTCCGCCACTGCCGGAATCGTAGTTTGCACTTCCTGCATCACTGTCTGAATCGGTCGCCATCGATCAGACCTCCCTGCTTTCGAAGTCGATCCGGGGATCGATCCAGGTGTAGGTCAGGTCGGAAATGAGGTTCACCAGAAGTCCCATGAGCGAGAAGATGTAGAGGGTTGCAAAGACCACCGCGTAGTCGCGATTGATCACCGATTCAAAACTGAGCAATCCCAGGCCATCGAGCGAGAAGATCGTCTCGATGAGGAGCGAGCCGGCAAAGAAGGACGAGATGAAGGCCCCCGGGAAACCGGCCACCACGATCAGCATGGCGTTGCGGAACACATGGCCGTATAGCACCTGGCTTTCCGTCAACCCCTTCGCCCTTGCGGTGATCACATATTGCTTGCGGATTTCATCCAGGAACGAGTTCTTGGTCAGCAAGGTGGTGGTGGCAAAGGCGGACAGGGCCATGGCCGTCAGAGGCAGGGCAAGGTGCCAGAAATAGTCGGCGATCCGGGCAGGCCACGAGAGCTGTTCCCAATTGTCAGACACCAGTCCCCGCAAGGGAAAGATATCCCAGAAGGAGCCACCGGCGAAAAGCACGATCAAGAGAACCGCAAAGAGAAAGCCCGGTATGGCGTAAGCCACGACGATGACACCGGAGGTCCAGACGTCGAACCGCGAACCATCCGAAACGGCCTTGCGGATCCCGAGCGGTATCGACACCGCATAGGATATCAGCGTCATCCAGAGGCCGAGAGAGATCGAAACCGGCAGTTTCTCGGCAATCAGATCGATGATCTTGATGTCGCGGAAATAGCTTTCCCCGAAATCGAAGCGGGCATAGTCGCCCAGCATCTTCAGGAAGCGTTCCAGCGGCGGCTTGTCGAAACCGAACTGCGCTTCCAGTTCCTTGATGAATTCCGGGTCGAGCCCCTGGGCACCGCGATATTTCGAACTGACCGAATCTGCAGTTGCGCCGCCACTGCCTCCAGAGGTGTCGTTGCCGCCCCCCAGCATGTCGCTGCCACCGCCGCTGATGCGTGATGTCGCCGAAACGTCCGTTCCCTGCAACTGGGCGATGACACGCTCGACCGGACCACCTGGCGCAAACTGGATGATGACGAAGTTGATTGCCATGATCCCGACCAGCGTCGGTATCATCAGCAGCAAGCGGCGAAGGATGTAGGCGCCCATGGAGTGTGTGCAGTCCCTTTTGTCTTGGCCTTCTGGAGCGGGCCCGAGGTTTCGCTGGAAATATTACCCGGCTTTACCGAGTTTTTCCGCCTTTTCCTTGTCTATCCACCACAGTTCTTCCACCGGGAAGAAGTAGCGCGGAGTTTCTTCGGGAAAGCCGTAGACATCCCACATGGCAACAGTGTGGACGTTCTTGAACCATTGCGGAATCCAGTAATGACCGGCCCGTAACACGCGGTCGAGGGCCCGCGCCGCGTTGGTCATCTCATCGCGCGTTGTCGCCGCGATGGCCTTGTCGATCAGTGCATCGACAACCGGGCTGGATATGCCGGATGTGTTGTAGGTGCCCGGAATTGTCGCCGCCTTGGAGCCCCACATCTCGCGAATGGTATCCGACAGTGTCGGCGAAAGGCTGAGCCTGCGGCTGGCGATATCAAAGTCGTAGTCGTTGAGCCTGGCCTCATATTGCGCCGGATCGACGATCCGCAGGCTCGCCTTGATGCCGAGCCGTTCCAGGTTCTTGATCATCGGATTGACGATCCGTTCGTAAGCGGCGGTGTTGTTCAGGAACTCGATCGTCAGCTGATTTCCGTCCGGGCCGATCAGGTCGGTCCCCGTCCGGGTAAACCCGGCTTCGGCCAGAAGTTCGCTCGCCCGTTTCAGCAGCTTGCGGTCATTGCCGGATCCATCGCTGACGGGCTGCATCACCGCTTCGCCGAAGACAGCCTCCGGCAACTGGTCCCGGAAGGGCTCCAGCAACGCAAGTTCCGCGGCCGTGGGCATCCCCTCCGCCTTCATGTCGGAGTTTTCGAAGAAGGACTGGGTTCTCGTATAAAGCCCGTAGAACAGGTTCTGGTTCGACCATTCGAAATCAAAGGCGTATCCAAGAGCCTCGCGCACGCGCGGGTCCTTGAACTTGTCGAGCCGGGTGTTGATGAACCAGCCCTGCGCCCCTGACGGCCGGCCATCGGGAAACTCGCGGCGGATGACCTTGCCTTCTTCCACAGCCGGAAAATTGTACTCCGTTGCCCAGTTCTTGGACGTGAATTCCTCACGGTAGAAGGTCTTGCCCTTCTTGAAGGCTTCGAATGCCGTCTGGCGTTCACGGTAGAACTCCACCCGTATAACCGCGAAATTGCAGTGCCCGACCCTGACCGGCAGATCCTTTGCCCAGTAGTTTTCGACCTGGTGGTATTCGACATAGTGACCGACGGCATGTTTTCCGACCTTGTAGGGACCGGAGGACAGGGGCGGTGTCAGGGTCGATTGCTTGAAATCGTAGGCGGTGTAATAGCGCTTGGAGAAGATCGGATAATCGGCCGCAACGACGAGCGGCAGGTTGCGCGACTGCGAACCGTCGAACTGCAGCGCGACCTTGTGATCGTCCAGAATGACCGCGTCCTTCAGTGACGACAACGGCTGGCTGAGCATGGGGTGACCGTCGGCCTTCAGAAGCAGAAGCGAAAAGGCGACGTCCTCTGCAGTCAGTTTGGAGCCGTCGTGAAATCTGGCTTCAGGCCTCAGACTGAACGTGAAAACATTGCCGTCCTCCGATACCTTGACCGTTTCCGCCAGCAGGCCATAGACCGCGTCCGGCTCATCGTAAGCGCGCACCATCAAGGTGTCGAAACACAGCTCCATGCGGGGCGGGGCATCGCCTTTCAGGATGAAGGCATTGAAGGTGTTGTAGGTCAGGACATTCTGGTTGAAGTACCAGTAAGGCGCCTGAAACGAGAACGTTCCGCCTTTCGGAGCCAGCCTGTTGACATAGTCGAACTGGGTGAAGTCCGGTCCGTATTTCAGATCGCCGAATACGGACAAGCCGTGTACGGGGCCATCCGGATATGCGGTCTGTGACGCGAAGGCCGTGGACACCGGCCAGGGCGCTGCCGACGCAAACGCCGCGGCGCTGCTCATTTGCAGGAAACGGCGCCGGGAAGTCGTCAGGGCCCCACTCATCTCGCAGTTCCCGTCTTGGCGGCCAGGGCCTCGTCGTACCACCAGATGGTCGGGAACCCGGTGCTGTATTCCGGCATCTGTTGCGGATGGCCGAAGCGGTTCCAGCGTGCCGTGCGAGTTTCGTCGGAGTAGAACTGCGGTACAACGTAATGGTTCCACAGCAACACGCGATCGAGCGCGCGGGTGGCCGCCACCAGCGTTTCCCGGTCTTCGGCAAAGATGACCTTGTCGATCAGCTTGTCGATCGCGGGGTTCTTGATGCCGGCATAGTTGGCCGAACTTTCGTTATCAGCAGATTCAGACCCCCAGTACTCCCGCTGCTCGTTTCCGGGCGACAGGGACTGTCCGATCGCCAGGACCACGGTGTCGAAATCACGGCTGCGGACGCGATTGACGAACTGCGAGGTATCGACCAGACGCAGGATCGGCTTGATGCCGATGGCTTCCAGGTTCTGCGAATACGGCAGAAGGGTGCGTTCGCTGGCCTTGTCACGGTAGAGGAATTCGATGCTGAGCTGTTCGCCGGTTTTCGGATCGACCATCTTCCGGTCTTTCAGCTCATAGCCGGCCTTGCGCAGCAACTTGACGGCTTCACGCAGGTTGGCGCGCACGTTCTGCGGATTGCCGCCAACCGGGTTCTTGAATTCTTCCGTGAAGACTTCGGGCGGCACCATGTCCCGCACTTCCTCCAGGATCTCCAGCTCCTTGCCCTGCGGCAGACCGCTGGATGCCAGCTCCGTACCGGCGAAATAGGAATTGACCCTCTTGAGAAGGTTGGCGGAAACGATCTCGTTGGTGGTTTCGAAATCGTAGGCATAGTTCAATGCCTGACGGACATCAGGGTTCTGGAATTTCTCACGGCGCTGGTTCAGGAAGAACCCCTGCATGACACCCCTGGACTTGTCCGGGAAGATTTCCTTCACCACCCGGCCATCCTTGATGGCTGGGAAGTCGTAGCGCTTGGCCCACTGGCTCGAGCTGCGCTCGGTATGGAAGTCGTACTGGTCACCCTTGAAGGCTTCGAACTGCACGGAATCATCGAGGAAGGAGATGTAACGGATCTCCTCGAAATTATCGGTGCCGACGCGGATCGGCAGGTCCTTTCCCCAATAGTCCGGCACGCGCTCGTAGATCACCTGACGGTTGGGCGAGAACTCTTTCATCTTGTAGGCACCGGAACCGAGTGGCGGCTCCAGAGTGGTGCGGGAGATGTCACGCTGCTCTCCCTTGCTGTTCGTGCCTTCCCACCAGTGTTTGGGCAGGACGGTCAGCTGGCCCATGATCTTGGGAAGCTCGCGGTTTCCGCTGACATCAAAGGTGAAGCGCACGGTGCCATCGCCGACAATCTCGGACTTCTGGACATTCTGGAAGTAGTACTTGCGCTGCGGGTCCAACTCGATGGACTTTTCAAACGACCAGATGACATCTTCGGCGGTTACCGGCTCGCCGTCATGCCACTTTGCATCCGGGTTGAGCCTATATTCGACCCAGGAATAGTCGTCGGGAAAGCGAACCGCTTCGGCCAAGACACCGTATTGGGCACTGATATCCTCTTCATCCAGAGAGGGCTCCATCAGGCTTTCGTAGATATTCAGGATGCCGGGGGCGATATTGCCCTTCTGCGCCAGAATGTTGAACGTATCGAACCCGCCGCTGGCAGCTAGCCGAACCGTGCCGCCCTTGGGGGCATCGGGATTGACGTAATCGAAATGCCTGGCATCGGCGCCGTACTTGGGTGTTCCATTGAGGGCGGCCGCGTGATGCCATTCCGGTTCAGCCGCGAAAGCCGGTACGGATCCGATCCCCGACATCACCACCACACTTGCCAGTGCAAGCCCAGCTGCGGCCCGCTTCCCTACATGCCATTTGAACACCATCGGCTTCTCCGTCCCCTTCCGGTTCCTGAACCCAAATCACGGGTTTAGAGAATCAGTGTAGGGACGTGTTGGCCCTGCGTCACCTGCTGGCTGTCGAGATGACAGAAATTTAACCTGCCTGGGGGAGGCCGTTTCCGGGAATATCCTGTGAATTTCTCTTGGACTTTGCCTTTTGCGCGTACATTCTTCCGTCGGCAACCCTAAGTAAATCCTCCACTGTGGCGGCATCACCTGGATAACTTGCCGAGCCAATACTGGCTTTCACATCGATGCGGGCACCCGAATACTGGAATGCCTGGGTCACACGTTCATCGAGGCGCGTGAGAAAGGTGTCCCTTTCCTGGCGCCGCATGTTGCCCGGCGTCAGCACGATGAACTCGTCGCCGCCGACCCTGGCGACGGTATCCGTCTGCCGGATCTGGTTCTGCAGCCGCTGCCCGACCTCGATCAGAAGCTGATCGCCAACTGCGTGCCCATAGTTGTCGTTGACCGGCTTGAAGGCATCCAGATCGACGTAAAAAATCTCGAAGCCCGCGCCACTGCGCTCGCACATGGCGGCAAGCTGGTGCATGCGGTCTTCCAGCAGGCGCCGGTTCGCCAGTCCTGTCAGAGGGTCATGCAGCGCCATGGAGCGAACCTTGTAGACCTCGCTGATCAACAGAAATGCCATGGCGCCAAAGACGAGCGAGATCAGACTGCCGACGAGTTGCGTGATCCAGACCTGGTTGCCCGTGCTCGACCAGCCGGCCTCCGGAAGACCGACAAGCTCCCAGTTCAGACCGCCCGGAAGATGCAGAGGCAGGGACACATGATCCTTTTCAAGGAGAGACTGGCTGCCGAAAATCATGTTGTTGGAAGCAACCGCGCTCCGGTTCACAAGACCGATGCGGATGCCGTTGATGACATCCGTGATGCCGGCAGTCTTCATCATGCCCTCTTCGTCCAGCACCAGGGTGGCGACACCCCAGTAACTGCGCTCCTTGAGCGGTTGCCCAAGGAAGCTGGCTGGAAAGATGGGAATTCGGATCAGGAGGGCCCTGCCCCCCTGCACAAGTTCAAGAGGGCCTGCAATCACGACGTCACGCGTCACCATCGCCTGCTGGATTGCGGGCCACTGCGCCGTGTTCATGCGGTAGTTCAGACCGAGCGCCGCCTGGTTGGGCTCCAGCGGAAACACCGCGCGAAGAATGTTGTTGGGTGCCAGGCCGATAGAGCGGATGGACGGATTTTCCTCGATCAGTTCGACCGCGATTTCCCGGTAGTCCTCCATTTCGAATGGCTGTTCGACGAACTGGGACACATAGGCTCGGATCCCGAGTCCGTGGGCCACAGTCCGGTTGATTTCGCCTTCAAGGCGCGCCCGTGCCTCGGAGAGCGAGGCGACGGCCTGACGTTTGTGCTGGGAAACAATTTCATTGCGGACCAGTTGACCGACGTGCGCAGTGACGGCGATGCCAGCGAGAAAACAGACGGCAGCAACGATGGAAGCGATCCACGTTCCATTCGACTTAGAAAATACATTCCTCGTCAAGTTGATGCCCATAGGGTCCTTGTCCGACCTTAGCCCACTATTCGACAACAATACGTAACGTAAGATTTGTTAATTTTTCATATAAATCAAATAAAAAAGCCGGGTAGTTAACCCGGCTTCTCTACAACTCTAGTCACGTTCGCGATGTCGAAGAGGTTTTACTCGGTCGGCAGCGGCGCAGGCGAATCGGCCTGTTCACGAAGGTAGGCAATCATGTCTGCGCGGTCTTCCGGTTTACGCAGTCCGGCAAAACCCATCGTGGTGCCGGAGATGAAGTTCTTCGGGGACTCCAGGAAGTGATCCAGTTCTTCATAGGTCCACTCCGGATTTTCTTCACCGAATGCGACCATCGCGGAAGAATAGCCGAAGCCTTCGTGTCCACCTGGCTTGCGGCCGATAACATCCCAAAGTGCCGGGCCAACCTTGTTGGCGCCACCCTGCGTGAAGTCGTGGCAGGCGGCGCATTTCTTGGCCACCTTCGCGCCGTCTTCAGCAGATGCTTCGACCAGACGCTCGGAGATCGGCACCACTTCCGGAACCGCGCCGACTTCCGAGGTGCTATCCTCTGCAGACGCCACGACGATCTCATAACCCGGTTTACCCGGCATCGTCGGATGGAAGATGATGTCGGAGACAATGCCGACACCCATAGTCAGAATCAGAACCATCAGTACCGCACCAGCGGCCTTGTTCAGCGTGAAGGAATCCATTCTCTCCGGCTCCAAGCTCATACGCGTCCGGGCCCGCAGCGTCGCTGCGACCCCTATCAGCTTTTCGAATTTTGCCGGAACCTACAAATTTTTTGACCTTGCTGTCCATAGCTTTAAAAGGGCATCTGATACGACAAACGGACGCGGCACGTGTTTTTTTGCATTTCTTCCGCCCGTCCGGCCCCATGGAGACCCGATTGACCGCTGCTCTTGTGATTATCCCGGCCCGCCTCGCTGCCACCCGACTGCCGCGCAAACCGCTTGCCGACATCTGCGGAAAACCCATGATCGTGCGTGTTCTGGAACAGGCCCGCAACGCGGATATCGGCCCGGTAGCCGTTGCCTGTGACGACAAGGACATTTTCGACGCGGTGCAGGACCACGGCGGCAAGGCGGTCATGACGCGTGCCGATCACGCCTCCGGATCCGATCGCATTCACGAGGCAGCGGGACTGATCGATCCGGACGGAAAGCACGATGTCATCCTGAACGTGCAGGGCGATGTGCCGCTGATCGCACCGGAAGCCATCCGGGCGGCCTTTGCGCCGCTCGCCATTGCCGATGTCGACCTGGGCACCATCATGACCGAGTTCACCAATACCGCCTTCCGGGACGATCCGAATTTCGTCAAGGCAGTCACTACGCCCAACGGCCACGGCCATCATCGCGCGCTTTACTTTACCAGGGCCGTCGCCCCGCACGGTGACGGCCCGTACTACCACCACATCGGCATCTATGCCTACCGCAGGGCAGCCCTGGCAAAATTCGTCCAGCTGCCGCCTTCGCCACTGGAACAGCGTGAAAAGCTGGAACAGTTGCGGGCCCTGGAAGCGGGCATGCGGATTGATGCCTCCGTCATCGACAGCGCGCCGATGGACGTGAACACGCCCGAAGATCTGGAACGAGCCCGGGCGGCCTATCAGACAAACTGACGAAAGACTGCCGAAAGGCGGAAAGACATATGACCGACAGAAAAAGAATCGTGTTCCAGGGAGAAACCGGTGCCAATTCGCACATGGCCTGCCGGAGCGTTTATCCCGATTACGAAGCCATCCCCTGCGCCACCTTCGAAGACTGCTTTTCGGCCATGGCCGACGGGTCGGCAGACCTTGCCATGATCCCGATCGAGAACTCCGTTGCCGGCCGTGTCGCGGACATTCATCACCTGCTGCCCAAATCGGACCTGCACATCATCGGCGAATATTTCATGCCGATCCGGTTTCAGCTCATGGCGGTCAAGGGCGCAAAGATCGAAGACCTGAAAAAGGTGCAAAGCCATGTGCATGCCCTTGGTCAGTGCCGGAACGTGATCCGTGAGCTCGGCCTGACGGCCGTCGTCGGCGGCGATACCGCGGGCTCCGCCCGGCAGATCGCCGAGCTGGGTGATCCGAGCGTCGGCGCCCTGGCGCCGGAAATGGCCGCCGAAATCTACGGTCTGGACATTCTGCGCCGGGATGTGGAGGATGAGGCGCACAACACGACCCGCTTTGTCATTCTCTCGCGCGACAAGATGGAGGCCGCGCACAACGGCCAGCCGGTCATCACGACCTTCATCTTCCGGGTTCGCAACGTTCCGGCAGCGCTCTACAAGGCCCTGGGAGGATTTGCCACCAACGGGGTCAACATGACCAAGCTGGAATCCTATCAGCTTGAAGGGCAGTTTTTCGCGTCGATGTTCTATGCGGACGTCGAAGGCCATCCGGAAGATCCGAAGGTGGCCCTGGCGCTCGAGGAGCTGGCCTTCTTCTGTGCCGAGCTGAACATGCTCGGCGTCTACCGGGCAAGCCCGTTCAGGGACAAGATCAGGGAGCCGGAATCCAACCGTGCTCTCCGGCCCAATCCCTACTCGTAACGGCGGCTACCCGACACCACCAGAGGAACTCTATGACTGAAACAAGATTTGATGCCCTGTGCATCGGCAATGCCATTTGCGACGTCTTCGCCCATGTCGAAGAGGATTTCCTGCTTCAGGAAAACCTCGTCAAAGGCTCCATGCGCCTGATCGACACCGACGAGGCAGTACGCCTGTTCGACAAGATGGGACAGACCGTCCGCATTTCCGGCGGCAGCGCCGGCAACACGGCGGCTGGCATTGCCTCGCTCGGCGGACGCCCTGCCTATTTCGGCAAGGTTGCCGAGGACGAACTGGGCGATAGCTATTATCACGACATGAACGGCACCGGCGTCTATTTCAACACGCCCCGCCTCAAGGAAGGCAAGCCGACCGCCCGGTCGATGATCCTGATCACGCCGGACGGCGAACGCACGATGAACACCTATCTGGGTGCATGCACCGAATTCGGCATCGCCGATGTTGACGAGGAAGTCGTTGCCGCCGCAGCCGTCACCTACATGGAAGGCTATCTGTGGGACCCGGCAGACGCCAAGAAGGCGTTCCTGAAAGCTGCGGAAATCGCGCATGCAAACGGGCGTCAAGTGGCGATCACCCTGTCCGACTCGTTCTGTGTCGACCGCTACCGCAGCGAATTTCAGGCCCTTCTGACCGATGGTGTCGTCGACCTGATGTTCGCCAACGAGCATGAGCTGAAGGCCCTTTACGAAACATCGGATCTGGACACTGCAGTAAATGCGGCCCGGGACTCCGGTGCCCTGACCGCCCTGACCCTCGGCGAGAACGGTGCGATGGCAATCAGCCGCGAGGAAACCGTCAAGGTTCCTGCGCAGACTGTCGACAACGTGGTTGACCTGACAGGCGCCGGCGACCTGTTTGCCTCCGGCTTCCTGTTCGGCCTTGCCCGCGACTACAAGCTCGCGGAAGCCACCGAGCTTGGCTGCCTGTGCGCCGCGAGCGTCATCAGCCACGTCGGCGCCCGGCCGGAACGGGCCTTGAAAAACATCGCCGGCCAGAGCGGCTTCGAGATCTGAACCTTTTCAGGGGCGGCCTTCGGGCCGCCCTTTTCGGAACCGGCAATTGCTACCGACGCATGCCGTGTTCCTTCGATTGCATTGCTTCAATCGCCGCCGCGATTGCCAGCACCTTTCGATCTGCCCCCGGTAGCCCATCGATTTCCAGGCCTGCGGGTACGCCGCGAACACTTCGTGCCATTGGCACACTCACGCCTGGGGCGCCAAAGAATGTCGCTGGTACCGTGTTGCGCATGGTCTTCCAGACAGACACTTCCTTGCCGTCAACGACGACACGCCCTTCTTCACCCAGTGCCGTTGCCGCAATCGGTGTCGTTGGAAAAATGATCGCGTCGAGTTTGAACTGCTCCAGATGCGCGCAGTAGTGCTTGCGACAGCGAGGGAGCGAGACGGAAATCACATGCTCGTATCGTGCTGCCAGGTCCTTGGCGTCCGCACCACGCAAAGCCTCGTCGAATTCCTCACGAACGTATTGCCCGGCTATGCCGGCAACGAGCGACCGAACATCGACGGCAGCGCCAGAAGCCGACAAATACGCTTCCAGCGCTCTTTCCAGCTCCCACGCACGGATTGGCTCCGACAATTCGCCAAGCCAGCTTGAAACCTCCGGCATCTCTGCCTCAACGACCGTGACACCCCAGGAGACAAGCTGGTCAAGGGTTTCCTCAAACGCCTGGGCGACGCCACTTTCCAGGCCGGACAGGAAATACCTTCCGGGTAGGCCAAGCCGCAGGCTTCGAAGATCGATGGCAGGCCGCTCACTCTGCCCACACAAAACGGCATCCAGAAGCAGCAGATCTTCTGCAGATCGCGCCAACGGGCCAGGCACATCGCGCGTTGGAAACAAGGGCATGACACCGTCAGTCTTGTAGCGATCACTTGTGGGGCGAAAGCCGAAAACCCCGCAAAATGATGCCGGAATTCGCACCGAGCCTGCCGTGTCCGTGCCAAGAGCAGCCGGAACCAGACCCGCGGCTACGGCAGCGGCAGAACCACTGCTGCTTCCCCCCGCTGAGCGAGAAGGATCGTGCGGGTTTCGAACGGGGCCGGTGTGATCGTTGTTGCTGGTGATGCCGAAGGCGAGCTCGTACATGTTGGTCTTGCCGAAGACCAATGCCCCGGCTTTTTCCAGTTTCGTGACCACCGATGCGGTCCTGTTGACCACGTGATCTTTCAGGCTTGGCGTTGCAGCAGTCGTTGCCATGCCGGCAATGTCGATGCAGTCCTTGATGGCAACGGGAATGCCATGCAGCGGCCCCAAAGGTCCACCGTTTGCCTGGTGCTCATCGGCCTTGCGTGCGGCGCTGCGTATATTATCCGGGGCAAACTGGGTGAAGGCATTCAGGTCAACGAACCGTTCCGATCTTTCAATCAACGCCTCGACATAGTCTCGGCAAGACATTCTGCGGCCGCGAAACATCTCCACCGCTTCAACAACTGTCAGCCGCCAAAAATCCATGTCGGTTTCACCCCAAGCATCGGAACCTTCGTATCATGGCGGGTTTGCAGCCCTTGTCACTTGCTGTTCTCAAAAAATAATCCAGTTGGCCTACCCGGTTAGGCGGCAGCTTCAATCGCCTCTGCGACGTGCAAAATTTCCCTGACAAGCAACTCGAGGTCATCGCTTCGTGTGCGGTGGTTGCAAATGGCGACGCGAAGGCTGTGACGGCCCCTGACAGTGGTATCCGAGAGCGCTGCAATGCCTTCCTCCTGAAGGCGAAGCATGATTTCCGTGTTCAGAGCTTTGAGCGAAGCTTCGTCCATTCCGCCCGGGTCGTACCGAAAATTCACGATATTGATCACGGTCGGGGCCATGAGCCGCAGCCGCGGTTCGTTTTCGATCCTTGCCGAGAGCTCTTTGGCCTGAGAGATGTTCTGATCGATCAGGCGACCAAATTTTTCGACGCCGTTTTCCTTTAGTGCCATCCAGATCTTCAGTGCCGCAAATCCCGCGGATGTGCCCATGTTGAGATCGTGCAGAAACGGCGCACCGGCGATCCCGCGAGGTTTCTCCTCCAGGTATTCCGGCGACAGGGTAAAGGCCTTTCGGTGAGCCTGGGCATCGCGCACCAGCGCGCACCCCGCGGTGAATGGAACATGCAGCCATTTGTGCGGATCGAGCGCCAATGAATCCGCTGTCTCCAGTCCGGCAACAAGCCCGCGATTTTCCGGAGCAATCGCGATCAGGGCACCGATGCAGCCGTCGACATGAAACCAGAGCCCCTCGCGTTTGCACAAGGCACCGATGGCGTTCAGGTCATCAATGGCGCCCGTGTTTACGGTGCCTGCAGTCGCGATCACGCAAGCAGGCTTCTTCCCGCTGGCACGATCGCCGGCTATCGCTTTTTCCAGGGCTGATAGATCAATGTTTCCATCAGGTCCGGTTGCGACACGAACCAGCGCCTGGTTGCCAAGCCCCAAGGCTTCAAGCGCCTTCTGGTGGCAAGAGTGGACCTGATCGGATGCGTAGAAGCGCAACTGCGAGGGGATTGCCGCCACCCCTTCGCTTCGAACATCTACGCCCGCCATCTGGTTGCGGGCGATGGTCAGGCCGATCACGTTCGCCATGGATCCACCGCTGACGATCGTGCCGCTTGCAGCCTCGGGAAACCCGACCATCTGTTTGAGCCAACCGACGACCTGTCTGTCGACGAGGGCAGCCGCCGTGTCGCCGCCACCAAGATTAGATCCGTCGATAGCAGCCATGAAGTCCGCAAGTGCGCCTGTAAAGCTGCCCGATCCCATGAACCACATCCAGAAGCGCGGATGCAGGTTTCCCATCGAGTAGGGAAGCAGGTCTTCCTTGAGTTCCTCCAGGATGTTGTCGAGCGACGTGGGGGCATGGGGCACACCACCGGTAAATCTGGTGCGCACCTCGGGCGGCATCTGTCGCCAGAGTGGTCTGGAGCGAACGTCGCGGATATGCGCGAGCGAATACGCAAGCGCCTTTTGCGCCGTGGCTTCCATCCGGTCCCAATCATCGGGATCAAGCGTTTCCTCGGCCTTGCGGGATACGGCTCCTGCCTCGTTTATCGTTACTGCTCTCTCTCGATTGGAACGAACGCACGAAATGCGAATTTCGACCGCGATGATCATCGGCCCAGTTGATGCCTGCGCCTTTCAACGCGGGCGGCGCTGCTCGTTTGACCTTCCGCCTTTCGGGGCCAGGAAGCTTGGAGAGGACCTTCAGAAAAACTTTAGAACACCCGATTTTTTGATAATCTCGAGGGATGCTATTGCGTTTTGACACTTTCGAACTGGATACGGATCGGGTTGAGCTGAGAAGATCCGACGGCACGGCTGTGCCTCTGGAACGGCAAGTCTACCAATTGCTTCTGTTGCTGGTCTCCAACGGCGATCGGCTGACGACACGTGACGAGATCGTCGAAAGCATCTGGGATGGTCGGCCCATCTCCGACGCCGCAATCGACAGCCGCATCAGCGCCGTGCGTGCCGCCATCGGTGATGCTGGGCGCGAACAACGGCTGGTGCGCACCGTTCATGGAAAAGGTTTTCGCTTTCTGGGAAGTGTCACTTTCGGGCAGGCAGGCCCTGCGCGCGCAGAGCGAAGCCCGCCCTCGATCGGCATCCTGCCACTTCAGACCTACGAACCAGATCCGGATCTTCAGCTTCTGGCCGAAGCCTTGCCGCACGAACTCATCCTGCAACTATCGCGCTTGCGCTGGCTGACCGTCATTTCACGTGGCACGACATTTCGCTTTCGGTCCCTGCCGGAGGCAAAGGCGGAGACGGTCGGCGCAGCCCTGGATGCCCGCTACCTTCTGTTCGGTCAGCTTGAAAGAGACGGTACGCACTTTGCGGCAACGGTTCAGTTGCTCGACACGGACTGCAACACCGTCGTCTGGGCGGAACGGTACCTGCTTGCGAAAGATGATCTCCTTCATGCGCGGGCTGTCATCGCGAGCGCGATCACTGCAGAAATTGATCTCAGAATTCATGCGCTCGAAGCTGCCCACGCCCAGAAAACGGGGACGGACCAGCTCGACGCCTGGTCGTCCTATCACCTCGGCCTGCAGCAGATGTACCGCTTCAACGCGAATGCCAATGCGGTAGCCGCAACGCATTTCCGCAGGGCCGTCGAACTCGATCCCAAGTTCGCCCGTGCGCATGCTGGCCTGTCGTTCACCCGGTTCCAAGACGCATTTGCACACTACGACCGCGACCGAGAGGCGGCCCTCACACAGGCAAAGGCCCATGCGGCAAAAGCGATGGAAGCGGATTCCTTCGATCCGTTTTCGAATTATGTCTGGGGACGGACATTCTGGCTGGATGGTGAGCTGGATACCGGCATCGTGCACATCGAGCGTGCCGTGTCCCTCAACCCGAATTACGCGCAAGGACACTATGCGCTCGGCTTTCTTCAGGGGTTGTCGGGAAACGCGGAAGAGGCGATTTCGCGCGGCCGTCTTTCCTACCGCCTAAGCCCTCTTGACCCGCTGGCCTACGGAACATTCGGTACGCAGGCCATGGGTTTCCTGCATCAGCACAGGCTTGCCGAGGCTGCCGAAATGGCCGAACGCAGTGCGCTGACACCAGGAGCCCACTACCTTGTCAGCATGATCGTCGTTTCATTTGCAACCCTGGCCGGACAAACCGAACGGGCCGAGCGTTGGGCGAAAGATGTGCAGTCCCGACGTGCCGACGCGACCAGGCAAATGTTTCTGGAGGCTTTTCCCTTCAAAGACCCGCAATGGCGTGCCCGCATCGATGCTTCGTTGGAAGCACATGGTTTTTAACCGCATGCGGACCGGTGACGGCAGCGCAATGTTTGCCGCCGCCACCGCCCATTCCACCGGGTCTTACCAGGGCTGATTGGCCGGACCGACGGTGAATTCGTTGACCGTCGTGTCCTCCGGCAGCGACACTGCAAACTCGACGACCGCCGCGATCCGGTCGGCGGAGATACCGTACTGGTCGTAAAGGGCCTGGAACGCTTCGGAACTGCCCTTGTCGCTGATCGTGTTCAGAAGTTCGGTGTTGATTGCCGCCGGGTAGATGGTTGCCGTACGGATGTTGGTGCCTTCCATGGCAGATTCCATCCGCAGGACTTCCATGAACGAGCGCACGAACCACTTGGTGCCGCAATAGACCGCACCGCCGGGATAAGCCTTCAGACCTGCAACGGAAGAGGTCGCGATGACATGGCCGGACTTCTGTTCGGCAAAGGTCGGCATGACGGCTGCTACACCGTTCAGCACGCCCTTGACGTTGACGTCGACCATCTGCTCCCACTCGTTCGTCTTGAGTGCGGAAATCGGCGAGGACGGCATGAGCCCCGCATTCAGGAAAATGACGTCGAGTTTTCCGTAAGTGTCCTTCGCCAGTTTGACGATAGCCTCGTTTTCAGCCGGTACGGTGACGTCCAGCGCCTGATAGACGGCTTCGCCGCCAGCAGCCTTGATCTCGTTCGCGATGGTTTCGAGCTTGTCGGTGCGCCGTGCACCCAGCACGACCTTCGCCCCCTTGCTGGCCAGCAGCTTCGCGGTTGCTTCGCCGATGCCGGAGGAGGCTCCGGTAATGATGACGACTTTTCCATTGATGTTGTCGGACATGATAGTCTCCTTGGGTTCTGAGTGTTCTTGTTCAGGCAGAGGACTGGCCCGGTTCACCGGGTCCAGCCAGATTGTTCTGCCGAAGCGAAAGCGTTTTCGAAGGTGTCGAAAATGAAGACACCTGCAGTCGGGCAATCCCGACAGGTGGACAGCCCGTTCCAGAGTTTCCCGATTTTGCGTCGTGTCAGTCGGCCGCTTCGATGCGGACCGAAAGCGGTCGATCACCCAGAAGGGCATCGATCGACCCGTCGAATGCACCGAGCCTCACGAGGCCCCGGGAATTCTGAAACGGCTTGTAGAAGATCGCGATGTTTCCCCAGGGCGCATAGTGCGTGATGTCACCCTTTTTGGGCGTGTAGCTTGCCGGGGCTTCGGAGATATCGAGCTTGCGTGGCAGGTCCGCGACCTTTTCTGTCCCGTGATAGTCGGTCAGGGTCAGGTCGAGCGGCAACAGGGCCGCGAAGTCCCTGCCTGCGCGCGTATCGTCGAGCGTGGCCGGAAGCACCACGTCTTCTACGATCACCTTGATGCGGATCATGCGAGCCTCGTTCGATGATTCGGTTGCGTTTCCGGATGCCCCCGCCCCGGCGCAAAACAGCGTCAGTGCCAACGAGAGCATTCTTGACCTGAAAGCGGGCATTGCGGGGTTCCTCCGATCGGTTGCTCCCAATCTAGGCGTCAGACCGACAGGGATTAAGCCCCTTCCAGGTACTGCCTCTCATGAGCAGCACTCATTAATCAGCGGCCGGATAACACCGGCAGGAGTGGAGCTCGTGGACAGACGGACAGCTCCACCGGGTTCATGAGTGATCCTCATGACTGCTTCCGACAGAGCCACCATTATCCACGCGTGCGTCTTGCCTACGTTCTTGAGGAAGGCCGAAAGGCCGCCTCACGACTGATGGAGACGACCTGAGATGAAACGCACTCTTGCAACGCTCGCACTCGTTCTTGCGGCTCCGGCTGCATTTGCACAATCCATGGAAATAACCCGCTCCGAAACCCTGGCGGGCCAATTGGGAAGCGGTGACTATTTTACCGGTACAGCCTATGTCGCCCCTGTTTTCCCGCCTGTCATGAACGATGTCAGCGCCGGTCACGTCACGTTTCTGCCCGGAGCCCGCTCCGCCTGGCACACGCATCCTGCGGGCCAGATGCTGGTCGTGACATCGGGGACCGGCTGGGTGCAGGAGCGCGGCCAGGAAAAGCAGATCATGCAGGCCGGTGATGTGGTCTGGTGCCCGCCTGATGTCGAGCATTGGCACGGCGCGACCGACACCACGGCCGTTTCCCATTACGCAATTCAGGCGACGGTTGACGGGTCCGCCGTTGCCTGGGGCGATCATGTGACGGAAGAAGAATATGGCCAGTAAGCTTGCCGTCCACTTTTGTGGTGTCTTGTTTGCGATGCTGATGCCGGTGTCCGTCTCTGCAGCGGACACCGTGCTGAACGGCCTCAACTATCCCTGGGATATCGAAGCCCATGGCGGCAAGATCTATGTGACGGAGAAGAGTGGAACAGTCGGCATTCTTGCCGAGGGTTCCTTCACGCGTTTTCCCGTGGAGACCAGTCAGCCGATCCTGGATGACCGCGGCGGCGGCCTGCTTGGTCTGGCCATTAGTCCGGACTTCCCGGACACCGGCCGCATCGTGCTCTACCAGCACTATGGCACCCCGGATGCCCGGATGAACCGTGTCATCGAGGCCGAACGCCTCGGGGATCGATGGAAAGAGACCCGGGTGCTGGTCGACGCCATTCCGGGCCACCCGCTTTACAACGGCGGACGCGTGGCCTTCGGTCCCGACGGCATGCTCTATGTCACCACCGGTTGGACCGAAAACAGGGAGCGTCCGCAAGACCTCGGCAGCCTTGCCGGGAAGATATTGCGCGTCACGCCGGACGGCGAAAACCCCTCGGACAATCCGTTCGCGGGTTCACCGGTCTGGTCGCTCGGCCATCGCAATCCCCAGGGCCTTGCCTGGGACGCCTCCGGGCAGCTCTTCGCAGCCGAGCACGGCCAGTCCGGCCATGACGAGGTGAACCGGATTGAGCGGGGCGGCAACTACGGCTGGCCGCTGATCCAGGGCGATGAAACCCGCGACGGCCTGCTCGCACCACTGGCGCATTCGGGCCAGAGCACCTGGGCGCCTTCAGGCCTGACCTCGGACGGTGACCGGCTGCTTCTTGCGGGCTTGAGAGTGAACGGCATTCTGGAAGTGACCACCGAAGGCCGGGTATCCGAGGCCTACCGGGCGGGAGAACGTATCCGGGACGTGCTTGTGTCGGATGGGGTGATCTATGCAATCACCACAAACCGGTCTCCCCGGCGGGAAGGGGCTTCTGAAGACAGGCTGATCCGGCTTGATCCCTGATTGCATAATCGATGGACCTCATGAGCCCGGCACATATATGTGGGAGAGACAGTGATGATTCTGGATGATCAGAACGGGACCTCCCACATGCTCCGAGAAAATATCAATGATCTCATCGCGCTTGCGGCTGTTGCGGAGGAACGCAGTTTCACGCGGGCCGCAGCGCGGTTGAACGTGTCTCAGTCCGCCCTGAGCCACACGATCAAGGGACTGGAGCAACGCCTGGGCCTGAGGCTTTTGACGCGGACGACCCGTTCCGTCGCTCCCACGATCGAAGGCGAAGACCTTCTGGCTACCCTGACACCATGCCTTGAAAAGATCGAGGCCAGGCTTCAGGCACTCAACGATGCACGTGACCAGCCCACAGGGACAGTGAGGATCGTCGCCACAGAATACGCCATAGAAAGCCTCCTCTGGCCGAAGCTGTCTCCGGTTCTCAAGGCCCATCCGCTGGTCAATGTCGAGTTCGTCATGGACTACGGCTACACGGACCTTGCCGATTCCCAATGTGACGCGGGTGTGCGTTATGGCGAACAGGTCAGCGAGGGCATGATCTCGATGCGTATCGGTCCGGACGAGCGCATGGTCTGTGTCGGATCACCCGACTATCTGGACAGGGTTCGCGAGCCGGAAACGCCTCAGGATCTCGCGGACCATAGTTGCATCAACCTGCGGCTTTCCACCCATGGCGCACTCTATGCCTGGGAGTTCGAAGACAAGGACGGCAACGAAATCCGGGTGAAGGTAAAAGGACAGGCCTGCTTCAATACGATCAACCCGGTCATGCGTGCGGCCGTGGACGGTCATGGACTGGCACTGGTCCCCGAAAGGCTGGCGCAGGAGCATCTTGCGGCCGGAACCTTGCGCACATGTCTTTATGACTTCAGCCCGTCGTTTCCCGGTTTTCACCTTTATTACCCCAGCCGGCAAAAGCCCTCGTTCGCCTTCCAGGTCGTCCTGGATGCCCTGCGGGATCGTGGTTGAGCCCACTCATGAGGTGACGTCATGAGTGGCTTGAAAGACCCGGTTATTAAGATACGTTTTTTGCGCTCCAGATTAGCAGGGTAATTGCCCACTTGCCGAAAGGGAGCTCCCGATGAAATCCATTCTCACCGCAGCTGGTCTGGCGTTGATGGCCACGACTGCAGCCGCTCAGGACGCGGCAGGAACCTTGCCTGCAGCCGTTGGCCGCGTTGCCCCGGCACTTGAAGCCTATGCGAAGGACGATCTCTTCGGTGCGGAATGGAACGGGGCAGGCCTTTCCAAGAGAGACCGGGCACTGGTCACCTTTGCCGCCCTCATGACGCGGCACGAGACCGGAAATCTTGCAAGCCATGTATCGTTGGCTCTCGATTCAGGCGTTACCCCGGCAGAGATCTCCGAAACCATCACCCACCTCGCCTTCTATACAGGCTGGGGCAATGCCACCGCGGCCGCCGAAGCAGCCGCGCCGGTGTTCGAGGAAAGGGAGATCACCATCGAAGACCTCTCGGCCTCCGACCCGGACCTGCTACCGCTCAACGAAGAGGCCGAAGCTGCCCGTGAAAACCTCGTACGCGGCAACTATGCGGATGTGAGCATGGGTGTCGTGGACAACACGCGTGAGCTGCTGTTCCGCGATCTCTGGCTGCGTCCAGATCTCGCGCCCCGCGACCGGAGCCTCGTGACGGTGGCCGCCTTGATTGCAGCCGGTCAGCCCGAACAGATGACATTCCACCTCAACCGCGCCATGGACAATGGCCTGACACAGGAAGAAGCCGGTGCCATGCTTTCTCACCTGGCATTCTATGCCGGTTGGCCGAAAGTGTTTTCGGCTTTGCCGGTTGCCAAGGCCGTGTTCGAAAAACGCGCGCAGTGACCGGTTCCCGCCGGAGCCGGCGTTGCCGCACGAAAGATCGGAACTGAGACATGAAGATAGGCATTCTGGGGTCGGGTCTGATGGGCGCAAAGCTCGGACAGCTCTGGGCGCGTTGCGGCCATGATGTGACCTTCGCCTATTCCCGCAGCCGCTCGAAGCTCGAGCGTCTCGCCCAGGCGGCTGGCGCCTCGCACTGGTCGGTGGCGGACGCGGTCGAGAACGCGGACGCGCTGCTGCTGGCCGTTCACTGGTCGCGGGTGGACGACGTCCTCGCGCAAGCCGGCGATCTATCCGGAGCCGTGGTCCTGAACTGCTGCGTGCCCCTTGATCCGACGAACACGGATCTGGTGGTCGGTATCCAGTCGTCCGGAGCCGAAGAGCTGGCCGCCATGCGGCCGCAGGCCCGCTGGGTTTCCTGTTTCAACACGGTTCCCTCCGAGGCATTCATGCCGGTTTTTTCGCAAAAGGAACGGACACCGAGGCCGCAAGTCCTGGTTTACGGGGACGATGCCGGTGCGAAGGAAGTTGCCGGTCTCCTGATCCGGGACATCGGTTTCGATCCTCTTGAAGCCGGTCCGCTTCGCACGGCCCGCTTCGCGGAGCCTTTTGCCATGGTCACCGCCGAGTTGGCCTACAGCCAACCCGGGGGGCCTGCCTTAACTTACCGTTTTGAAAAGCTGCGCGGCTGACCGCGCAACAAGCATCAGGGAGTTGAAAATGAAAATCATCCGTTCCGGGACTGCTTCGTCCGTCAAGGGGCCAGACGACTGGTTCACTGGCACTGTGCGCATCGACCCGCTTTTCCAGGCAGAAGAACCCGGCCGGACCGGCGGTGCCCATGTCACCTTCGAACCCGGCGCACGCACGGCCTGGCACACCCATCCGGCCGGACAGACGCTGATCGTAACCTTCGGCCGTGGCCGGGTTCAGCGCGAAGGCGGCCCCGTGGAAGAGATTTCCCAGGGTGACGTCGTCTGGTTCCCGGCCGGAGAAAAGCATTGGCACGGTGCCGCACCCGACACAGCCATGAGCCACATCGCCATTCAGGAAAGTATCGGCGGCTCTCCCGTCACCTGGATGGAGAAGGTCTCGGACGAAGACTACACCGGCTGACCAACCGCCAGCCGGGCCCAAGGGCCCGGCTGCCATGCCTCGGAGAATGTCCGTTTTCCGACGCCTGCGACTGACGTCCCCTGTGCTGTTCACCAACGGTTGGAGGACGTTCACGTATTCACGCCGACTGCCGGCTGTTCCCGTCAGGCAATTCCTCATCTTCGGCACTCCGGGGAGTGGAATCGGCGGCCCTGGACCTGCGGCCGAAGAGCTTCGAAACGACGACGTAGAATGTCGGCACCAGAAGCACCGCAAGCACCGTTGCCGATATCATTCCCCCAAGAACACCCGTACCGATTGCTCGCTGGCTGGCCGAACTCGCACCTGTCGCAAAAGCAAGCGGAACCACGCCGAGAATGAAGGCGAAAGACGTCATCAGGATCGGCCGGAAGCGCAGTTTCGACGCTTCGACCGTCGCTTCCAGCAGAGAACGCCCCTCGTTCCTGAGATCCCGTGCGAACTCGATGATCAGGATGGCGTTCTTGGCAGACAGTCCGATGATCGTGATCAGCCCCACCGTGAAATAGATGTCGTTGGGCAGGTCTCGCATGGTGACCGCAACGATGGCCCCGACGGCGCCAAGCGGAACGACAAGCATGACGGCGATTGGAACCGACCAGCTTTCGTAAAGCGCGGCAAGGCACAGGAACACGAAGACGAGCGACAGACCGAGCAGGAAGGGAGCTGCGTTGCCTGAAGCCTTTTCCTGGTACGACAAGCCCGTCCATTCGTAGCCGAAACCATGCGGCAAAGACTGGAAAAGCCGTTCCATTTCAGCCATCGCCTCGCCACTTGTGTGGCCGGGCGCAGGACTGCCGCTGATCTTGATCGCCTGGAGACCGTTGTACCCGACCACTTGCGTCGGCCCCAGTTCCCAGCGCGCACTCGCGAAGGCGGAGAGCGGCACCATCTCGCCGCGGCTGTTGCGGGCGTTCAGATCAAGCAGGCTCGCAACGTCCATCCGCTCGGCCGCTTCTGCCTGAACGATGACACGTTGCATCCGGCCAGCGTTCGGAAAGTCCGCGACATAGCTCGATCCGATCGACGTGGACAGTACCGCATTGATTTCATCGAAGGCGACCCCGTAGGCGTTTGCCTGCCGGCGATCGATATCGAGCATGATCTGCGGAGCAGGCGGCAGGCCTTCGATGTAAGGGTATTGCAGGATCGGGCTTTGCCAGGCCATGCCCAACAGGGCGTTGGCAGCCTGCACAAGCGCATCATTTCCGTGATTGGCACGGTCCTGCAAACGGAAACTGAACCCGCTGGCATTGCCAAGCGCTGCAATGGGCGGCGGCGTCAGGGTGAACACGGAGCCTTCCGGAATGCCGGCAAGTGCTCCCAGGGCCGAACCGACGATTGCTTCGGAGGAATCCCCCGGTCCTCTTTCCGACCAGTCCTCGTAGGTTGCGAAGGAGATCCCCGCATTCTGGCCGTTGCCGTTGAACCCGAAGCCCAGGATCGAGACGATTTTCCTGACGCCTGACCTGTTCATGAAGAAGTCATCGACCTGATCGAGAACACCGGCGGTCCGTTGCGCGGTAGACCCGGCCGGCAATTGCGTTGCGGCGATAGCGTATCCCTGGTCTTCCACCGGCAGAAAGCCGGAAGGCAGGCGAACATAGGTGTAACCCAGGCCCGCCAGGATCGCCATGTAGATCACCATCATGCGGTAGTTGCGATTCACCGCCCCGCCGACGACGCGGCCGTAGCCATTCGTCGTCTTGCCGATCAACCAGTCGAACCCACGGAAGAACCAGTTCTTTTGATGGGCATGGCCTTCAGGGATAGGCTTGAGGATCGTCGCGCACAGCGCCGGCGTAAGGGTCAAAGCCATGAAGGCCGAAAACACCATCGACATGACGATCGTCACGGAGAACTGCTTGTAGATGATCCCGATCGCCCCGGGAAAGAACGCCATCGGCACAAACACCGCAATCAGGACGACCGTGATGCCGATGACGGCGCCCGTGATCTGCTTCATCGCCTTGACGGTTGCCTCTTTCGGCGGAAGGCCTTCCTCGGCCATGATGCGCTCGACGTTTTCGACAACCACGATCGCATCATCGACCAGGATACCGATCGCAAGCACCATTGCGAACATGGTCAACACGTTGATCGAGAACCCGAAAACCTGCAGCGCGGCACATGTTCCCAGCAAGGCGATCGGCACGACAAGCGACGGGATCAGCGTGTAGCGGAGGTTCTGCAGGAACAGGAACATGATGACGAAGACCAGCACCACCGCCTCGATCAGCGTGTGAATGACCTTCTCGATGGAAATCGAAACAAAGGGCGTCGTGTCATAAGGGATCTCGAAACTGACGCCCTGGGGAAAGTTTGCCGCCAGTTCCGCCATCCTCGACTTGACAGCGTCGGCGGTCACCAGCGCGTTTCCACTCGCATTCAGCTGGATGCCGATCATCGCGGCTTCCTGACCGTTGATACTCGAGGAGATCGCATAGCTTTGCGCGCCGAATTCCACGCGCGCCACGTCTCCGAGGCGCACCACAGATCCGTCGGGGTTGGCCCGCAGTACGATTTCCGCAAACTCATCGGTGGTCGACAACTGACCCGTGGTCGAGACGGTGGCCGTAATCTCCTGGCCAGCTGCACTCGGCTGGGCTCCAATGCTGCCGGACGACACCTGGGCGTTCTGTCCAGCAATCGCGCCAGTCACGTCCCTGGCTGTCAGGTTGAGGCCGACGAGCTTTTTCGTGTCGATCCAGACGCGCATCGCCCGTTCTGTCGCGAACAGTTGCGCCTTGCCGACACCAGGCAGACGCCGCAATTCATCAATGACATTCCTGGCTGCGAATTCGCCCAGGTCGACAGCGTTCAAACGGCCATCCGTCGAGACAAGGCCGACAAAGAGCAGAAAGGAGCTGCTGGTTTCCTCGACCCGCACCCCTTGCTGGCGAACCGAAGGCGGCAGGCGCGCCTCCACACGGCTGATCCGGTTCTGCACATCCACGGTCGCGACCTGCGGATCGGTGCCCGCTTCGAACGTGATGTTGATGGTCACGCTGCCTTGCGCATCGCTGACGGAATCGAAATAGAGCATCCCCGTCGCGCCGTTCATCTCCTGTTCGATGAGCTTGGTGACACTGTCATAGAGATTTTCCGGTGTGGCGCCGGGATAACTGGTTGTCACCGCAATCGTGGTTGGTGCCACGTTCGGATATTGCGAGATGGGCAGGAACGGAATTGCGATCGCACCTGCCAGGGCAATGGCAAGTGCGATGACCCAGGCAAAAACGGGCCGTTCGATGAAATACTGCGGCATTTGGAAGGACCTGTTCTAGCTCGGGATATCGCACGGTTCTGCGGCACTGCAGTCTGATACCGTGCCGCGTTCGGCGGCCTTTTCTGCAGCCGCCTCTGCCGGAGCGGCCGAGACGGGCTGACCGGGCATTGCACGATCGAGACCGTCGACGATCACCTGATCGCCCGATTTCAGCCCCTGGGTGACGAGCCAACGGTTGCCGACGGAACGACTTGTCAGGATAGGCTGTGCGGCCGCCTTGCCGTCCCTGACTGTCATCACGCTCGCCTGGCCCAGCGTGTCCCACTGAACGGCCCTTTGCGGAACGAGCACCGCCTGGTGAGCGACGCCTTCCGTCACACGGACGCGGACATAGGTGCCTGGCAACAGTTTGCCCTGCGGATTTTCGAACTCGGCGCGGAGCAGGACCTGACCTGTGGTTTCATCGACCACGGCGGATGAAAACAACAGTCGGCCCGGATGTTCATAGGTGCTGCCGTCGTCAAGGATCAGCTCGATGGCATTGCTGCTTTCAACCGGCTGCATGTCGCCAGCATCGATTTCGCGGCGGACCCTGGACAATTCCGCGAGCGGCGCGATGAAGTCCACATAGAGTGAACTGATATCCCGCACGATCGCCATTTGCGTTCCGTCCTCCTGGCGAACCAGAGCGCCTTCGGACACCAGCGCAGCGCCAATATGACCGTCAATCGGCGAGCGGACCGAGGCATAGCTGAGTTCAAGGTCCGCGGTCTGGAGATTGGCCTTGGCAACGGCAACTTCCGCCTGGGCCTGCTTGCGGTCCGCCAGGGCAACATCGTGCTGTTCCGTGCTGGCGACATTTCGCGCGAGCAGACGCTTCACCCGGTCTGCCCGCTGGTTCGCCAGGCTGAGCGCTGCTTCCGCCCGCGAAAGCTGCGCCTTTGCGGAAGCCACGGCGGCCGCGAATTTGGCCGGGTCGATTTCGAACAACACGTCGCCCTTGTGGACGTCGCTACCCTGTTCGAATTGCCGTTCCAGTACGATGCCGGAAACCCGCGCCCTGACTTCAGCCAGACGAATGGGCACCAGTCGACCCGGATAATCTTTCTTGAGCGGCATGTCCTCGCCGGCCACCGTGATCGTCTTCACGGCCGGCGGCGGGAAACTGGCATGCGAGGTTTCTTCGGAAGGGCTGCAGCCACTGAGTATTATCAGAACCGCAAGGAGCGGGAGTAAGTCGGGAAAGTGCCTGACGTGCATTGGGTATCCGGTAATGAGTACGAGGTACCGGCGGCAGGTTTGGGCACGCCGATGAGCCTGTGGACGCAGACCCGGACGCCTTCTTAAGACCTCAACCTAAGTTGAGGTCAAGGACAAATTTCGGCTTCTTCAAATCGGTCACTTTCCGCGTACCACATCACCATGCAAAGGCTGGCCTTTGCCAAGTTCCGTGTCTGTCATCGATTGACTAGTACGATGCCGGCGACGACGAATGCCGCTCCTGCGAGGAGTGAAAAAGTCAGCTGCTCCCCCAGCAGGAGCACTGCCAGAATGCTGCCGAAGATCGGCATCAGGTGGACAAATTGCCCGCCGCGTTCCGGGCCGATGATGCCAATGCCGTAGGACCACAGCAGAAACCCGATCGCCGACGCAAAAACCGCAATATAGGCGACAGCCACCAGCGACTCTTCGGTGAACTCAGGCCGTTCCACCCCGCGTACGAGGAGGAAAGCCGCCATCACGCAAAGCGCCACCAGAATGCTTGCCACCAGTGTCACGCTTTGCGGCACGGCGGACGGCTTGTGGCGAAGCAAAAGCGTATACCAGGCCCAGATCACAATCGCGCCGAGCATCCAGACCTTGCCGGTATCAACCTGAAGAAGGGACACGCCGACGTTTCCGCCAGCCAGGACCAGAACCGAGGCACCCAGCAGCGACACAAGCAGCCCGGCGATCTGAAACAAGGTCGGCCGGAACCCGCTCCAGATCATTCCACCGGCAACAGTCGCGACCGGAGCCAGCGCCAGGATCAGGAGACAGTTCACCGCGGCTGTCTGCGAGAGCGCCTGGTAGACCATCGTGTGAAACGCGGCGATGCCGGTGATCCCAAGCAATGCGACCACGCGCCATGAGGCAACAAGCTCCCGGCGATAGGAGACCAGGCCTCGCAACGTGAAAGGCAGCATCATCGCCAGGCAAAGCCCCCACCGGATCGTGTTGAGTTCCAGCGGCGTGATCTCACCGCGGATCGCACGGCCGGCAATAAAGTTTCCCGACCAGAACAGGGTCGCAAAAACGAGCGCGGCAATTGCCGCCGTGGTGTCTTTTTGGATTGCTTGTCTCATCTTCCGGTCCCTCTTCGGCTTGATCTGTGGAGATCAGACGCCAAAACCGACCGGCGCACATGAGATCGATGTCCCGCTGCGCTTGATAAAGTGACGTGTTGCCTAGGGTGTTTGTCCCGTCTGTGCCGACAGAACGCGCACGATCAATTCGGAACGGGTGTGCACCCCAACCTTGTCGAAGAGCGAAGAGACCTGATTTCTCACGGTCTTTTCACTTTTGTCCAGAAGCTCCGCAATTTCCGAATTGCTTAGCCCCTTCGCCACCAAAGTCAGCACCTGCTCCTCCGCGGTGGTGAGCCCGAAATCGGTGTCGGATACAGCCATGTCGTCGGAAGTGCCGAGGAAGTCCCGCAAGGAAGAAAGTAGAACGTTCCACGCAGGTTCCGTGTCCAGCAATACGTGATTGTTGCTGTCCAGGGGCACGAATTTGGCATCCGGGATGGTCATGGCAAGCTCGCGTCCCTGAGCAAAGGGAACGCGTGCGTCGCCATTTGCGTGCAGCACCAGCGTCGGCACTTTCAGTCGCGAAGCCAGGTTCAGGACGTCGATACGATGCAGCGTTTCCATGGTCCGGGCCGCAATGTCTGCAGATGCGGTGTCTTGCTCAAGCGACCGCCACCATTTGTGCTGCGCAAGCGTTCCGTCCGGAATGAAGAGATGGGTAAAAACCTGATTGAAAGCAGTATCGTCCCTGCCCCACCCCAGCCGCATCAGGTTGGTCAGCGTGGCCGCTTCCAGTCTCGCCCTGTCGCTGGTGTCGCGAGCCAACAGTCCGCGCGCGTAACCGCCGATCAAGACCAGTCGTTCCACCTTGTCCGGATGGCGAAGCGCGTAAGCGATGGAAAGCGCGGCACCCTGAGACATGCCAAGCAGGGTAAAGGGTTCGTCGATTGCTTCGGTCACGGCTTCCAGGTCCGACAGCCAGGCCTCGAAGCTGATCTCGGAGACGTTTCGCGAAGAAAGACCACAGCCGCGAAGGTCGTATCGCACGAGACGTCCGAAGCCAGTCAACTCGGCAAGCCAGTGTTGCCAGACGGGACTGTCAAGATCGCGGGAGATATGGGTCAGCCAGTGCGCGGCTCGAACGATGGTTGGCCCACGTCCTGACGAGGCGCAGGCAATGCGCGCGCCGTCTTTGGCGGTGACAAAGAAGATGTCTTGTTTTGGAACTCCACGCCGCATCATGGACAGGAGTATGACATCTCTTCGCATGGGGGCACAGTATTGCCTGGGCGCGATTGCGGTTCATTTCACGCCCTATTGCACCCGGCACAAACGCGCACGGCCTCCGGGATGAGCGGAGGCCGTGAAGCGTTTTTCAGTTTTTACAGGGACGCGATTACTGCAGTCGAGTTCCGATCCGGGCATCGACGCTAAAGCGGCCGGCGCCATAGGCTACGATCTGCAACAGTCCACCGGCGATCGATATGTTCTTGAAGAAGTGGATGAACTGGTTCTGATCACCGAGCTGATTGTGGAAGGCCAGTGCTGCTGCAACAGTAAAGAGTGCCATGACTGCGGCAACGAGACGGGTCTGATAGCCTGCGACCAGTGCCAGACTGCCGACGATTTCAACCGCAACTGCGCCGATATAGGCGAGCGTTGCGAAGGGCAGGCCTGCTGCATCGATCCAGGCGATGGTAGCTTCTGCAGAACCAAGTTTGGAAATGCCGGAAAGCAGAAACAGAGGGGCGATCAGCAGGCGTGCGGCGAGCGGCACGGCGCCGTCCAGACTGCGGGTGAGTGACGAGCCGCCTTCAGGTGCGGCCGATACATCGAGATTTGCCATTTTCAGTTCTCCTGTTTTGCCGGACCTTTCCTTATTCGTCCGGGCCTGGTTAAAAGATATCGTCTACTTATCTGATTATAAGCCATCAAAATCAGATCACATTGTAATCGATTATTGAACAATCCAATCTGACGTGCCGTGAGCGGCAGGATGAGATCTGTGCCCCCGGGAGCTTCAGCGCCGGCAATTTCGAACCGAAATCTGCCGGCGCCGAAGTTTCAACCTTCATCAGGCGTTGCGGACAAAACTGGCGATGATGTCCGCCGTCAGTTCAGGATGCTGATGCTGGGGCCCATGGCCTGCACTGGGGTAAGTCACCAGTGTGACTGTCGGCAGAACCCCGTTCAGCGCGTACCAGTTCTCGACCGGGAAGATGATGTCGTGATCTCCACCGATATGCAGGATCGGCACGCTGGTCGTCTTCAGCATCTCCATCACCGGCGGCGCCGGGAAAGCCGGATTGGCCGGACCACCGGCAATGCGAGCCCGTGCAAAATCTATCGGAACTGCCGGGCTGGTATCGCCCTCACGCGCTTCGATGCGTGCCTGGGACCGGCTTGCGGCCGCACGGCTTGAATCCGATTTCGGTTCGAAGAAAAGGGCAACCACGTCTTCGAAGTCGTTCACGTCCTTGCCGGCAAGATCGTAAAAAAGCTGCTCTGCCGGTTTCACCAGATCGCCCGGAGGTGTCGAGCCCAAGAGCACAAGGTGGCTGATCTCCTGCGGATAAAGCGTCAGCGCCACCTGGGCCGCCATGCCGCCGATCGACCAACCGAGCAGGATCACGTCCTTCAGGCCCAGCGCCTGGATAAGATCACGCGGATCTGCGGCCATCTCCAGGGGATTGTAACTGGGCGTACCAGTGGACAGGCCAAGGCCGGAATAGTCGAAGGTGATGACACGAAAGCCGTTTTCGGCAAGCCCGTTCAGGAAGGCCGGATCCCAGAGATCCAGAGTGCCGCGAAAGCGCGTTGCCAGCAGGATCGGCTTGCCTTTGCCGATAGACCTGTAAGCCAGAGTTCTGCCACCGGTTTCGATGAATTGGGTCGGTGCCGTCAGGGCATCATTTTCTGCAATCTTGTCGAGCATGTCCGTCTCCTCTGCTCCTTGCCGAATAGGGCCGGATCGCTTGCCTTTCCGGCTGATGGCTAGAAGGTGAGCCAAGACGGGTCCCGGAACCATTATCTGCCAGGATGCTGCACTCATACTGGCGTATGATTGAACGGACTGCGGGCCCATGCGAGGACTTGGCCATGACTGACAATCCGATTGTTCACATCATCGACGATGACACCTCGCTACGCGAAGCCCTGGTCCGGCTGTTCCGGTCAGTTGGTCTTGAGGCGAGGCCATACGTGTCCGTCGCGGCTTTTCTTGAGGCCGGCAACAACGACACTCCGGGGTGTCTTTTGCTCGATGTGCGCCTGCCCGGCATGAGCGGTCTCGACTTTCAACGCCAACTGGAGGATCTCGGGATCCGTATGCCGGCCATCATGATGACCGGCCACGGAGATATCCCGATGTCCGTCAGCGCGATGAAGGCGGGTGCAGTCGACTTTTTGCCGAAGCCTTTTCGGGATCAGGACCTTCTGGATGCGGTGGCAATTGCAATCGAACGCGACAGCCGCAATCGGACCGACAATCGGGAAAAAGACCAGTTGCAGGCTCTGTACGAGAGCCTGACCCCGCGCGAACGTCAGGTGATGACACGTGTCTGCGCCGGACGCCTCAACAAGCAGGTCGCAGCGGATCTCGACCTCAGCGAAATCACAGTAAAGATCCACCGTGGAACGATGATGAAAAAAATGAGAGCCAGAACCCTGGCCGACCTTGTGCGCATGGCCCAGATCCTCGGTCTGAAAGACCCTCATGTGGATGCCTCCGGATTGGCGAGGCTCGACAGTCATGACCTTTGAGGCAGCCTGCGTGGCGGTCATCGATGACGATGAATCGCTGCGCAACGCCATTTCGTCGCTGCTTCGTTCAGTGGGAATGCGCGTTTCGACCTTTGCCACCGCCGATCTTTTCCTGAACCGCGCGGTGCTTGGCGACACCGATCTGATCATTACGGACATTCACATGCCGGGCATGTCCGGCATCGAGTTGAAAGACCGGCTAGACGATCTGGATTGCCAGGTCCCCGTGATCATGATCACCGCCAAGACCGAGCAGAATCTGCTTGACCGGGCGGAGGCCTCGGGAGCCTACTCGGTATTCCGGAAACCCTTCGATACCGACGACTTACTCAACACGATCGAGCAGGCCCTTGCCGACTGAACGGGAGATGCCGCATGCTGGAAGGACCTATCCCTCTTTCTGATTTGCAGCGCCCTGACGCAGCAGCAACCGCCCTTCTGGACCATGCCCCGCAAAGCGTCGTCCTGTGTGACGGAACCTGGCGTATCGCCTACTGGAACCGGGCGAGCGAAACGCTCTATGGCTGGACATCGGCTCAAGTACTCGGGCAGGAGCTGAACACACTGCTGCAAAGCCGGCATCCTCAACCCGTCCAGGCCCTGCAGCAGACTTTCGCAACGCACCGGGCCTGGGACGGTGATCTGGAACGCACCACCGCCTCCGGCAACACTCTCACCGTCGAAACGACCTGGGCGATGGTGCCTGCGGCAGACGGGCAGTCCGAGTGGATCATCGAATACGGACGCGACATCACCGCGTTGAGTGATGCGGAAATCTCCGTCCGCACACTCACCCACCAGTATACCAACGTGTTCCAGGCGATGGCCGCCTCGTTCTGGGAACTGGACTTCACCGAAGTCCGCCAGATGATCGGCGGCCTGCTACAATCCGGCGTCACCGATTTCGCGGCCTATTTTCAAAACCATCCCGAGTTTATCGACGAGGCCATTGCCCGCACGACGATCCTGGATGTCAATGATGCGACAGTGCGGCTGTTCGGGGGCAAGGACCGGGACGGCATGATCGGCCGGAACATCTCACCATTCTGGCCGCAGGAAAGCCGGACCATCTATGCCCGATCCTTGCTGGCCGCCCTGCGGCGTGAACCGAACCTGCAGACCGAAACCCGGCTGTCGACGCTCGACGGGCAGCTGATCGATGCGCTCTTCACCGTGTGTTGGCCGGAGGGCCATCATGGTCGTGGCTCGGTTCTGGTCGGTGTCATTGACCTTACCGACCGCGTCAAGGCGGAAGAGGAACTGAGACAGTCGGAACTGCGTTTCCGCGATCTTTTCCAGGCCATGTCCACGGCCTTGTTCCAGCTCGATACTGCGGGCTTGCTTGGCTTCTATGACGACTTGCATGTCCGAGGCATTACCGACATGGGCGCTCATCTTGACGACCATCCGGAGGATCTCAGGCGCGCCATGGAGGGCTGCCTCATCGTTGAGGTCAATACAGCCGCTCTCAAGATACTTGGAGCGGAAACGGCAGAGGACCTCATAGGTCAGACAGTATCCCGCTTCTGGCCAGCGTCTGGTGAAGAGGCCTTCCGGGCCGTGCTTCAGCACAGCTTCGCCTCGGCAACCCCGTTCGAAGTCCGTGCCCGGAACTGCCGCCTCGACGGAAGCGAGTTCGACACGATGTTCCTGGTCAATGCCTCGCCGATCCTGCGGGCAAGGAAGATGACGCTTGTCGGGCTCGTCGACATCACGGATGAAGTCGAGGCAAAGTCCGCCCTGCAAAAGCTTCAGGCCGAGTTCGCGCATGCTTCCCGGCTTTCGGTGCTCGGAGAACTGGCAGCCTCCATCGCCCATGAGGTCAACCAACCACTGGCGGCAATCGCCGCAAACGGGTCAGCTGCCGGCCGCTGGCTGAAGCGGCCCGACCCCGATCTTGAGGAACTGATGGCCATCAACGAGGCGATGGTCTGCGATGCCAGGCGCGCGGCCGACATCGTGTCCCGGATCCGCTCCATGGCCACCAAGCGGGAGACCCAGCAGCTTGCAGCATCAGTCAATCGGATCATCGAGGAGGCTCTGGTTTTTCTTTCCCACGAGCTGCAAGCCCACGGCACAAATACACGAACCGCGCTGAAGGACGGCCTGCCGGATGTCCTCGTCGACCGGGTGCAGATCCAGCAGGTGGTGGTCAATCTCATTCTCAACGCCGTCCAGGAACTTGCCCGCAAGAACATTCCCTTCCCGCTGATCGAAGTCACGACCTCGCAGGTGGACAACAGGGTTGTCATCCGCGTGGAAGATACCGGTGCCGGCATTCCGGCGGAGATGCGCGAGCGAATATTCGAAAGCTTCTACACCACCAAACAGACCGGACTTGGCATCGGCCTGTCCATCTGCCGCAATATCGTGGAAGGTCATGGCGGCAGGATCCTGGCGGACGGTTCACCGCTCGGCGGTGCACGGTTCCAGGTGGAGCTGCCCGTTGCCTCTGCAGCGGTGCAAACATGATTGGGAGGACGCTGCCGTCCTCCCGTTTATCTGGCTGAAACCGAGTCCTCACGCCGGCTGGACGAAGAACTCCAGAAGATCGGGATTGACGATGTCCGGATGGGTGGTTGCAAGGCCGTGCGGCAGCCCCTCATAGACCTTCAGCGTGCCCTTCGGCAGCAGCTTGATGCTTTCCAGCGCCGAGGCCCCGATCGGGACGATCTGGTCGTCGTCGCCATGCATGACCAGAACCGGGATATCGATTTTTTTCAGATCTTCCGTAAAGTCGGTCTGGGAAAACGCCTTGATGCAATCGTAATGAGCCTTTGCTCCCCCCATCATGCCCTGGCGCCACCAATTGTCGACGATGCCCTGGCTGACGACGGCACCCGGCCGGTTGAAACCGTAGAACGGGCCTGCCGGAATATCGTGGAAGAACTGAGAACGGTTGGCCAGAAAGGTTTCCCGGAAACCGTCGAACACTTCCAGCGGCAGACCGCCCGGATTGGCCGCCGTCTTGACCATCAGCGGAGGTACAGCGCCCAGCAGCACGGCCTTGGAAGCACGGGCAGTACCGTGACGGCCGAGGTAGCGGGCCACCTCGCCACCGCCGGTACTGTGGCCGACGTGGATGACGTTTTGCAGGTCCAGCGCTTCCACCAGCGCCTTCACGTCATCGGCGTAAGTGTCCATCTCGTTGCCGTCGAAGGTCTGGGTCGAGCGGCCGTGGCCGCGCCGGTCGTGAGCCAGCACCCGGTACCCCTTCGCCAGAAAGAACATCATCTGGGCGTCCCAGTCATCGGCAGAAAGCGGCCAGCCGTGGTGAAACAGGATCGGCTGGGCATTTTTCGGACCCCAATCCTTGTAAAAGATTTCGGTGCCGTCTGCAGTGGTAACGAATTGCGCGGTCATCTGGCTTGTTCCCCTGATTTCTTCCGCCGTGGCGGGGGTCGGTTGCATAACGATGGATACGGCCCCGCCGATCGCGGGGGCCGATGCCAGTCCTTCAAGAACGAAGCGTCGCGTGACAGATTTCATGGACATGTTGTTCCCCGTAGCTGATGCAGGCGGTGCCTGCGGTGACGTCATCAGCCTGCGGGAAAGGGCACCGTGGAACCATTGTACGGCAGGTCTCATCGCTCATACATCGGTATGGTTGTATTTACCCCTGTGTTCGATTGAAGCTGGTGTTGAGCCAATTCCGTCAACGAAATCCGGCTTGTTTCATGAGTCCTTCTCATCAGTGCAAGCTGGGCTCAGGGCATATTTTCCATCCGGTCTGCGGGGTATTGTGTCAGCTCCAAATTCGACTTGCCTCCCAAGCGCCTTGAAACCGGAAGCAACGCATCAGATGCAACGCCCCTTCATCATCTGCCACATGATCACCTCTCTCGACGGCCGCCTTCTTCCCGGTCGCTGGCCGGTCAGCGAGGAAGAAGTCATGACAGCCTATGAAAGCGCTGCCGAACGTCTGGACAGCGACGGCTGGATTGTCGGTCGGCGCACAATGGAAGATTTCATTGCCTCAGCTGAACCCCGCGTCTCTGCAGGTCCGGGTTCGCGTCCGGATCTCATAGCCGGCTCTTCTGGAAACAAGGTCGCGATCTGCTTTGACCGCACCGGGCGTCTACGCCCCGAAACCGGAGACCTCGATGGCGATCATCTCGTGATCGTGCTGTCGGATAGAGTTGCGGACGACCACGTCCAGGACCTGTACGCGCGCGGCATATCCGTTTTCTTTGCCGGTGCGGAGGGAACCGACCTGTCCGGTGCGCTGACAAGGATTTCGAAAGCCTTCGATTGCCGGCGTCTGTTGCTGGAAGGTGGCGGTACTCTCAACGGCGCGTTTCTGGCAGCCGACATGATCGATGAAACCAGCACACTCGTCTTCCCGGTTATTGATGGACAGAGTGGCATTCCAGCCATTTACGAGCATACGCAACCGCGTGATGCACGCAGGCTCGAACTCATTTCCTCCAGCACATTCGACGACGGAACCATCTGGATCCGCCACAAGGTGATCCGGGAGACATCCCATCGAGACCGGAAAGACAGTGACATCTGAAGCTCATCCCCCTGCCGGGGCCCTGATCATCATAGCCTTCGCGACGTTCCTTGCACTCGTCGTCTTCACCGCGCCGCTGACGACGCTGGAAGCGATGACACGTGAACTGAACCTGTCGTCGGCCGGTCAGGCGTGGGTCATGGGCGGCATGCCACTGGGGGCGGCCTGCGGCCTGCTGACCGCAGGCGCCCTCGGCGACACACTCGGCCGACGAATGACGTTCACCGGCGGACTGTGGCTCACGGTTCTGTCGTCGGTTGCCGCAGCGCTTTCCACCAGCGGCCTGTTTCTGATCCTCATGCGCATCGTGCAGGGCCTTGGAAGTGCCGGCATCATGGCCTGTGGCCTCGGGTTGCTCGGACAGATCTACCAGGGAGAAGCGCGCCGGCATGCAGCGGCTATCTGGGCGGCGGCACTTGGCGGCGGTGTGGCCGCAGGTCCGATCATCGCATCGCTCCTGCTCGGGGTTTCGGGCTGGGCCGCGATACACTGGCTGATAGCGGTGACCTCGGCCCTGCTCGCCCTCGCGGCCCGGGCACGCCTTCCGGAAAGCCAACCCAGCGGTCAGAAGGTCGACCTGGCAGGAAGCGCCGTCCTGATGACCGGGCTCGGGTGCCTTCTTTCGGCATTGACCGAGGCGCGGGTCGGGTCAGCGATGACGGTCGTAACCCTTTCGGCTTCCGGTCTTCTGCTCGTCGCGATTTTCGTGGCGATCGAAAAACGGGTCAGAAATCCTATCCTGACACTGGATCTTTTCGGTGATGCCAATTTCACGGGAGCCACAATTGCGGCCTTCGCCTCGGGCGCGGGTGTGCTTGCCCTTATGTCCATGGTTCCGACCGTTCTGGTCCGCGGCCTTGGAATGGAACCGCTGTTTGCTGCCGTTGTTCTTGTCGCCTGGTCCGGGGTCACCGTTATCGCCACTCTTGCGGCACGCCTGCTGCCGGACCGGTTCACGTCTCGACAAAGGGTTATCTGGGCCATTCTCGGTTGTGCACTTGCCCAGTTCCTGCTGATTGCCGCTGATGCCGATAAGACATGGGCAGCCGTTCTTCCCGGTCTGTTCATCGCCGGGCTGGCCAATGGCGTCCTGAACGCTTCCCTGGGCCACGAAGCTGTGCAGACGGTCCCCCCAGAACGCAGTGCCATGGGGTCCGCCGCCAACAACACGGCCCGCTACCTCGGTTCGGCCATCGGCATTGCACTTGTCTCCCTTCTGATTGCAGAACCGACGGTCGAGGGCTTTTTTGCCGGCTGGCATGGGGCGGTCATTGTCAGCACCGTCAGCAGCCTGATCGGCGTTGCAGCCATGCTGTTCGTCAGTCGTCGTGGGACCCGACCGACAGTGTGACGCCGGCGGCAGAAGCGCCCTCGACATCGCTCAATGACCAGACCTTGCCTGCTTTGTCAGCGGGCTGTCGCTGTGTGCAGGCCAGGGACATTCAGTTGGTTCGCCCGGTTCGTTTCATGAGGTCAGATCATAACTCGTTTCAAGAGACGCGCCTTAATCCCCCGGCCTGATGACTTCATATTACCCGTGACGCGCCGGGCATGACGCTGCCTGAAGCGAAACGGACGCAAGCATGATGCCGCGTTGCGCAATCAGCCGTCGGCACGCCTTCATGAAAGCTCGAGGAGAGGCACCATGGAACTGAACATCAATGGATCCCGGCACGAGGTTGACGTTGAACCCGACACCCCGCTGCTGTGGGTATTGCGGGACACGCTCGGAATGACCGGTACCAAATACGGATGTGGCCTTGCTCAATGCGGAGCCTGCACGGTGCTTGTCGACGGTTACGCGACCCGTACCTGTGTCACCCCGGTCGAAAGTGTCGCCGGTTCCGAGATCACGACAATCGAAGCAATTGAACAAGATCCGATCGGGAGGAAAGTGGTCGACGCCTGGGTGGAAAACCAGGTGCCGCAATGTGGCTATTGCCAGTCTGGCCAGGTCATGGCTGCCACGTCCCTTCTCAAGGAAAACGCGAGCCCCTCGGAAGACGACATTGCCGCAGCAATGACCAATCTGTGCCGATGCGGCACTTACAATGCGATTTCGAAAGCCGTGCGTCAGGCCGCTGAAGCTTAAGGAGGCGCTCCCATGAAAATTGAAGAAAATTCCGGTTTCACGCGCGCCGACATAAACACAGCGCGCCCGCTGAACGTCTCGCGCCGTGGCTTTCTCGCCGGTTCTATCAGCGCGCTGGTTCTGACCGTATCTCTTCCTGCTGGAACCGGGCGGGCGATTGCGCAGGCCGGCCAGGCCACGCCGGGTACCAGGATCGATGCCTTCCTGGAAATTCTGGCCGACAGCACGGTGAAATTCCGCAGCGCTTTTGTGGAAGGCGGGCAGGGTATCTACACCGCGATGGCCCAGATCGTCGGTGAGGAACTGGATGTAGAACCGGGCAACTTTCAAGTTGAAACGGCGCCCCCGGGACCGGACTACCTGCTGATCGGCGGGCAAATTCGCTTTACCGGCGGCAGCATGTCCGTGCGCATGAGCTATGACGCCATGCGCAAGCTTGGTGCGACTGCCCGTCAGATGCTGCTGCAAGCCGCCTCTGATCGCCTTGGCGTGCCGATTGAAACCCTCACGACCGAACCCGGGAAAGTGGTTCATGCGGCCTCCGGGCAATCGATCCCCTATGGAGACCTTGCGACAGCTGCGGCGAAACTTCCGGTGCCGGAAACAGTCGAATTGCGGTCGAAGGATGAATTCCGCTGGATCGGAAAGCCGCACGACAGGCTGGACGTTCTCGACAAGTCCACGGGACGGGCGCAATACGCGATCGATCTTTCGGTCGATGATATGCTCTACGGTGCGGTACAACATGCGCCACGTCTTGGCCAGCAACCTGGCGCATTCGCCAATGAGGCAGACGTCGCGGCGATGCCAGGCGTGCATTCCCTTCACAAATTACCCGGTGCCGTTGCGGTTCTGGCCGACAGCTGGTGGCGCGCCCGGATGGCCGTTGAGAAGCTGGAAGTCGAGTGGACAGAAGCTCCCGCAGGTACCGCTCGCGCCATGCCGGACACCTTCTCCTCCGAAGCGCACAAGGAAATGCTCAAGGCGACAGCTGGTCAAGGGATCGCGTTTGAAGCCGAAGGAGATGCCGATGCCGCGCTAGCATCATCCGCCAAGGTGATCGAAGCCGCCTATGACGCCCCCTATCTGGCTCACGGTCAGCTTGAGCCGCCCTCTGCGCTTGTGCGCTGGAATGACGACGGGACGCTGGAAATGTGGGTCCCGAACCAGGCTCCCGAGATGTTCCAGGCCGATGCCGCGAAGGTGGCCGGGATATCTGCGGACAAGGTCATTGTTCATTCCCCGATGCTCGGGGGCTTCTTCGGCCGACATTTCCTCTATCAGACGGCAAATCCCTATCCGCAGGCGATCCTGCTGTCCAAGGCGGCAGGCCGCCCGGTAAAACTCCTTTGGAGCCGCGAGGAAGAATTCCTGCGCGATGCTCTTCGGCCAATTGGCACGGTGCGGTTCAGGGCTGCGATCGGCCCGGATGGCCATCCCCTGGCTTTCGACGCGGTTGCCGTCGGCGAAGGCCCCACCGGACGCTGGTACGGTCGTCAGCCGGACAAGGTCGACAGCTCATCGGTCGAAGGAATTGCCGGCAAGCCCTACGCGATCGCAAACAAGCGTGTGGGCCAGATCCATGTCGACGATCCGGCCATCATAGGTTTCTGGCGTTCCGTCGGTCATTCGATGAATGATTTCTTCTATGAGTCCTTTTTCGACGAAATGGCTGATGCGGGCGAGCAGGACCCCTTTGAACTGCGTCTCAAGTTGCTGGACCACAGCCCACGTCACAAGACACTGCTGCAGACAGTTGGTGACTTGTCCGGCGGTTGGAAAAGGGGCCCCTTTGAGGCGCAAGACGGAACGCGGCGCGCCCGCGGTGTTGCCATGGCATCTCCTTTCGGCAGCGAAGTCGCAACGATTGCAGAAGTCTCCCTGGATGGCGGCGAAGTGGTCGTTCACGATGTCTGGGTTGCGATCGATCCGGGCAGCATCGTCAATCCTGCGATTATCGAAGCTCAGGTAAACTCCGCCGTGGCACTCGGTCTTTCTTCCGCGTTGCTGGAAGAGGTCGTCTACACCGATGGTATGCCCGAAGCCCGCAATTACGACATGTATCCGATCCTGCCTCCAGAGCGCATGCCGCGCGTTCATGTCCGTATCGTGGAGAGCGGTGCACCGATGGGAGGTGTCGGCGAACCTGGGCTTCCAGGCGTGCCGCCGGCAGTCGCAAATGCCGTAGCTGTTCTCACCGGCGAACGGATCCGGAGCCTGCCGCTTTCCAGGTTTGATTTTTCGGGAGCAAACGGATGATCAGCAAGATTATTGCAGCCATCGGCATCTCGCTGATGATTTATGGTGCTCCCTGCGCTTTTGCGCAGGGAGGTGACCTTTCGGGACAACAAGCGTTCCTTGAAAAACAGAACCTTGGCCTTCAAGCTGGCAGGAGCTGATTGCTGCGAACCATGAACGCTCGTCAGCACCCTTCAGACGACGCCTTGAAGGACAATGTGCTGGTTCTCGCCTTGCCGTTTTTCCCGACATATTTGACCTTCGCCCGCATGAAGGCGGGATAACCGGCCCCAATCGTCTTGGTCGAGAACCCGTAACTGTTCGTCACGGTGACCGCTCCATTGATCCGGCTTGAATAGAATTCTCCCGTCGCGGTGTTCAGGCTCAGTTTCTCCGTGCGCGTGAAGCACTTGCGCCCTTCCGGGCAAACCTGCGTATGAACCCCGCACCGGTTTTGCTTGTAGTCGTTGAAGAAGTAGACGGACTTCACCGGCCCCTTGGACCCGGTCTTGATGAAGCAACCAACAGGATGGTTGAACGGACAGGCCTGTGGTTGACCTGTCACTCCCTCATTGGAGCGCGACTGTGCTGTCGCAAATTCTGCCGGCAGACCCAGCAGAAGGCCAGCTGCAAGAGCGTAGGCGTATTTCATCAGATTGTCTCCTTTGAGCCGAAACTCGGGAAGGAGTAGACGAACTTTGTAGGCTGCAAATGTCCCATATGGGAGAGCTTGAACGGAAACCGCAGATACTCAGGCGGCGAAGCGTCAAGCTCACGCGTCTCTTTCAGCAACCTTGCGAAGCGCCAGTGACTGGCCCGGAGCAAAGCGTGACACTGTCTCATACAGCAGCCAGGACAAAAGGCAGCCAGCCAACGCCGCGGAATTCAGGTCCACTGTTGTCAGCAGCACGGTGACCGCGATCCCGACATTCAGGGACACGATTGCCGCCGGCGCGCTCACACGCCGGCCGCGAACCGACGCCCAGACAACCGGCAAGAACACCGCCAGCGAACTGAAGGCGGAAATGATCGAGTTCAGGACATCCGCGAACAAGGCCGCTGAAAGACCGAGCAACGTGAACAGCGCGGCAACGATCAGCTGCAATCTCCCCAGCGACAGCTCTGTCCGCTCCAGACCGGCCATCAGCGGCATCACGAACGTGTCCATCGTCGACATCACCACGGCGATGAGCATCAGGTCGACAAGCCATATCCAGGTCTGCGGCACCGACGTGTGCAGGATCTGCATTACGTCCCCGCCAGGCATGCTGTGCAGCCCTAGCCAGACGATAATGAGGTATCCCGCAAGGCATATCGGGGCTCCGAGCAGGAATGCACGCCGGGCAACCGACGGCTCGCGTGCGGTCGCCATCCGCTGCCAGTTGTCGACGGCCAGAACCGCGCTTGCCGGTATGAACAGCCAGATGCCGATCAGGATCGGAAAGCGGTAGGGACCAAGGTCGAAAAACACGAGCTCCCGCGAAGGCGCTTCCATGTTCCACATCCCGAGGATCGCAATGCCGACGAGAATGACCACAGCCTGCGGAATGTCGGTTTCCGTTGCCACCCGGTAACCGCCAATCGCCGTATAGGCCCCTGCAAAGAATGTTGCGAGCACGACCGCCGCAAGCGGGGGAATTGGAAGGACAGCCGTCAGGATAACGGCCAGGGCAATCAATTGCACCGAGGCCCGCAGAAGAAAGACAAAGGCAACCGGCACCCATATCAGGATCGGGTGCCGCACATTGTGGGTGACCACGATGAGGTCAATCAGTCCCCTCACACCGTATTTTTGCGACAGTCTGTGCACACCCGGAGCGACAAGGGCACACATCAGCAGCCCGGTACCGTAAGCCAGCGCGAGCGACAGGCCGATGACCGGGCTTGCCGCGGAAAACAGCACCAGGGCAACGAATGTACCAATGCCGATATTGCCGCAGATGATACCGGCAACGGTGGCCAGCAAACCCGTTCGGCCCGAGTTGAAAATGTAGTCTGCACGCGTTCCCTTGCGGCTGCGCCAGAAGGCGTAAACCAGCGGTCCCAACAGAAGCGTTCCAAGGACGATTGTCTGTGATCCCGTGCCTGTCACGCCAGAAGCAGCCCCTCGAAAACGTTTTCCGTCCGACGGGTCCTGGTCAGGTAAAAATCCCCGTGAACTCTAACCGTTGTCCGATGTAACCCGGCACCCTATGATCTCCAATATATGGAAAACCATAGTTTATGCTTGGACAGACGCAGTGCCGCCCAGTTTGATCGAGAAATTGCCTGAAGGAATTTCTTCCAACAGTGCCTGGACAGCCAGTGCGCAATTCTTCGAATCCTTTGGCTTCGACAAGCTCATTTACATCGACCGCACGATGGCCGGTCTGTCGATGTTCACCACCTTTCCGGAAAGCTGGACCTCTCATTACCGCGCAGCCGCCTATGAGCGGATCGACCCCTTCTTTGCCTACTGCTGCACCTCGACTACTCCTATGGGGACAGGCATCGACTATCTATCGGACTACCCGTATCTGTGCGCCGCCCAGCGCCAACTCATTCAGGAAGCTGGAGAAACCGGCATGCGTGCCGGCATGTCCTGTATCGTGCGGCAAGCCGGCCCTGGTGGAGCTGGTGGCTGGAACCTCGGTTCAAGCCTGCCGCGCCACGAAATCGAGAAGATATTTTCAGAACATGCCGACCTGCTCCGCCTGACAGCCTTCTTTGCGCACCAGCGCCTGCAGGCTGCGCTGGAAAACGAGCACAGGGACATCGCGCTGAGCCCGAGGGAAAAGGAATGCCTCCTTTGGGTCGCGCAAGGCCTGCGCAGCAAGCAGATTGCAGACAAGCTCGGCCTCAGGCCGGTTACCGTCGAACTCCATCTCAAGAACGCCCGCACAAAACTTCGCGCCGCGACCCGCGAACAGGCAATTGCCATTGCGCTGCTCAACGGGCTGATTTCCCCTTAGTCAGGAATGTGGGAAAGGTGTCCTGTGCCTTTCACGTGTTCAAGCTCCCTTAAATGGGAGAGGGCGCGTGTCACCCCAACTGTTCTGTTGTCGTCCGGACATGGGATTTCCGGAGACATACATGACGACGCTTTTCATCCTACTGAGCATGAGCCTTGGCGGGTTCGTCTACCTGCAGAACCGCCTGGCAGCGGCCAGAAATGCCGTTGCGAACGGGCGTTCCGGCATTCAGGTTCAACTCAAGCGGCGGCATGACCTTGTTCCCGGGCTGGTGAGCGCGGTCCGTTCCGCCATCCGTCAGGAAAACCATGTCTTCGACCGTCTTCTGGAAGTACGGGAGAAGGCGATTGCGGTCAGGCAAGGCCGCCTGGAAGACATCGAACGGGCCGAAGGCGACCTGACCGCGGGTTTGAGCACCTTCCTTGGTTACACGGAACACCATCCTGATGTGACTTCGACGGAGAACATCCTTCAACTGCAAAAACAGCTGGAGGAAACCGAGGACCAGATCAGTGCCGCACGCCGGCTCTATAACGGCAATGTGGATCGTTACAACACACTGCTGGATGCCATCCCTTCGTGTTGGGTCGGCTCGCTCCTCGGCTTCGAGCGGGCAGCGTTTTTCGCACTCGATGCAGACCAGTTGAAATCCGCTGGATCCGTACCGCCAATCGACCTGACAAGAGCGCCGTCATGAGTGGGCGCGTCACGCACTGGGACCCGATCAAGGGTGAAATCTCCGTGGAGACCCCCGATGTCTCCGACATCCGATCCGGAGTTGTTCTGCCGGCTCCGGTCCGGCGCATGCTGCCGATAGGGGCGATCCTTGCCCTTCTGTGGACCATGGTGCAGGGCTTCTGGACGGACGGCTTTCCGTTTGTGCCTGTTGCGGTCACGACCGTGATGTTCGCGCTCATGTTTCTGGCGGGGGAGCTTGAAAACAGAGACGGCCGACAGCTGAACCGCCGGGTCGAACTCGCACGCAGGAAAGGCTGGAGCTACACCGGCAAGCTCATGGAGCGCGTGCGCGAATTCGGCACTGTCATGACATCGGACGGCGCGGATCGCCGAACGCACCTGGTCAAATCCGAAAGGGCGCTTGCCGTGGAAGACCGCGTCCCGGAACTGACCAGGCTTCAGGTCGGGTCCTTTGTCGGTGCCCAATTCGATGGCGAATTCTGGGGCACAAGCAGCAACGACGGATTGCCGTTCTGGCTCGCAATCGGTGCCATGGAAATGGAAGCCGGCCTTGCGGCGAATCCTGCCCTGAGGCGTGACGCCCGTGGCGGCCGAGGGGGCTTCGGCGTGTTCTACTCCCTCCTGGGCGCTTACAAACTTGGCCGCAAGACAGGCGTCCGGGCTGCAGTTCGACCGGAGAACCTCTTCCACAAGGGCCCTCTGGATCGGGACATCAAGACGGAGTCCATCGCCTTTAACGAGGCATTCCATGTTTCCTGTTCAAACGGTGCCGGAGCGGATACGGACCTTGCCGTTCTCAGCATCCTGACGCCTGCTACTCAGACCACCCTGCTCGATCTGCTTCAGCGGTATCATACTGTCGGTTTCGTGGTTGACGACGATGTCCTGTTCTTTCTGGCGCAGGACAAGCTTGTCGGTGCCAACGCGCATCCGGACCGGGTCGATGCACATCTCGCCGACCTGCTGATCGAGTTCGAGGCCGCAAAGTTCTCTCTCAAGAATACCGTCGAATAGGGGCACTCGGCATGAAACGCCGCTTTTGCAGCCAGACCCTATGGATTTTCATAGATTTGCAACGGCGGCTTTCTGCTGCAGTCTCGCGGCGGGCGTCTGCAAGGGGAATTTTGACACATTGGGCAGATGTGGTTCTGAGACGAGATCTGCGCATGGAAGCAAAATACCTACCGAGACCTGACGGGCCTTCGCTTTATTACCGTCATTGGCCCGTCAACATGACGCGCCGTCTCTATTCGGGAAAGAGAACCGTTTTCCTTGGCCACAGCCAACCAACGCATTCAGGAATGCTGCAGCCACTCGCGGCCGGATTCCGCGCCTCCGGCTGGGACGTCCACTCCGGTGATATCCGGGGACACGGCAAGAGTTTCGACAAGACCTCGGTTGCCGGGCATCTGGATCCGCGAGACGGCTGGAAATCGGCTGTAGAAGACATGCGGCACCTGCTGCAGCGGAGCTTTGAGGACACGCCCTGGCAGGACCGGTTGATCGTCGTTCCCAATATCACCGCCCTGCTGACCCTGGAAGTCATGAAGTCCTGGCCGGACCTTGCACGGCACATCGTGTTCATCTCGCCGCCGCCCAACCAGAAGACGCTGGCCCTGTTCGGCAAGACTTTTGCCGAGGTTCGCATCCGCCTGAAAGGGGCGGATACGCCCGACGAACAGACCCTGCACCATCTCTATTCCTTCCTTGGCGCGCACCTGAAGGATCGCAGGCACCTTGCCGATGTCATGAGTACGGATCACCGCGTCATTCAGCAGGTTCTGGAAGACCCGCATGGCTGGCCGACACCGACACCCGCATATTGGAAGCAGATTTTCGAAGGCATGCTCAGTGCGTGGTCTTGGCCGCGTGACGCTCAGATGAAACCAGGCACGCGGTGCCTTGTCGTCTTCGGCGGCGAGGATGCAATGCTCCGCGACGGCGGTTTCCTGCCGCCCATCCAGCGCTTCCTGTCGCGGATAGGCATCGAGGACGTAGCCTCCGAACGTGTCGACGGAGCCCGGTCGGCGCTGTTTCTGGAAGAGGACAAATTCTCAATCAGCGGACGGATCCTGGACTGGGTCCAGAAAAACAGGCGCCCTGAGGCCGATATCAGTGAAGTCGGCGTGGAAGAGCTTGCCTCGGACATCCTCAACCGGATCAGCGAAACCGGCGCACGGCAGCTGGAGCCGGATGAACTTGTCGAGCTCTGTTACAACGCGATCGACGACGACAGCCGATGGACGGAAATCATCTACCGGATGATCCATGAGGCGGAACTCTCCGGGAACGTCAACGAGGAGGAATTGCACGAGCGCATCAGCCGGCTGATGCCGCACTGGGAACGGGCGTTCAATCTGAACAAGCAGGTCATGATGAGCGCGACGCTCGGCGTTCTCCTGGAAAGCGTGATCGAGCGGCTGCAGATCGGTGTTGCCCTGCTGGACAGGCAAAACGACCTCCTGCATTGCAACGGCGCCTTCGAAACCTCGCTCTCGGGCCTGTTGCCGCAGGACGACGCTTGTCAAATTCAAGAAACCGCGAAGACGCGGGTAAAGTCGCTTCTGGTAGAAAACGAAGCGGCAGTCATTTCTCGCCAGAACGGGGAAAGACTGATTGTCCACGAGGGCAAGCCTGTCGGCTTTCAGTTTTTTCCTGCCGCCCTCAAACAGACCAGCCTTCAAAGGCACGGGCCTGCCAGCTTGTTGTTGTTGAGGGTGCAGACCGGCGAAGACACCTCCGAAACCCGAAAGACCCTGATCGAACTGGCCTATGGCCTGACCGGCAAGGAAGCGGAGATTGCCCTCGAGATCGCCGAAGGACGATCGCTGGACCAGATTGCAGACAACCAGGGCATTCTGGTCAGCACGGCACGCGGGCATCTCAAGAAGAGTTTCCAGAAGATCGGCGTGCACAGTCAGTCGGAGCTTGTGGCCCGGCTGATGGCCGGGCCTGTCGGCTGGTTGAAATAGACCGTCCGCACGCATTCCATTCGGGAAGTTTTCGTACCGCCTGTCACCTGCCAGCAGCGTAGACGGAACATCCCTGCTTCAAGGCGGCGCGACGGTCGCTCTGGCACTCGCAGGAAGGGGTGATCCCCGTGCCGGTGAGGCAGGAAACGCCTTTGACGTAGCAACCCTGAGCGCGAACCACCACCCTGTGGTTAAACCGGGTGCCATCGAACTTGGGATATCCTTTTGTTACTCGGGCCATGGAAACGGCAAACCGGCGGCCATGGCTGTTCCTCATCTTGCCTTGCCAGTTTACCCAGGCTCTTGCCTCGGCACCGGCCCGGGTCTTGTGACCCTTGCTGAAAGCGCTCTCCGCCTGAATCGTGCAGATCGTCTTGGCCTGCGCCGAAAAGGTTGGCAGCAGGAAACTCGTCCCCAGTGCCAGAAAAAGTATCATCCAAATCTTCCGCATTTCAGTCTCCGGTCTTGTTGGCGAGACATGTCGATGACGCAAGACTGACGTTTCGATCCGGCTGAAGCCTCTCCCATTTGGGTGAGCATCAATGCGGTTCCGGCACCGGATGGCGCTTATTTGCAGACAATGAAACCAAAAGCGGGACACCCGCCGGTTTCGCAATAGGCGTCGACCGTTGCGGCCTTTCCGACGAGCTTGATGTCGCCGAAACAGGCAACGTCCGGCTCACCGAATTTCAGACAATAGGCACGGGCGGGTGCCTTGCCGCATTCGCTGTAGCGATTGTTCGCTCCCTTGAAACAGGCGAGCACCCGGATGTCCGGTTGCCCCTGCACGAAGATCGGATCGACAGACACATTGCCCGGACATGGTGCCTCGGAAAACCCGTCGAAACTTGCGAAGTCGGGCAAGGCTTGTGCACCACTGCCATTCGGCGATGCGCCGGTGTCCTCGGTACCCGAACTTGAAAGGCTGCCCGCGCCGGTACCTATGCCGGAACCGGCAGCCTGCAGGCATTCGGATGGTGGCAGGGCTACGTTTCTTGCCACCTCCGTAAACCGTGCGGGATAAGCCTGGGCGAACAGGTCCCGGGCCTCTCCCGTGGTCATCAAGCCCAGCATTGCCAGGACGTCGCATTGCGAAGACGAAACGCCTTGGCAGCCTTACCCCGCCGCACAAGCGAGGTCTTCGACACCTGGGGCCTGGACAACTGGACCCTGCGCGAAGACAGCTTCCGACAGGACCCAGGGGATTACGAAGGCCAGACAAGCACGGCGAGGACGAATCCTCATTGCGAAACCAGCTCGATTGCAAACCTGTCGAATTCGAAATGGCTCTCTTGCGACTTTGCCTTGTTCCATTGACCGGCGAGCACGCTCGGCTTGCCGGCAAGGCGCAGTACGGTAACCGGATCGGTCTCGAGGACGTAGGGACCGCCCTCCTGACCATCAGCAGCGGGCAATTCCAGTTCGATGGCAGCGGAGAGCGCACGTCCTCGCCGTTTCAGGCGCAGCAGAGCACCATCGGTCGAAAGCGATTCCAGAACCTTGTTGCCATAGGCCCTGCCCGCCTTGTCGCACACGGTCTTGACGATCTGCTTGCTGAACAGATTGACATCGAAACGCGATACTTCAGGCTTGCCTTCGGGATCTCCGGAGAGGCGGGTCAAGGACAGGTTCAGATAAGAACCGCAGCCTTTCGTCCAGATCCAGGCCATTGCGCCAATCTGGTTGTTCGTATCCTCCAGCAGCGACAACGATACGCTTTCATGGCCGCTTTGTTCATGCAGCTTGAACTTGAGACTCAGGTCGAAATCGCCGTCAGGCAGCGGCTCGTCAAGAACGAGGCGGTTTAGCGCGTTCTTGTTGTCGTAGATCGTGTCGCCCCCCAGTGCGGAGACAAACAGGGTGCCGTTTCCGGTAAACCTGGTAAGCCTGTCGGTTCCGTTCAGTGTTTGCCAGCTGGCTGCCAGCTCCGGGCCGTCAAATGTTTCCTCAAACACAAGGGTGCTGGCCGGAACGTCTTCTTCAGCTTCCGGCGCCGGTGCGGGAGGTTCCGCTGCCTTGCCTGCGTCCGCGACAGCCTGCTTGACGGCCTCGGTGAAGCTTTCGGCATTGTTGGCGGCGTAATAATTGCCGCCACCATTTTCGGCGATGCACTGAAGGGCCTGGTTCTCTTCCTGCGTCAGGTCAAACCCGACCACATGGACGCGGGTGTTGATACCCCGCTCGGCCAATGCCTTGGCCGCGGCGCATGGGTCGCCGCCGCAGGTTTCCAGCCCGTCTGAAATCAGAAGCACGTTTGCCGGCCGGTTGGAGGCGGGCATGGCGGAAGCCGCCTGTTGCAGGGCGGCCGCGATGGGGGTTTTTCCACGAGGCGTAATCGCGTCGATAACCGGCTTCAGACGTTCGGTATCGAAGTTGGAAACCGGATACAGGATCTCGGTGTCTCCGCAATCCCCCTCCCGGCGGTGCCCGTAGGCCATGAGACCGACATTGGTCTGAGCCGGCAGATCACCGATAAGACCTGTAAGCGCCTGTTTCGCGGTGGTGATCTTGGCAACACCGTCGACCTGTCCCCACATGGAGCCTGAACCGTCCAGAACGAACAGAAGGTCGCTCCCTTCAGAGGACAGGCCGTTTCCGGGAAGGTCCCCTTCCTCCATGCCGGGTACCACGGCGTCTCCGCCATTTGCAGCCTGTGTCTGCCCCGATCCAACGGTGGACCCGGCCGCTGAACCGCCCTTGAGCGTGATCTCGGAACCTGGATCCGATCTGATGTCCACACCGGCGGACTGCAGGAGATCGGACAGCGACCAGTCGTTTGTTTCGGAATAGATGTCGTTGATCTGCCAGGAACCGTCCGGCACGGATATCAGCGTGTAGATGTGCCGGATCGGCATTCCGAAGTTGGTAAAAGTCACCTGGATCCGGGCAGCGCCCTGCAAGAGAGGTGCCTCCGGATCCGGCCGGATGCTGAGATCGGAAATGCTCGCGTCCTGGGCATCATAGACCGGGTCGAATTGCAAAATCCCCTGAAGCTCCCCTTGCACAAGACCGTCAACGAGGAACTCCTTTGCGGCCGGAGCGTCGTTCAGGAGCGGCGTATCGCCGTCGTTGAACCGCTTGGAATGTTCGGCATAAAACTGCCTCACGAGGTTCTCAGCGGCGGCGACATCACCTTGCTGAGCATGAGAAGGTAAAGCTGCACAAAGGGCGAGCGAGAAAGGAACCACGAGCCGCAGTACGCGCGCCCGAGAGGGAAGAGCAGACATGGGAAACTCCGGGCTCATTGTTGCGGACGGCGGATGCTGAAGTGGTCGAACTCGGCCAGCGTTTCACCGCTGCCGGCGCGGCTGCCCTGGCCAAGCAGGAAAACCGGTTTGCCGAAAGGCGCCATACGGGCAATCCAGTTGGTGTGAACGGTCTCGAGACCGGCGGGTTTTTGCGCCCCTCTGTCCGGAACGGTCAATGTCAGGGAGGTCCGGTAACGCAACCCTCTTCTGGAAAGGGTCAGCTCAAAACCTTCTGCAAACAGGTCGGACAAGATCTGATCCCCAAGAGGCCGACCGGCCTTGTCGCAAACAGACTTGATGATGGGACCGTCAAACAAGCTGTGGTTGGCGGCGGTCAAAACCGGCTCGCCTTCCCGCATTACCGGCTGATTGGCGACAGTCCGCAGGAACAGTGCTGGGCCACACCCCTTGGTGAGCACATAAAGATGGGCTGCAATAAAATTGTCCGGACTTTCCCGAAGTCCCAGCCAGACTTCGTCGTAACCGGTTTTCGGATCGAGCTTGCCCTTGATAGCAAGATCGAAGTCTCCCTCAGGCGGCATGCCTTGCAGCTCGAAGATGTTGCTCGTATCCGCATTTCGCAGACTGTTCTTGCCGCCACTCGTGAGCGCAAGGAGGATGCCGTTCTCTACAACGAAGGTGTCCTTGTCAGCATTCAGGAGCTGCCAGTGCCCGGCCAGATCCTTGCCGTCAAACGGCTCCTCGAAGGGAAGTTCGATTGCGGTGGCAGTCGGTGCCTGGCCGCCGTCGGCTGCGGCCAGCCTGGCCTGTTCTTCAGCTGTCAGGTTTGTCTGGGCCTGCGCCGAAACCGCGCCGAGCAGAAAAACTGCAGTTGCCTGAAATAGCGAACGTCCCGATTTCCCTGATCTGCGCACCAGCTTCCGCAAGCGGGAAGAAACTTTCGTGCATTCGGCCATCTAAAAATGCTCCAACCGTGGTCGACGGCTGGAAACCTATAGAGGCGCGGCAGATCGGCCCTCCCTCAAATGGGAGAGAGACACTGAATGCAAATCATTATTCAGGACTGTTTTTGCAAAGAAATTGCCGGGGAATTGCAGACGGTACATGCCCGCTTCAAAGGCCCATTCGATAATGCCCAGGGCAACGCAGGCACCTGGCGGGCTGCAGGCTGTCTTTCAAAAACAAGTCCCGCTGCCTCTTGGAAGCAGCGGGACATGATTTTCGGCAATGCGGACTGGCCTCAGTCGGCGAGATCCTGGACGCTGACCACGCCGCCGTTTTCATCGAGGCGATAGATGATCGGCGTTCCGGTGCCCAGTTCGCGCTTCAGGATTTCTTCCGGTGAAAGATCTTCCAGATCCATGATCAGCGACCGCAGCGAGTTGCCGTGCGCGGCAACGATCGTGCGGCTGCCAGCCAGGACGCGCGGCAGAATTTCCGACTTGTAGTAAGGCAGAACGCGCTCTGCGGTCATCTTCAGGCTTTCACCGCCCGGAGGTGGAATGTCGTAGGAGCGGCGCCAGATATGGACCTGCTCTTCGCCGAATTTCTCGCGCGCTTCGTCCTTGTTCATGCCGGTGATGTCACCGTAGTCACGCTCGTTGAGAGCCTGATCCTTGAAGGTTTCAAGGCCGGTCTGGCCCAGTTCTTCCAGGATGATGTCCAGCGTCTTCTGTGCACGCGACAGATCGGAGGTGAAAGCAACGTCGAAGGACAGCTTCAGATCCCTGAGCTGCTCGCCGGCCTTGTGAGCCTCCGCCACGCCCTGCTCGGTCAGGTCCGGGTTTTTCCAGCCGGTGAACAGGTTCTTCAAATTCCAGTCGCTCTGTCCGTGACGGACAAGCACAAGAAGGCGGTCCATGCCATTCTCCTCAAGCTAAATGCGTATCTTCAAGAATCCAGGCCGAGGACATCGGCCATCGAATAAAACCCGGGCTTCTGGTCAAATCCCCACAGTGCCGCCTTGACGGCCCCGCGGGCAAACAGTTGCCGGTCTTCCGCCCGGTGAGTGAGTTCGATGCGCTCGCCCTCACCTGCAAAAATCACTGAATGCTCCCCGATGACCGACCCGCCCCGCAGGGTTGCAAAGCCTATGTCGCCGGTCTTGCGAGGGTCCATGATACCGTCGCGCGAACGGACCGAATGGGCGGCCAGATCCAGGCCCCGGCCCTGTGCAGCCGCTTCGCCAAGCAACAGCGCCGTGCCCGAGGGGGCATCCACCTTGTGCTTGTGATGCATTTCCAGAACTTCGATGTCGAAATCCGCATCAAGCGCGGCGGCAGCCTTGCGCACCAGGCTCGCCAGCAGATTGACACCCAGGCTCATGTTTCCGGATTTGACGATCCGGGCATGGCGGGCAGCCGCCTTCAGAGGTTCGTCCTGCCCTTCAGCCCAACCGGTGGTGCCGATGACATGGACGATGCGAGCCTGCGCGGCCAGCTCGGCAAACCAGAGGCTTGCCGCCGGAGCCGTGAAATCCAGGACGCCGTCAGAGGCAGCAAAGGCGGTCAATGGATCGTCGGTGACAGGAACGCCCAAGGAACCTGTTCCAGCCAGGTCGCCCACATCCTTGCCAAGGAACTCGGAGCCCTCGCGTTCGATCGCAGCGACGACGGTAGCACCCGTTGTTTCCGTGACCGCCCGCGTCAATGCCCGGCCCATTCGGCCGCCGGCTCCAACGACTACCAAGCGCATCTGCCCCATCAAGTGGCTCCGTCTTCCGCAGTAGGCCAATCGACCCCAATTCACTTCACGATGGGGGTATACCAGTTTCGCCGGGGGAGGCAAACGCCCGATCATGCAAGGGGACTGCAGCACGCAATAGAAATAGCTCTTGTCAAATATTACTATACCCAATCGCGACATTATTAATGAACAGCAAGTTAAATTGACAATAAAGTCGCAACATCTTCACCATTCCAATTCACCAAAGGTAAACCTCGAGCAGTTACGTTTAAGTCTGTAAGTGTTTTTTCTTACAATTGCAAAACGAGGACCAGGTTTCATGATACTGTGCTTATGGACGCATCGGTTCGTCACAACCAGTCTTTTCCCGAAGCTGTCCACACCCGCCACCGGGTGCCTTGTACTTGCAAGACCAGCAACAACCTGTTGTTCCAACCGAGAAGGACCCCGCCCCGCCTTGCTTCCCCTCACGTCCCATTATCCTGTCAGATGATGCCCGCCGGTTCAGGAGCGCTTCGTTGAAGGCCAATTTTTCCATTCCCTTCAGCCGCCTTGTCATGGCTCTGTTTGCGTTCGGTCTCATGGGAACGGCGATCGCACTCTTCTGGATTACGTACCTTGGCAGCCTGTCGATTGCCGAACATGAAATTGCCCGCAGCGCGAAATCCAAGGCAACGCTCGCAAGGCTCGTCTTCACCCAGCATCTGGACAAACTCGAAGCGCAGATCCGAGCGGTCGCAGCACACCCGGATATCCGGCAGGCCCTGTTGGACAACGACAAGGAGACCGCCAAGGTCATCATTGAACGTGCTTCCGAAGGCATGACCAGCGCCGTTCTGGACATTCTCCTGATCGATCGTCCGGGTGAAGACGGCTGGGTAAACGGCAGTCTCGGCCTCGTCGACCTGAGCCACCAGTTGCCGGTGAAGATACGCGCGGCCATGCCGCCCGACATCTGGGTAACTTACGCGGACCATGATTCCGATCCCATACAGATCACTGCTGCGATCTCTGTTCTGGTACTGGATTCCGATACCGGCCGAGCCCTCGGCAGGATCTACGGCGGGACGACTGTTACCGATTCCTTCTCTCTGCCGGGTGTCCTCGCCAAGGCGCTACGGGTGGAAGATATCGCCTTCTATCACCATGAGGATGTTGTGGCGGGCATGGGTGACCTGACCACGGAAGTCCTTCCCGAACGGCTCTACGCTGCACCCGACGACGTCAATTACGCGCTCAACGGAGAGAATCTTTTCGTTTTTGCTCCGTTGATGCAGGGGCTGGACGGCCATATGCTTGCGACCGTGATCAAGCAGCCCGTGGACACCCTGCAAAAGGTCGAGGAAACCTACAGCCAGCTGTTCACGCCGTTCCTGCTTTATACCGCGATACTGGCAATCGGTGCCGCGCTTCTGGTCAATCGCATCACCACGGCCGGCCTGGGCAGGCTGCTGAACTACGCGATGAGCCTGCGTCAGGACAGGGTGGTGTCGCCACCGCCACCCGGGCTGATCTTCGAATTCAACAAATTGGCGACCATGTTCCAGGCAGCGTTCGAATCCGTTCGTGACCGCGATGCCCAGTTCAAGGACATGATCGACGGCTCGATGCACGGCGTGCTGGTTCATGCCAATCATCGCATCCTTTATGTGAACGACGCCCTGCTGAAAATGTGCGGTTACACCCCCGGTGAACCCGAGCAGCTTGTCGAGTCTCCCACATTGGTGATCTATGCGCCGGAAGAGCACAGCCGGCTGCGCAGCTACTACAACATGCGTGAAAACGGCGAAGGCGCACCCCGCGCCTATGAGGTCAAGGGCATCCGCAAGGATGGCGAGACCATCTGGCTGGAGCAGCATGTTCGGTTGACGGAATGGCGCGGAGAACGCGCCTATTACGCCACCATCACAGACATCAGCGAGCGCAAACGCCAGGAGGAACTGGCAACCAAGAATGCCAATTTCGACATTCTGACCGGCCTGCCGAACCGGCGCCTGTTCATGGACCGTTTGCGCCAGGCGATCCAGCGCGGCAAGCATATGGGCGACCTGACCGCGCTGATGATCCTCGACCTCGACCGATTCAAGACCGTCAACGAAACCTATGGACCCAAGGCAGGGGACAAGGTCATCGAAACCATAGCCGCGCGTCTGACCAGGACCCTTGGTCCGGACCAGACCGTGGCCCGCATGGGCGGCGACGAATTCGCCATTATCCTGTCGAACCCGGAAGACCGCTGGCAGATCGAACAGACCGCCCGTGACATTCTGAAGGCGATCGGCGACCCGATCAAACTGGAAGACGGCAATGAAGCCGTGCTTGCCGGCAGTCTCGGCATTACCGTCTGCCCGCACGATGGCACACACGAGGAAGCGCTGCTGATGCAGGCCGACACCAGCATGCTGCAGGCCAAGGCCGATAGCGGTGCCAGTTACCGGTTCTTTGCCACGCGCATGAATGAACAGGCCGCCCGCGCAAGCCAGATCGAGATCTGCCTCCGGCAAGCCATCGACAAGGGTGAGCTGCACCTGAATTTCCAGCCGATCGTGGACTATGAAAAGAACCGCGTGGTGAGCTGCGAAACTCTGGCACGCTGGACCGATCCCAAGTTGGGCGTCGTCCCGCCGACCGAGTTCATCAAGGTGGCCGAAGACTGTGGGCTCATCGTGCCGCTTGGCGAACAGGTGCTGCGCGAGGCCTGCGAATTCTTCCAGTCCTGCAACCGCAACGGCCTGCAGCTCGACGGGATCAGCGTCAACATCTCACCGCGCCAGTGCAGGGATGCGGATTTCCTGCCTCGGCTGAGAGAAATCCTCGACGAGACCGGCATGGACCCGGCCCGCCTGCAGCTGGAAGTCACCGAAAGCGTGATGTTCGACGACCAGCGCGTCAACCCGGTTGAAATCCTGGAAGCCATCAGCAACCTCGGCATCAAGATCTCCCTGGATGATTTCGGTACCGGCTATTCGTCACTCAGCTACCTGAAGCGCCTGCCGATCGACACGCTCAAGATCGACCGGACCTTCATCATGGGCCTGGAGCGGGATGTGGACGGCCAGGCACTGGTTCAGGCGATCATTTCAATGGCCGGCTCGCTGCATATCGAAGTCGTGTGCGAGGGAGCTGAGACGCACGAACAATGCGAGCTGATACACTCCTTCGGCTGCTCGCTCATCCAGGGGTACAGCTTTTCGCGCCCGCTTTCCGGCGTCGACTTCCACCGCTATCTCGCCAAGATGAACGGCGTCGATTCTGTTGCGGCCCGGGCCGGCTGACCAGCCTTTCTCGCTTCAAGACAAACAAAAACGGGGACCTTTCGGTCCCCGTTTCATATATTGCGTCTGTCGGACGGAAGCTTATTCAGCTTCTTCCTTCTTTTCGATTTCCTTGCCGGTTTCCTGGTCGACAACCTTCATGGACAGGCGGACCTTGCCGCGCTCGTCGAAGCCCATGAGCTTGACCCAGACCTTGTCGCCTTCCTTGATCACGTCGGTGACCTTGGCAACTTTCTTCGGAGCCAGCTGGGAGATGTGGACCAGACCGTCCTTCGCACCGAAGAAGTTCACGAATGCGCCGAAATCAACGCATTTGACGACGGTGCCTTCGTAGATCATGCCCACTTCCGGCTCAGCGGCGATGGAGTTGATCCAGTTGACGGCAGCCTTGATCGCCTTGCCGTCGGCAGATGCGATCTTGACGGTGCCGTCGTCTTCGATGTTGACCTTCGCGCCGGTCTTTTCCACGATTTCGCGGATGACCTTGCCGCCCGAACCGATGACTTCACGGATCTTGTCGACCGGGATCTTCATCACTTCGATGCGCGGAGCATGTTCGCCGAGCTCGGCACGAGCCTCGGTGATAGCCTTGGACATTTCGCCGAGGATGTGGATACGGCCGTCCTTGGCCTGACCCAGAGCGACCTTCATGATCTCTTCGGTAATACCGTCGATCTTGATGTCCATCTGCAGCGAGGTGATACCGTCCTGGGTACCGGCGACCTTGAAGTCCATGTCGCCGAGGTGATCTTCATCGCCCAGGATGTCGGACAGAACCGCAAAACGGTCGCCGTCCTTGATCAGACCCATGGCGATACCGGCAACCGGTGCCTTCAGCGGAACGCCGGCATCCATCAGCGACAGCGAAGTGCCGCAGACGGTTGCCATGGAAGACGAACCGTTGGATTCGGTGACTTCGGAAACGACGCGGACGGTGTACGGGAACTCGTGATGCGGAGGCATCATCGGGTTGATCGCACGCCATGCCAGCTTGCCGTGACCGATTTCGCGGCGTCCCGGGGAGCCCATGCGGCCGGTTTCACCGACGGAGTAAGGCGGGAAGTTGTAATGCAGCATGAAGTGAGACTTCACGGTGCCTTCCAGAAGATCGATGAACTGCTCGTCTTCGCCGGTGCCGAGGGTGGCAACGACCAGGCCCTGGGTTTCACCACGGGTGAAGAGCGCGGAACCGTGTGCACGCGGCAGAATGCCGACTTCGGAAGAGATCGCACGGACGGTCGACAGGTCACGTCCGTCGATACGGGTGCCGGTGTCGAGGATCGCGCCACGAACGATTTCAGCTTCCAGTTTCTTGAACTGCTCGCCCAGAACGGTGCTTTCGACGGCTTCGCCTTCGGCAGCGTTGGTGATCAGCGCTTCAACGACCTTCGCCTTGGCAGCGTCGACTGCATTCTTGCGGTCGGTCTTGGACGTGATCTTGTAAGCGGCAACAAGCTCGCCCTCGGCCAGAGCCTTGACCTTGCCGAACAGCTCGGAATGATCCGGCAGGACCAGCTCGCGCGGTTCCTTGGCAGCGGTTTCAGCCAGTTTGATGATCGCGTCGATCACCGGCTGGAAGCCCTTGTGGCCGAACATCACAGCGCCGAGCATGATGTCTTCGTTCAGTTCCTTGGCTTCGGATTCAACCATCAGAACGGCGTCGTTGGTACCGGCAACAACCAGATCCAGCGAGGATTCCGGCATGTCGTCGACCAGCGGGTTCAGCACATATTCGCCGTTGATGTAGCCAACGCGCGCGCCGCCGATCGGCCCCATGAAGGGAACGCCGGAAAGGGTCAGAGCAGCGGAAGAAGCCACCATCGCCAGGATGTCCGGAGCGTTTTCCAGATCGTGCGACAGAACGGTGATCACCACCTGGGTGTCGTTCTTGTAGCCGTCTGCGAACAGCGGGCGGATCGGACGGTCGATCAGGCGGGACGTCAGCGTCTCGTGCTCTGACGGACGGCCTTCACGCTTGAAGTAGCCACCCGGGATCTTACCAGCGGCAAATGCCTTTTCCTGGTAGTTCACGGTGAGCGGGAAAAAATCCTGGCCCGGCTTCGGAGACTTGGCGGAAACAACCGTCGCCAGAACCTTCGTTTCGCCATAGGTCGCCATGACGGCGCCGTCGGCCTGACGGGCAACCTTGCCCGTTTCGAGGACGAGCGGGCGTCCGCCCCACTCGACTTCTACACGATGAATATCAAACATCATCTGTCCTTACAGCTTTGCCTGCCTTTGGCTGCTTTCGGTACAGCACGGTCATGGCAGACACATTCCCGGTCGGCCCCGTATGGGCCGGTTACCGGCGGACAGGTCACGGGCAAGACGACGAGCTGCTTTCGGCTCAAGACGGAAAGAAGCCGGCAATCCTGCCCCATGACGTGTCACGAGGTCTCTATAGAGCGTTCCACTCGAATTTGAAACACTCAAAGCTCTTTCGCGGAACAAAGACCCGAAGTGGATCAGTGTTTTGCCCGCAAGAGCTGCGTCCGGCAAATGCCGTCACGCAATACAAAAACGCGGCGGGTTCTCACCCACCGCGCTTTCAGGTTCTGAGTTCTTAGCGGCGAATGCCAAGACGCGAGATCAGCGACTTGTAGCGTTCTTCGCTCTTGCCGCGCGTGTAGTCCAGAAGGGACCGGCGCTGCGCAACCATTTTCAGAAGACCGCGGCGGGAGTGGTTATCCTTGCCATGACCCTTGAAGTGTTCGGTCAGGTTGTTGATCCGCTCGGTGAGGATCGCGACCTGTACTTCCGGGGAACCGGTGTCGCCTTCTTTGATGGCGTATTCCTTGATGAGCTCAGCTTTGCGCTCTGCAGTAATCGACATCGCTCTTTCCTTTCAAAGAGTGGGGTCCGTTGACCGGACACGTTGAAATGCCGGAGACCGGCCTGATCCGGACGTTTCCAGAGCCGAGATGTCGTTCAGCAAAGGATCCTTCCGGACGAATTGAGCATCAGTGCCCAATGGCGGCGGAATATGGCGGAAAACCTTGCGAGAATCCAGAGGTTTCTCAGGTTTTTTCGCCACACCCGAATTTACAGGTGAAACACCCTGGTCGGCTGGAACCGGCCCTTGTCAATTGAGCCGATGGCGACCGGCACGCTGGCGTGGCTGGCAAAGGCGACTTCCGTGTTGAGCGGTGCATCGCGGCCGCGCAGCAACACGGCCATGCCCTTGCGGATTTTTGCCGCGTCATCGAGCGAAACCGGTACCTCGATCAGATTGTCCATCGCCTCGCGAACCGGCAGGACGAACTCCTCGACCAGCGCCTCGACGCCGGCGCCTTCCTCAAGTGCCTCGGATGCTTCCAGGATTTCGTCCAGCCCGATCAGGTCGTCTTCGCCGAACGGCCCGACCAGCAATCTTCGCAGTTCGGTAACGTGACCACAGGTGCCGAGACGGCGGCCGAGGTCGCGGGCGATTGCCCGCACATAGGTCCCCTTGCCGCATTCAGCCTCGAAAACAGCCCGGTTCTCGTCCGGACATTCGACCAGATCCAGCCGGTGCACGTCGATGGGCCGGGCTTCCAGCTCGACCTCTTCGCCGTCGCGCGCCAGATCATATGCCCGTTCACCGGCGATCTTGATGGCGGAGAATTTCGGCGGAACCTGCATGATCGTGCCGACAAACTCACCAAGAACTGCCGAGATTTCTTCCGCATTCGGCCGCACGTCGGACGTGGCAACCGCCTCGCCCTCGGTGTCGTCCGTGTTGGTTTCCACGCCCCAGGTCACCTCGAAACGGTAGACCTTGCGGCCATCCATGACGAAGGGCACGGTTTTCGTGGCTTCGCCGAAGGCGACCGGCAGGAGTCCGGACGCGCGCGGATCCAGTGTTCCGGCATGACCGACCTTTTCCGGCGAGAAGATCCGCTTGATCTTGCCGAGTGCGTCGTTGGAGGTGATGCCATAGGGCTTGTCCAGCACAAGCCAGCCGTTGATTGCGTTCTTTTTTCTTTTGAATTGTTTTTGGCGTGCCATGAGTGCGTTTCAATACGATTGCAATTGTTTTTCGGCGACAAACGAAAAACTGACTGTCGGACCCACCATCCATACGCAACAGCAAGACCCTGAAGACATCAGCTTTCGTCAGCGATCATTCTTGAGTTTTTCAAGTCTGTTGTGGTCACAGTAAGTCATCTGGTTTCCAACTTTATGCGTCTGATGGAGCCAATACTGCCACCAACTCAATCTCTGCATTTGCAACCGGCATACCATCGTTTAACAGCACGCCCGAAACCTCAGGCGAGAGGACGCGTGGAACGGGAAACACGACACATGCAGAGGTCGCTGCACCAAGTGCGATTGCTGCGATAGTTCTGAAGAGCGCCATCTTCTTTCACATCAAGTGACTTGCCGACACGGCACACATTCAAGTCGACCGGCCAGACAAATTCAGTTTTCCATTTCCCGGCGAGGCTACAATTACCGAGGGCCAAGAACTCGGATTCACGCAATTTCAAATTGAACCGTGAATTGTGGTTTCAACGCGGCAATCAATCCTTGGCTGGGTCGCCGTCCTCTTCGTCCGCGTCGAGATCGCGGGAGACTTCCGGGGAATGCAGCAGCGTGCCGATGCGGTCGTCGTCGTCGAACCTGGTGTCGAGAACGAAGCGCAGGTCCGGCATGTATTTCATGGTCAGCCGGCGGGACACCTGGCCGCGCAGATATTTGGCGCTGCGGTTCAGGGCCTTTTCGACATTTTCAGCGTTGACACCCCCAAGCGGCATCACCAGGCAGGTGGCCAGGCGCAGGTCCGGTGTCATGCGCACTTCGGGGATCGTGACGATCACCCCGTCGAGATCGGGGTCGGAGAACCGTCCCCGGGTCAGAATATCGGACAGCTCCTTGCGGACCGTCTCGCCAACGCGCAACTGGCGCTGGGAAGGGCCGCGGCTGTCCTGTCCGTGTTGTCTTGCCATTGTTGTTGTTCCTGCATCTCTGGCAGCGCATTCCGTCCCGACGTATTCGGGCGCCGTTGGCGGACCGGTCCCAGCGATCCGCGCCATTACCGGGCCTGAAGCGCGGACGGTGGCGAGACCATCTGGATGGTGCGAATACCACGGCCGAGCCATGGCATAACGGCGTTACCTGCGACCAGATACGACGTCAGCGGCTTAATTGAATAAGCCGCTGACATCAGTTTCAAGTAGATTTCTGACTTCGATCAGAGTGTCCGTGCGATCTGCTCGACGCGGAAGCACTCGATGACGTCGCCCGGACGCATGTCCTGGTACTTGACGAAGTTCATGCCGCATTCCTGACCGGATTCGACAGACTTGACCTCGTCCTTGAAGCGCTTGAGCGTGCCCAGTTCGCCTTCGTGGATGACCACGTCGTCGCGAATGAGGCGAACGTTGGCGCCACGTTCCACGACACCTTCGGTGACCAGACAGCCTGCAACCTTGCCGACCTTGGAGATGTGGAAGATTTCCTTGATCTCCGCATTGCCGAGGAAGGTCTCGCGGCGCTCCGGCGACAGCATGCCCGACAGGGCCGCCTTGATGTCGTCGACCAGGTCGTAGATCACGTTGTAGTAACGGATCTCGATGCCTTCGCGGCTTGCCGCTTCACGAGCCTGCTTGTTGGCACGCACGTTGAAGCCGATGATCGGAGCCTTGGAAGCGAGCGCCAGCGTGACGTCGCTTTCGGTGATGCCACCGACACCGGAGAGCAGGATGCGTGCGCCGACTTCCTCGTTGCCGAGTTCGTTGAGCGCATGGGCAATCGCTTCCGCGGAGCCCTGCACGTCGGCCTTGAGCACCAGCGGGAACTCTTTTTTGCCGGTTTCCTGCAGACGGTTCATCATCTGCTCGAGCGAACCACGCGTACCGGAGGCGACCACGGAGGCCTTCTCGCGGATCTGGCGCTGACGGTAATCGGTAATTTCACGGGCGCGGGCTTCGTTGTCGACGACCGCAACCATGTCACCGGCTTCCGGCGTGCCCTGGAAGCCCAGAACCTCGACCGGTTTGGCCGGACCGGCTTCCTTCACCTGGTTGCCATTCTCGTCGAGCATGGCGCGGACGCGGCCCCACTCGGCACCGGCAACAAGAATGTCGCCCGGCTTGAGTGTGCCCTTCTGCACCAGAACGGTGGCAACCGGACCACGGCCCTTGTCGAGCTGCGCTTCGATGACGATACCTTCCGCCTTGCGGTCCGGATTTGCCTGGAGTTCCAGAACTTCGGACTGCAGCAGGATCATTTCCAGAAGCTTGTCGAGGCCCTGGCCACTCTTGGCCGAGACTTCCACATCGATCACGTCACCGCCCATGGATTCCACAACGAGGCTCTCGCTGAGAAGTTCGGTACGGACGCGGTTCGGATCTGCTTCCGGCTTGTCCATCTTGTTGATGGCCACGATGATCGGTACGTCGGCCGCCTTGGCGTGCGCAACGGCTTCCTTGGTCTGCGGCATGACACCATCGTCGGCAGCAACAACAAGGATCACGATATCGGTCGACTTCGCACCGCGAGCACGCATCTGCGAGAACGCAGCGTGGCCCGGGGTATCGATGAAGGTGATCTTGTTGCCGTCCTGATCGACCTGATAGGCGCCGATGTGCTGGGTAATGCCGCCGGCTTCGCCGGTGACAACCTTCGACTTGCGGATCGCATCGAGCAGCGAGGTCTTGCCGTGATCGACGTGACCCATGATGGTCACGACCGGAGGACGCGGCAGCAGGGTGGCCGGTTCGTCTTCCGTGGTGAACAGACCTTCTTCGACGTCTGCTTCAGACACGCGCTTGACCGTGTGGCCCATTTCCTCGGCGATCAGTTCGGCGGTATCGGCGTCGATAACGTCGTTGATCTTGAGCATCTGGCCCTGCTTCATGAGAAGCTTGATCACGTCCACGGCGCGCTCTGCCATACGGTTGGCGAGTTCCTGGATCGTGATGGCTTCCGGCAGAACGACTTCACGCATGATCTTTTCACGCACGACCTGCTGCTGCCCGCGCTTCGCCTTTTCCTGGCGACGGCGCATGGAAGCCAGAGACCGCGCACGCTGGCCGTCGTCGCCACCGGTGGCGGCGGAGATGGTCAGCTTGGAGCGGCGGCGGTCGTCGCCAGTGCGCGGACGCGCGGCGGGAGCCGGAGCCTGCTTCGGGCGTTTGACCGCACGAACGCTCTTGTTGTTGCGATCGTCTTCTTCGGATTCTCCGCGCTCGGGTTTCGCACGTGCGGCCGGAGCTTCCGGCGCCTTGCGCTTGCCCATGTCGTCAAGGCTGGGCGGCTTGCCGCCGTCGGCGTGAGCCGGCTTGCGAACCACGGTGCGACCGGTTGCTTCCTTGCGCACAGGCGCAGCAGCTTCCGTTGCCGGTTCGGCGACAGGTTCGCTCTTCGGTTCGGCCTTGGCCTGTTCCGCAGCCTGGAGAGCTTCTTCGGCTTCACGCTTTGCGCGCTCTTCCGCTTCCACCTTGGCGCGGGCCTCTTCTTCGGCCTGACGCTGCGCGGCTTCAACAGCCCGGCGCTTGTCTTCTTCTTCGCGGCGCTTGCGGTCTTCCTCGTCGCGCACCTTCGCCATCTGAAGGGCTGCCGCACGTGCTGCCGCTTCTTCCTTGGTCAGGGTGCGCAGAACGTTGCCGTTGCCCTTTTGGCGCTGGCCGGAGGCAGACCGGCGGGCCTGCTTGGTCGCCTGTGGATCTGGCTGTGGCGGCGTACGCGGCGCTTCAGCCGGCCGCTCGAGGCGCTGTGTTGTCGGCGCAGGAGCTTCTGCTTTCGCTTCCTGCCCCGGGAGTACAACACGACGCTTCTTCTTTTCCACGACGACGGCTTTGGTCCGGCCATGCGAGAAGGACTGCCGAACAGTTCCCTGATCGCCACCGCCGCGCTTTAGGCCAAGCGTTTTGCCACGCTCAACGCTGATTGTCTTGTCGCCTGGATTTTTCGTATCGCTCATATTGCCTTCAGTCCTGCGCAACCGCCTTTTCAAGCGTTGCCATTATCGCTGCTTGCCCCGGAGGAGTTGCGAAAACGCTCCAGGTCACGCACCCGCGACAGGAAGTTTTCGCTCGCCTGCCCCGCAAGCAGTGCAGCATGTATCACATTTGACCGGCCCAATGCCAAATCCAATTGGTCCGAATCGAACAAACGGACGATTTGGCATCCGTTTGCGTGTTCCTGAGTGCCGGCAGCCAGTGCCGCCAGCTTCCTTACCCCGTCTTCTGCAGCGTCCGAGGCATGGACCAGCCCGGCGACATCTTCCTGCCGCAGAGCTGCTTCAACTTTCGCATATCCCGTTACCAGCTCGCCGGCCTTGCGCGTCATGGAGAGCGCTTGCAGCGCCGATCGTTCCATGAGCGCATCAACCCGATCCGCCAGTCCCGGCTCGACAGAGGCTTCCCCTTTAAAACCCCTGCCGAAGACCTTTTTCCGGTCCTTTTCGGCAACAGCCACGACTTCTTTCGTGGCGGTTATCCAAACACCACGCCCTGGAAGAACCCGCTTCAGATCCGGAACCACCTCGCCTTGCGGGTCGAGGACGAACCGGATCAGCGCACTGACGGGCTGAACCTCCCGGGTCACGGCACATTGCCGTTCGGTCGGCTCACTCTTCCTGGGCACGCTGCCACTCCTTTAGATCAACCTGCTTTCCGGTGCGAACACCTTCGGCGCAGAAAAGTTGATCGAACTTGCGAATTCGAAGCTGCCGATCGGCCGGGGCCATACCGGAAGCTTCATACAGGAGGCTTTTGCCTCTCTCGTTACCCGTTCAGGATCGCGCCGCCCTGCGGCTCTTCTCCAACGGTCTCGGCCATTTCGGCCTCGTCTTCTTCTTCGGCTTCTTCTGCCTCAGCCTGAGCTGCGAGTTCTTCCTCGGTGATCCAGCCGGCGGCCAGACGGGCGGCCATCACGACGTTTTCCGCTTCAGCGCGGGACATGTCGAATTCCGAAAGAGCACCTTCGAAGCGCTTGGTTTCACCGTCCTTGCGTTCGGTCCAGCCGACGAGATCGTCAGCAGCGCAACCGGCGAGGTCTTCCATCGTCTTGATGTCGTCCTTGCCCAAGGCAACCATCATAGCCGTTGTCAGGCCATCAATCGACCTCAAGTCGTCGGCAACGCCGAGCGAAATACGCTCTTCGTCGAGTTTTGCTTCCAGCTCGGCCAGGTAATCCCGGGCACGTGCCTGGATTTCGACGGCGGTGTCGTCGTCGAAGCCTTCGATCATGGAGATCTCGTCGAGCTCCACATAGGCAACTTCCTCAACCGAGGTAAAGCCTTCGGTCGCCAGCAACTGTCCGACCATCTCGTCCACGTTGAGGGCTTCCATGAACAGCTGCGAGCGCTCCAGGAATTCCTTCTGGCGGCGGTCGCTTTCTTCCTGCTCGGTCATGATGTCAATGGCCCAGCCGGTCAGCTGTGAGGCCAGACGCACGTTCTGGCCGCGGCGGCCGATCGCCAGTGATAGTTGGTCATCGGGAACGACAACTTCAATACGTTCGGCGTCTTCGTCCAGAACAACCTTGGCAACTTCGGCCGGCTGCAGGGCGTTGACGATGAAGGTTGCCGCTTCTTCGTTCCACGGGATGATGTCGATCTTTTCGCCCTGGAGCTCGCCAACAACGGCCTGGACGCGGCTGCCGCGCATACCCACGCAGGCGCCGACCGGATCGATGGAGCTGTCCTTGGAGATCACGGCGATCTTCGCGCGCGAACCCGGGTCACGGGCAACGGACTTGATCTCGATGACGCCGTCGTAGATTTCCGGAACTTCCTGGGCAAACAGCTTCGCCATGAACTGCGGATGCGTGCGCGACAGGAAGATCTGCGGGCCGCGCTGCTCGCGGCGAACGTCGTAAATGATGGCGCGGATGCGGTCGCCCGTGCGGAAGATTTCGCGCGGGATCAGCTCGTCGCGGCGGACGATGCCTTCGCCGCGGCCAAGATCCACGATGACGTTGCCGTATTCCGCGCGCTTGACGACACCGTTGACGACTTCGCCGACACGGTCCTTGAATTCTTCGTACTGACGGTCACGCTCGGCTTCGCGCACTTTCTGCACGATGACCTGCTTGGCGGACTGGGCGGCGATACGGCCGAAATCGAGCGGCGGCAGCGGTTCGGCAATGAAGTCGCCGATGCTGGCTTCCGGATTGCGGGCCTGCGCGTCATCAAGAGAGATGTCGGTGGAAACGTTCTCGACAGTGTCAACGACCTGAAGCAGGCGCTGCAAACGGATCTCGCCGGTCTTCGGATTGATTTCGGCACGGACTTCCGTTTCCGTACCATAGCGGGAGCGGGCTGCCTTCTGGATCGCGTCTTCCATTGCATTGATGACGATCATCCGGTCGATGGATTTTTCCCGTGCGACCGCGTCAGCGATTTGCAGCAGTTCCAGCCGGTTCGCGCTGATTGCCATATTCCACTCCTCTTGCGCCAAGGATCGGTTCGGGCGCGTTCTTCTTCTTTCCCTTAGAGCCTGTGGCTCAGTTGGGCATGTTGTCCTGCGACAGCTCGTCATCCTGGCCACGGGCGGCAAGCGCCGCCTTTTCCGCCTGAAGAGCTGCGGTAATCAAGTCATCGGTCAGAACCAGCTTGGCTTCGCCGATGTTCTCCAGCGGCAGCGCCACGGTGTCCTCTTCGCCTTCCCGCACATCGGGCAGCCGAAGGTTGGCCTTGCCGTCTTCCGCGCCGAGGAGCTTGCCCCGGAACCGCTTGCGGCCATCCAGCATGACGGCCATCTCGACCTTCAGCTCATGGCCGGCCCAGCGATTGAAATCGCCGGCCCGCACGAGCGGACGATCGATACCTGGAGATGAAACTTCTAGATGATATGCCCGGTTGATCGGGTCTTCGACGTCGAGCGCAGGCGAGACGGCCCGGCTGATGGTTTCGCAGTCCTCGACCGTCATGGTGCCGTCGGGGCGCTCCGCCATGATCTGCAGGGTGCAGCCGTTCTGAGCACTGATCTTCGTACGCACCAGTCGGTAGCCGAGGTCCTCGATGACCGGCTCCACAATTGCGGCAACACGGGCATCAAGACCCTGTTCCGTCACAATTCTCGGTTCGTGTGCGCTCACACTTGGCTCCTGTTGGCGGCCGTTACCGGCTCTTGAGCATCAGATGCACCTGATTGTCGATTTACATAGGGCAGTCCTGCTCGAACTCGTTGGTTTCCGGTTATGTAAGCAAAAAAGAGCGGGTCCCCGGCGGGCCCACTCTCAAAGTGCTCAGATAAGCCGTTTGAGGTGAAACACGGGCTGTATAACGCCAAAGGGGGCAAAAAGGCAAGAGGCCGGGCCAAATTCCTCAAAGAAGTTGGCGCCAGTCCAGAATCCCCCGATAAACGGCAGCAAATGCGCCGTTCTCCGCGCTACGCCGCTACACCCTGCGGAAGGTCAGGTAGCGTCCGATACGCCCCTCGCGGATGGCCTTCGCCTCGTAGCGTGTACTCGGCCAGCCTTCCCAGGGCGTTTTCCAGTCGGATGCAGTTTCCGCAGCCCATTCGAACGCCACATGGTCGCGGCAATGGCGCAGTGTCCAGTCGACGTAGGTATCGATGTCGCTGGCAAAACGGAATTCGTGGCCGGGCTTGATGACCCGGGCATAGCGATCGAGATTCTGCTCGTTGATGAACCGGCGCTTCCAGTGGCGCTTTTTCGGCCAGGGATCCGGATAGAGCTGATAGGCCAAGTCGAGACTTGCCTCGGGCAACCAGTCCAGCACATTGACGGCATCATCATCGTAAAGGCGGATATTGCGGAACCCCTCCCCCACGACGGCATTCACGGCCTTGGCCATGCTGCCGACGAAAGGTTCGACGCCGATGAAGCCGACACGCGGATTGGTTCTGGCCCGGTGGAGCAGATGCTCACCGCCGCCAAAACCGACCTCCAGACACACCTCGTCGACATCCGCATCAAAGAGGGTCTTCAGATCCTCCGGAGCGGGGGTCGCCAGGTCCAGCGCGAGGCGCGGCAGTTCGTTTTCCATCAGCGCCTCACGGCGCGGGCTCAACGGCTTGCCCTTGCGGCGGCCGTAAAAGGAACCTTCGTAGCGGTCAGTCATAATTCAACTTCAAAACGACAGATCGCCGGCACTGAACCGGCGATCTGCTTCACTTCTTCCATGTTCAGCGTAAGCGCAGCTTATCCCGCAAGCGGGCGCAGCGCGTCAACCAGATCCGTCTTTTCCCAGCTGAAGCCGCCATCGGCCTCAGGTTCGCGGCCGAAGTGGCCGTAAGCGGCGGTGCGCTCATAGATCGGGTTGTTCAGCTTCAGGTGCTGGCGAATGCCGCGCGGGCTGAGACCCATGACATCGCGCAAGGCTTTTTCCAGCTTGGCTTCATCGCAACGGCCGGTGCCATGCAGGTCGACGTAGACCGACAGCGGCTCCGGAACGCCGATGGCGTAGGAAAGCTGAATGGTGCAGCGGTCGGACAGATCGGCCGCAACAACGTTCTTGGCAAGATAGCGCGCCGCGTAGGCTGCCGAACGGTCCACCTTGGTCGGATCCTTGCCGGAGAATGCGCCGCCGCCGTGTGGAGCTGCACCACCGTAGGTGTCGACAATGATCTTGCGGCCGGTCAGGCCTGCATCACCGTCAGGGCCGCCGATGACGAAGGCGCCGGTCGGGTTGACGTGCCAGACGGTGTCGCCGGTGATGAAGCCTTCCGGCAGTGCAGTGCGGATGTAGGGCTCGACAATGGCGCGCACGTCGGAGGAGGTCAGGGCCGGATCCAGATGCTGGGTCGACAGAACGATCGAGGTTGCCTCGACCGGCTTGCCGTCGACGTAGCGGACGGTTACCTGGCTCTTCGCGTCCGGGCCGAGCGCAGGCTCCTGACCGGATTTGCGGACGTCGGCCAGAAGACGCAGGATCTTGTGCGAAAACAGGATCGGAGCCGGCATCAACTCTTCGGTTTCGCGGCAGGCGTAGCCGAACATGATGCCCTGATCGCCCGCACCTTCGTCCTTGTTGTCGGCGGCATCAACGCCCTGGGCGATGTGTGCGGACTGCGCGTGAAGGTGAACGGCGATATCGCAGTTTTCCCAATGGAAACCGTCTTGCTCGTAGCCGATATCCTTGACGGCCATGCGGGCAAGATGAGCGATGTAATCGTTGGTGATGGTTGACGGACCGCGGGTTTCGCCGGCGATCACGATGCGGTTGGTCGTTGCCAGGGTTTCACAGGCAACGCGCGCTTCCGGCATTTCCTTGAGGTAGGCATCTACAACCGCATCGGAAATACGGTCGCATACTTTATCCGGATGCCCTTCGGAGACGGACTCGGAGGTAAACAGGTAATTCTGACGTGCCATTGGCGATCGTCCTTCTGGGAATGAATATGACAGAAGCGGCGATTGTCATCGCCGCTCCGTCTGCATCAATCTTAGAAGTTCTTCGCCGCGTCAAGCGCGCGCGTGAATTTTGTCAGTCGTCGCCAGCCAGAGACCGGACCAGATCGACGATCCGGCGGCGTACTTTCGGGTCTTCAATCCGCACGAATGCCTTGTTCAGGGACAGGCCTTCGGAAGAAGACAGGAAGTCGACAACATAGGAGGTCGGCTGCGTTTCGCCGAAGCCTTCCGCCTCTTCAGGCGTACCGGGCGCATCTTCGAAGAAAAAGGAAACCGGGACTTTCAGAACGGTTGCGATGTGTTGCAACCGGCTGGCACCGATACGGTTGGTGCCTTTTTCGTATTTCTGGATCTGCTGGAAGGTGATGCCCAGACTTTCGCCAAGCTTTTCCTGACTCATGCCTAGCATCATGCGGCGAAGCCGGACGCGGCTGCCAACATGAATATCGATCGGATTCGGAGACTTTTTACTGGGCATCTGTGTCGCTCTTTCTTTTTCTCGCGGAAAAAGCCCGCTCGTTTTCGTTTGCACAAGCTCTCCTGACATCCCCCCACAGGCTCAAGAGACCGAAGTTTGCCCGCAACCTTTCACTTGTACATGAAGCAGCCTTCAATCGGCTATTTCACGGTTGTATCACAGTTTCTTCACTCAACTCAAACAAAAAATATCAATTTACACGCGAATCGCGGTTGTATTGGTAAAACCCGGCAAATACTACGATAAGAAACGAGATAACGAGCACCGGCAGATCGCCAAAAATGCCGTAGAGAGTATTGTCTAGTCTCTGCGGAAGCTTGGAATCGATCAGACCTTTTTCGAATATCGCGAGTTTCGCGACCACCTGACCTTTGGCATCAATCACCGCTGAAATGCCTGTATTTGCAGCTCTAATCAGCGGCAGGCCGGTTTCGATGGCACGTAAACGAGCCTGTGCGAGGTGCTGATAAGGGCCGGGCGTCCGGCCAAACCAGGCGTCGTTGGTAACGTTCAGCAGAAAATCCGGCCTCCTGGAAACACCGTCCAGAGATCCCGGAAAAATTGCCTCATAGCAAATCATGGGTAGAAAACTAAAACTTTCGGAGGTGGTCAGTACACGCGGTTGATACCCGGCCTCGAACCCATCCATGGGGCCTGCAAGGTTAGAAATTCCCAGTGATTCAAGCAGAGGTTTAAACGGAACGTATTCACCGAAAGGTACGAGCCGAACCTTGTCGTAGATGCCCTGGACGGTGCCCTCGGTGCCGATGACAAAGACGCTGTTGAAGTAATCTGCCCCTCTCATGCCGGGCTCGGCCCGGATCGCACCGGTCACCAGTTCGGTCTTGTCACCGAGCGACTGACCGATCCGGAACAAGGCTCCCGGCTCCTGTGTCAGCAGGAAGGGAACGGCCGATTCCGGCCAGACCACCATGCGCGGCTGTCCGACGCGCGCGGCGCCGCCAAGCGGCGCTTCGGTCATGTCGAGGAAGGTCTGAAAGATCTCGTCGCGCAGCTCCGGCCGCCATTTGTCTTTCTGATCGATCGATGGCTGCACGATTCGGATGTCCAGATCGGCAACAGGCAATGCCGTCTGCCAGAGCCTGACGACGCCGTAACCTGCAACCGCGGCCAGAGCAACCGCGGCAATGACAACGGCCGTCACGCGCTGGCGAAACGGGCGAGCGTCGGCCAGAACGGCCGGCGTCGAAAAGATCGCAACCACGAAGAAGGTGAGACCATAGAGCCCGACAAGACTTGCCGCCTGTGACACACTCAGCGATCCGGACACGCCATAGCCGAAGGCATTCCAGGGAAATCCGGTCAGGACATGGCCGCGCAGCCAGTCCGTCAGTGTCAGGCCGGCAGCAAGTACCAGGATGCGGCGAAACTGGTCACTCCAGAATATCGCGGCCAGTCCCACCCCAAGGCCCGTGAACAGCGCCAGCCCGACAGGCATTGCCAGCACGGCAAAGGGCATCAGCCAGGCAAAGCGCTCCGCTTCCACCAGAAACGCCGCGCCGATCCACCAAAGGCCCGAGAGAAAATAGCCGAAGCCGAACAACCAGCCGAGCGCGAAGCCGGTGCGAAACCGCTGAACCCGCTTGCCGGGTGCGGGATCGACCGCTCCGTCCAGCATCCAGACCAGACAGGGAAACGTGACCAGAAGCACGAAGGTGAAGTCATAAGGGGGAAGCGCAAAGGCCGTCAGCGCACCGCAGGCGGCGCACAAGAGACGGCGCTGCCAGCCCCATGCCAGAAGAAAGGTATTTGGCAGGGCCGACAGGCGGTGTGACAACCATTGCATCAAAGAGCTTCCCCATACTTGCGGTCAGGAGATTTGTCGGCTCGCCGCAGTGGGGTCAAGGGTTAATACCAACGGCGCGCGAAGAAGTCGCTTCGAGACGACGGGCCATCGGCACCGTTGGCAAGCATCCATTTGGCTGGTTTCGGCGTCCGGCCGCTCATCCGTTTCCGCTGGACGCAGCAACCTTGGTCTTGGTGCTTTCGCTGTCCTGGCTGCTCTCGCCGGAAACGGAATCGGTCCGCTTTGGACGGCGGCGAAGATCCGGCGGGCGCGCGTCGGCGCGGCGGCGGCGGATCTTCAGGCGCTTGATGCGGCGCGGATCCGCATCCATTATCTCGAACTCGAACCCGGGCACTTCATCCGGCACCAGCAGCAGCTCGCCGCGGACCGGTACGCGGCCAACGGAGACATAGAGCAGACCACCGAGCGTATCGACGTCCTCGGAAATCTCGCCGTCGTTCAGCTGCGTGCCGAGCGCTTCGTCGAGTTCCTCCAGCGGCAGACGCGGATCTGCGATCCACACGCCCTCGCCGGCGGCAGCCAGCATGGCTTCCTCGTCCTCGTCGTGTTCGTCTTCGATATCACCGACAACTTCCTCGACAAGATCCTCCAGCGACACAAGTCCGTCGGTTCCGCCGTATTCGTCGATCACCAGCGCCATCTGGATACGATCGGCCTGCATTTTCGCCATCAGGTCTGTCGCCGGCATGGACGGCGGCACGAACAAGAGATTGCGCAGCAGATCCGTGTCCTTCAGCGAGACCGACAGGTCGACACAGGACAGGTCCAGGTCAGGCATGTTGTGACCGTTTCGCGCAGGCGCATTCGAATTGGACGGTTGAAAGCCGGTTGTATCGTTTTCATTGTCCACAGAAGTTGCAGGACGGTTCGAAGCGCCACGTTCTGCGATATAGGCCATCAAATCCTTGATGTGGACCATGCCCCGCGGATCGTCGAGCGTCTCTTCGTAAACCGGCATGCGCGAATGCCCGCTCGTCTGGAACAGTTCCATGACGCGGCTCAGGCTGGTTTCCAGATCGACCGCGTCGATATCCGCACGCGGGATCATGACGTCGTCGACGCGCAATTCACGCAGTCTCAGAATGTTGCCGAGGAGCATTCGCTCTTCCGGCGAGAAGGCAGCATCACCACCTTCGCGAGCAAGCTCGTCCTCCAGGTTCTCGCGCAAGCTCGAAGACTGGCGGCCCAAGCGCAGGAAGCGTTTGAGGAGATCGAGAAAGGCCGCAGGTTTCTGCGGCTTCAGCTGTTGCGGGTCTTCCCCGTCCTGGTCCTGTCCGGTGCTGGCAGGCTTCTGCCCGGTTGCCGGACTTTGCGGTTCAATTGAGTTCATCATCCATCAATCAAGAACATCACATCCCATGATGCCACTTAACCGCCGTCGGCCACAAGTGGCCTGTCCGCGTAAGGGTCATCGATGCCAAGAGACGCCAGAATGGACTTCTCAAGGCTTTCCATCAGTTCCGCCTCTTCACTTTCCTGATGATCATAATCGAAAAGGTGAAGCAAACCGTGAACAGTCAGATGGGTAAGGTGATCGGAAAATTCAATTCCAAGGTCTGCAGCTTCCGCTGCGACGGTTTCATAGGCGAAAACGATGTCCCCCAGAAGGGGGCCATAAACGTCGCCTTGCGGATCGCTGCCGGGAAAGGACAGGACGTTTGTTGCCTTGTCCTTGTCGCGCCATTTCGCGTTCAGCTGCCGGATCGACGCGTCGTCGGTAAACAGCAGCGAGACTTCGGTTCCCTCCAGCACTTCCAGATCCGCCCCTGCAAAGGCAGCGGTGATTGCCTTTGCAGTTATTGCTTCCAACTGGCTTTCCGCCGGCCAATCACCCGCTTCTATCGAAAGGTCGATCTGAAAACTATCAGGCAATCGGTCTGGCATCGTCGGCAAGGGCTTTTCAGGAATTTGCGGCTTCACGAGGGCGCGCAGAGGCACCGTCGCGGTCCGCACCACGTTGTCGCTCGGCAAAGCGGCGCTCGCGCGCTTCCGATTCTTCCCGAGAGGCGTTGTCGTAAGCGGTCACGATCCGTCCGACCAGTTCGTGACGGACGACGTCTTTCTCGTTGAAGCGGATGTGGGCAACTTCCGGAATGTCCGTCAAAAGCCCCAGCGCTTCGCGCAGACCGGACATCTGTCCTGACGGCAGGTCGATCTGGCTCGGATCGCCGGTGACGATCATCTTCGAGCCTTCCCCAAGACGCGTCAGGAACATCTTCATCTGCATGGAGGTCGTGTTCTGTGCCTCGTCGAGCAGCACCACCGCGTTGGAGAGCGTGCGGCCGCGCATGAAGGCGAGCGGCGCCACTTCGATCATGCCGGACTGCAAGCCACGGTCGACCTTCTCGGCAGGCATCATCTCGTAAAGCGCATCGTAGATCGGCCGCAGGTACGGATCGACCTTGTCCTTCATTTCACCCGGCAAAAAGCCGAGGCGCTCACCGGCTTCCACGGCAGGACGGGACAGGATCAGACGGGCCACATCGCCGCGCTCCAGAAGAGCTGCTGCATAGGCAACCGCCAGAAAGGTCTTGCCGGTACCGGCAGGGCCGGTTCCGAAAATCAGGTCGGCCCGATCCATCGACCTGATATAGGCATCCTGGGTCGGTGTGCGGGCGACGATCGTTTTCCGGCGGGTCGCGATCTGGGCGAAGGCCAGCCGGGACTTCGGCTCCAGCGTCGGCAACGGCAGCTGCGCTTCCGCAGCCGCTGCCATGCGCAGCGCGCCGTCGACATCACCCGGGTGGATTTCCTGTCCCTGCAGCAGACGCTGATACATGGCTTCCAGAGCCGTGCGCGCCTGGGCGCAGCCAACCTGGCTGCCTTTCAGTGTCACCTGGTTGCCCCGGGCAATCGCATCGATCCCAAGACGCTGCTCGATCAGCGCAAGGTTCTGGTCGAATTGCCCAAACAGATCTCCGATCAGCCGGTTATCTTCAAAGGCAAGAACAATATGGGTCATGTCGGAGGCCGAACCGGCCGCAGAGGATTGTACCGAAGACTTGCGGGATGAAGAGTGGCTGTCGCGCGTCAAATGACGTCTCCTTTAGGCCGCCGGAGCCGGGATGCGTCCGGACCTTCCAAGATCATCTTGCCCCGCAATCAGCCGCCCGAACAGGGAATTGGACCCGATGTCGACGATTTCCACCGCTTGTATCGACCCGATGAGGTCTTCAGGTGCATCCAGTTGCACCGGCTGCAGCCACGGCGACTTCCCGACCAGCTGTCCGGGATTGCGGCCGGTCTTCTCCAGAAGCACATCGCAGGTCATGCCCAGACGCGAGGCGTTGAACGCCTTCTGCTGCTCGGCAACCAGCGCCTGAAGCGCGGCCAGCCGTGCGGACTTGACGTCCTCCGGCACCTGTTCGTCCATGGTCGCGCCGGGCGTACCGGGCCTGGAACTGTATTTGAACGAGAAGGCCGAGCCGTAGCCGACCTGTCGAATCAGATCCATCGTGTCTTCGAAATCCTGGTCGCTCTCGCCCGGGAAACCGACGATGAAATCGCCTGAGAGCGCAATGTCGGGAGAGACCTCGCGAATGCGGTCGATCAGGCGGAAATACTCATCGCGCGTGTGCCGGCGGTTCATCGCCTTCAGGATCTTGTCGGACCCGGACTGCACAGGCAGGTGCAGATACGGCATCAGGCTTTTCAGGTCCCGATGCGCCTCGATCAGGTCGTCATCCATGTCGCGCGGATGGCTGGTGGTATAGCGCAGCCGGTCCAGACCGTCGATTTCCGCCAGGCGCCGCAGCAACCGGCCAAGACCCCAGACGGCACCGTCCGGCGATGTGCCGTGATAGGCGTTGACGTTCTGGCCCAGCAACGTGATCTCGCGTACCCCGGCCGCGGCCATGCGTTCGGCTTCGCTGACGATCTGCTCGACAGAGCGGGAGACTTCGGCCCCGCGCGTGTAGGGAACGACGCAGAAGGTGCAGAACTTGTCGCAACCTTCCTGCACGGTCAGGAAGGCGGACGGCGGGCGTTTGAGAACCTGCTTTTCGGCACGTTCCGACAGGTGATTGAACTTGGCGTCGATGTCGAACTCGGTCTCGACAACCTTGGAGCCCGCGCGGGCCTTTTCCAGAAGGGACGGCAGCTGATGATAGCTCTGCGGGCCCACCACAAGATCGACAATCGGCGCCCGGCGAGAAATTTCCTCGCCCTCCGCCTGCGCAACGCAGCCGGCGACACCCACCATCATGTCCTTGCCGGATTTTGCCCGCTCTTCCTTGACCTTGCGGATGCGGCCAAGCTCCGAATAGACTTTCTCGGCTGCCTTTTCTCGAATGTGGCAGGTGTTCAAAATGACAAGATCCGCATCTTCCAGATCGTCCGTCGCCTCGAATCCCTCCGGTGCCAGCACATCGGTCATGCGCTCGCTGTCGTAGACGTTCATCTGGCAGCCATAGGTACGCACGAACACCTTGCGGGTGTTCCCACCCTTGCGGGCGTCTGTCATATCGGCGGTGGAAACGGCGGTGACGTTCGTTTCCATGTCTTGTTCAGGGCGGCTTGTCATTCGCTCCTCGTGGGGCTCCTCAGGGCCTTGATACGCTGGCCTTTTTCAGGCGGCCGGATGTCGTGAATGTCGGTACCTTCATCGGGCAGTTCACCCGGCACAGGCACAGGATCGATCCGTCCTTCATGCCCGGGACCCGCGCCTGAGACCGGCGGCGGACGGCACCTTGCAAATTCAGGCGCCAGCTTTAGCGGTTTTTTCCGCGTTTGAGAAGAACTCGAGTGTCTCGATTTCGCTGAAATCTTCGGTGTCGACCGGCTTTTGCAGCAGCGAGGCTATCGTCATGGCCCTAACCTCGGTTTCCAGGCGGCGGGTCAGGGCTTTCCGGTCCGTTGTCCGGTCAACCAGAACCGGCTCGCCCCAGCGCACCACCACGTCGAGTGCACCGCGCGAAAAGATGCCCCAAAGATGGCCGGCGAGTTCCATATCGCCATACCAGGCGACATGCGGCCGATGGGCACGACCCATCGGCAGGCCGTAAAAGCCCTGATAGGCGACCGAAAGTGGCTGCACCCAGACTTTCGAGGTTTCGTCCTCGCCGACCGCACGGGTGGCGGCGCCCAGTAGGGCCGAGCGAAACGGCAGGACGCAATTGCCGTCGTTGGAGGTACCTTCGGCAAACAGGACCATCGCGTCCCCGGCAGCCATACGATCGGCGATGGCATCGGCCACCTGGGCGGTTTCCGTGCGCCGGGTGCGATTGACGAACACCGTGCGCTGAAGCTTGGCGAACAGGCCGAAAATGGGCCAGCCTGAAACCTCGGACTTGGCGATGAAGGAGAGAGGCATCAGCGAGCCGACCACGGTGATATCGACCCAGGATGCGTGGTTGGAGGCGATCAGCAACGGCCGGTCCACGGCCGGGGCCCCGATCTGCTCGATCTTGATGCCCACAAGCCGGGTGGCGATCCGGTGCCAGAGCTGGGGTAGTTTGCGCTGCATCTTCAGCCCGAGCTTCACCGCCAGCCACTGAAGCGGGATCAGCACCAGCGAGACCAGCGTCAGAAGGAAGATGATAACCCCGGCCTTGAGCTCAGCCATCGCCCTGATTATCCTTCGGGACATCGAGCGGGACGCCATAAAGTTCCAGCCGGTGATCGACCAGACGGTAACCCAGCTTCTTGGCGATGAATTCCTGCAAGGCCTCGATTTCCTCGTTGCGGAACTCGATGACCTGGCCGGAGCGCAGATCGATCAGATGGTCGTGATGCTCGTCCGGAACGGTTTCATAACGCGACCGGCCATCACGAAAATCGTGCCGTTCGATCATGCCGGCGTCCTCGAACAACTTCACCGTGCGATAGACCGTCGAAATGGAAATGCCAGGATCGATCGCCACGGAGCGGCGGTAGAGTTCCTCGACGTCCGGGTGCTCGTCGGACGCGGCTTCGATGACGGAGGCAATGACGCGACGCTGTTCGGTCATGCGCATACCTTTTTCGATGCACAAGTCCGCTAGCGTTGATTGCCGCTCTTCCGCCATTGCGATGCCGTCCGCTGTCTGTTTCCGATACCGTATCCGTTTCCGCTACAGCGCTTAACCAAGATCGACGCGCATGACAAGCGCGGTGCCGTCTCCTCCACTGTCGCTGTAATAGCCTTTGCGGCTGCCGACTTCCTTGAAGCCGAGCGCCCGGTACAGCAGCAGAGCCGGTTCGTTGGCTGCGTCCACTTCCAGAAAAAGGTGTTTGCAACGTTCACCGTAGAGCCGAAACAGGCCGGCTTCCATCAGCTTCTTGCCGATGCCACGGCCGCGCTGGCGCGGGTGAACCGCAATGGTGATGACCTCGGCTTCGTCGGCAACGGTGCGCACGATCAGGAAACCAAGCGGTGCGCGCGTGCCATAGGGGCTCGCCCGGCGTGCCACCAGAAACATCGTCCCCGCATGCGCTTTCATCCGCGCAAGCTCGTCCGTATTCCATTTGTGCTTGAAACAAAGCGCGTGGATGTCGGCAATCTTTGGTAGATCCTCGTCCAGCGCCTCTTCTATCACCGGCGGCTGGGTCCAGAACCACCAAAAACTCATTGCCGTTCTATCCTTCCCTTCGTTTGCGGTGTCGCATCGGGCGGCCGCAAATAGAGTGGCGAAGGGGATGACCTCGAAGGATCGGCGGAGATCCCCAGTTCCGCGACATCCCGAATACCCGGGAAAGTGCTGCGGGACAATATCGCGCTTTCCGGAAGCCCAAGCTCCCTCGCGATTTTTTCCGATGCCGATCCTGCCAATCTTATGTCCTTGGGCAGGTTCGCCGCAAGATCTGCGATGGTACGGACACCGGCTTCATCGGCAGCGCTGCCGGACGCATGATAAAGCTGGCAATAGACCTCGTCTGCCTTTCCGGTCAGCGCCACCAGCACGGGACCGCCGTCATCCCCTGGCACGGCGGAACGGGCAATGGCTGCCAGGGTCGTTACGCCGACAACCGGCTTTCCGAGCACGAGACCAAAGCCACGGGCAACCGCCAGTCCGACGCGAAGGCCGGTAAAGCTGCCGGGTCCGATGGTCACGGCAACGCGGTCGAGCTCGGAAAAGGTGGTGGACGACTCGGCCATGACCTCACCGATCATGTCCATCAGCTTCTCGGCATGGCCTCGGCCGATCTCCTCGCCGCACGCCTCGAAACACGCGGTTTCGACACCGTCGTCGAGAACGGCGGCGGCGCAATTGGCAAGGGCTGTATCGATGGCGAGGACGCGCATTCCGGTTTGGCTCATGGTTTTCGTGTCCCACATGCCACTACCCCGCCCCGGCCCGCGAGTCGAGCGGGGCTTTGGACCTAAGTCCAAAGGGGGGCTTGCCTTCCACAAAGAATGGGAGTCGAAAATATTAAAGGCCCGGACAAGAGGCCGGGCCTTTGAAATTCTTCAGGAATGCTCCGATCAGATCGGGCGGACTTCTTCGACTTCCGGAACGAAGTGACGCAGCAGGTTCTGGATGCCGTGCTGCAGGGTTGCCGTGGATGACGGGCAGCCGGCGCAGGCACCGCGCATGGACAGATAGACCACGCCTTCCTTGAAGCCCTTGAAGGTGATGTCGCCACCATCCTGCGCCACAGCCGGACGCACCCGGGTTTCCAGGAGTTCCTTGATGGTGCTGACAGTGTCCGCGTCACCTGCCTCGAAGAATTCACCTTCCTCGATATTTTCCGCTTCGCTGGTGGCCATGACCGGCTGACCGGACATGAACTGCTCCATGATCACGCCCAGGATGGCGGGCTTCATGTGCTGCCAGTCGGTTTCGTCCTTGGTCACGGTCACGAAGTCGTGGCCGAAAAAGACCGCGACCACGCCCGGCACGTCGAACAGTTTCTGTGCAAGAGGCGACACCCCGGCGTCCGCCCTGGAGCGGAAATCGTAGGTTCCCTCCGGCAGGACAACCCGTCCCGGCAGGAATTTCAGTGTCGCCGGATTGGGAGTGGCTTCGGTTTGAATGAACATCTTGTCTCGTCCTTGCGCTTCAGGTCGCGCCCATGTTGCCGGCTTCGTTTTGCGCCTCACCTCCATCGCAAAACGCCGATGAATGTTTCTAACGTATCTCTCGGCAGTTTGGAACCGTTAAAAACTAGATAGGTGCAGATCATTCCTGGTCAAGCCGTCTTCTTGAATCCGCCAGCCCTGCGATCGCTCGTCAAGCCAGCGCGGCGATGGAATCATCATCCAGGTTACCCGGCACGATCGTCACCGGAATGGGGAAGGTTCCCGCGGATTTTCCGGCAATCGACGACACCAGCGGTCCCGGCCCTTCGGAGCCCGTGCTGGCGGCCAGGATCAGGATGGCGATGTCGGCATCCGCCTCGATCAGCTCCATGATCTCCTCGGCCTTTGTCCCTTCCCGCACCACCGATTCCGGTTCGGTACGGGCAACGGACCGCACGCGCTCGGCGGCTTTCGCAAGTGCTGCCTCGGCTTCTTCCTGGGCTTCCGCCCGCATGATGTCTTCAACCCCCAGCCAATGCTGGAAGTCCCCAGGTGCAATGATGAAGACCAGCGTCACGACGCCGCCGGTCCGGGCCGCCCGTTTTGCGGCATATACGATCGCCCGGTCACATTCGGGCGTCTCGTCGACCACGACCAGAAACTTCCGGCGGTGGCCTTCCTCGTTGCTTTTTCTGATAGCTACCATGGGCCGCATGCTGCCACCGGTCCGCGCACTCCGCAAGCGGCGAAATCGCCGCGCACGGAGCGCTCAACCGGTGTCTTTCCGCATGCCTCCTAGAGGATGAACTTCGACAGGTCGACGTTCTTGGCAAGGTCGCCGATGTTGTCGCGAACGAATTTGCCCGTGATCTCCACCTCTTCACCCGGACGGTCCGGCGCCGTGAAGGAAATCTCGTCGAGAATGCGCTCCATCACCGTCTGCAGACGGCGGGCACCGATGTTCTCGACAGAGGCATTGAGATCAACCGCAATCGAGGCGATCTCGTCGATGGCATCCTCTGTGAAGTTCAGTGTGACCTTTTCTGTTTCCATCAGCGCCACATACTGCTTGATGAGGCTGGCTTCCGGTTCGGTCAGGATCGCACGGAAATCGTCCTTGTCGAGCGCACGCAGCTCGACCCGGATCGGCAGGCGGCCCTGCAGCTCCGGCAAAAGGTCCGAAGGCTTGGCGACGTGGAATGCACCGGAAGCGATGAACAGGATGTGGTCGGTCTTGACCGGCCCGTGCTTGGTGGAGACCACCGTTCCTTCGATCAGCGGCAGCAGGTCACGCTGCACGCCTTCACGAGAGACATCGGCTCCCGCACGGCCTTCACGGGCACAGATCTTGTCGATCTCGTCCAGGAAGACGATGCCGGAATTCTCGACAAGTGAAATTGCCTCTTCCACCACCTTGTCGTCGTCGAGCAGTTTGTCGGATTCCTCGTTGATCAGGAGCTGGTAGCTGTCGCGAACGGTGGTGCGTTTGGTCTTGGTCTGGCCGCCGAACGCCTTGCCCAAGAGGTCGGAGACATTCATCACCCCGACGCTGGCACCCGGCATGCCCGGCAGATCAAAGCTCGGCATCTGTGCCTGGGCCCGGACCTCGACCTCGATTTCCTTCTCGTCCATTTCGCCATTGCGCAGCTTGGTGCGGAAGCTGTCCCGGGTTGCCGGGCTTGCGTTCTTGCCGACCAGCGCATCCAGCACGCGTTCCTCGGCCAGCATGTGTGCCTTGGCCTTCACCGCTTCGCGCTTCTGGTCGCGCACCAGCGTGATGCCGGCTTCCACCAGATCACGGACGATCTGCTCCACGTCGCGGCCGACATAGCCGACCTCTGTGAACTTGGTGGCTTCCACCTTGGTGAAGGGGGCATTTGCCAGCTTTGCCAGACGGCGGGAAATCTCGGTCTTGCCGACGCCGGTCGGGCCGATCATCAGGATGTTCTTCGGCAGAACTTCCTCGCGCATCTGGCCTTGCAGCTGCTGGCGGCGCCAGCGGTTGCGCAATGCAATTGCGACCGCGCGCTTGGCATCTTTCTGGCCGACGATGTAGCGGTCGAGTTCGGAAACGATCTCACGCGGAGAAAAATCGGACATTGTTTAAGACACGCCTTCTTTACTTACGAGTTCCATCAGCAGGCAGTCGCCGGTGCGTCCCAGAAGCGCTTCGATCTCCTGAAAGCCCGCCTTGCGATAGGCCTTCAGGGCCCTGAGATTGGCCGGATCCGGATCGATGATGATCCGTTCGTGACCTTCCTCGCGCAACTGGCGGACAAACGCCTGCAAAGTTCTTGTTCCAAGTCCCCGGGACAGATCTTCCTCGAATGCAATCGAGAGGTCGACACCGACGGCCTCTGCCGGCAGCCGCTCCAGCCAGGGATAATCCGCCGCAAATGCGCTTCCCTGCTGATCGCCGACAAACCAGGCCTGGATATAGCCCTTGTCGATGCCGTCTTCCTGGAAGATGAAGGGCCGGGTCGTATCCCTGCCTTCGACCATGTCCCGGATGTTGCTCAACTCTTCGTCCGGATCGCCCCACCATTGCCGCCAGTGCGGCCGCGCCAACCAATTCGCCAGCGTGGGCAAATCGTCGGCGGTGACGGGGCGAAACGAAATCATCGGCCCCTACTCGGCCGTATCCAGCGACTCGACCGTCACGCTGGCGTTCGTGTAAACGCAGATTTCGGCTGCAACCGCCATCGCCTTGCGGGCTATGGTTTCTGCGTCATAGTCGGTATCTGCCAGGGCACGTCCGGCCGCGAGTGCATAGTTGCCGCCAGAACCGATACCCATGACACCCCCTTCGGGCTCCAGAACGTCGCCGGTACCGGTCAGCACCAGCGACACGTTCTTGTCGGCCACCAGCATCATCGCTTCCAGCCGGCGCAGATAGCGGTCGGTCCGCCAGTCCTTGGCAAGTTCCACGCAGGCGCGCATCAATTGGCCGGGATACTGTTCCAGCTTCGCTTCAAGGCGCTCGAACAGGGTGAAGGCATCGGCGGTTGCACCGGCGAAACCGGCAATAACCTCGCCCTTGGCCAGCAGGCGTACCTTGCGGGCGGTGTGCTTGATCACTGTCTGGCCGAGGGAGACCTGGCCGTCACCGGCGATCACCACCTTGCCACCCTTGCGCACCATCATGATCGTCGTACCGTGCCACTGGGCCGGTTCGCGCGTTTCGCTCATTCAATCCTCTTGGCAATCTTCATGGTCATCTTGTCTGCCGCCCTATGTAGGCGGCAAATCCGGTATTTCCAAGCAGTCAATGGGATGCGGCCCTGTTAAGCCCGGCTATGGAGCCGGCCGAAATCGGCTCAAGACACACATTTTCAGTGCGATTTCGGCCGGCAATTCGAAACCTCAGTGCGACATCTCGATCCGGGTTGCCCGCAAAAGTGCGTCCACCAGCTTGTCGAGCTGGCCGCCTGCCCGTTCATCGGAAAGTTCGCCCTTGTCGTCGAACGCGCCCGCCGCTTTCGGTACGGCCACCATCTGCGGCAGGACCATTGCTCCAAGGCCGACTTCCAGAATGGTGCGCATGCCGATCAGACCGCGCATGCCACCGAACGCGCCGGTCGAAGCTGCACCGAGCGCAAAGACCTTGGTCTTGTAGGGATCGCCCGGTTCCTTCACGCGGCTGATCCAGTCCAGAGTGTTTTTCAGCAGCGGCGAGATGCCGGCGTTATATTCCGGACAGGACAGAAAAATGCCATCCTGCGCCAGGAACAAGCGTTTGAGTTTCCTGGCATTTTCCGGAACGCCATTCGTATCTTCCAGATCGCCGTCGTAGATCGGCAACGGATAGTCCTTCAGCGACAGATGCGTCACCTGAGCATCCAGGATCGCAAGTTTCTTGGCGGCCAGCGCCGTCAGTCTGCCGTTGAAGGAACCGCTTCGGACCGAGCCCGAGCAAACGAGGATCTTCGGATTGCGCATCAGAACCTACCCTACAAATGTCCGGCTCGCGCGTAGCACCGCGGTGAACCGCCTGAGGGCAAGTTTAGGGCGCTTTTCGGGAAATGGGAGTGCTTCCTGCCCGCTGTCCCCTGCCGTCTGAACCTTCAATGGGCCTTGCGGTAAACCCAGACGCGTGCCGGAGGCAGGTTTTTCCAGACCCAGTCCGAACTGAAGACGGAGACAGAGCGGTTGTCCGGTTTCACCGGAGCGACCAGCCCGTAGGAAAACTGGATGAAGGGCGCGCCCGGCTTCAGAATTTCCAGAGCTTCCGCCAGCAGCGCCTTGCGGACCGTTTCCGGTCGCGTCAGCAGCGGCAGGGACGAGACGATGCCGTCAAGCGAATGGCGCTGGTCTTCCGCTGCTGACAGCGTATCGCCGGCGCGCGAAAGGGTGGCGCCAAGGGCGTAGGCATCACCCTGGACAATTTTCAGGCCGGGGTATCTGCGGGTCAGCAGTTCGCAAAATTCCGGGCAATACTCGATGAGCCTGAGCTGCTGGGAGGAAAATCCGCGATCCAGAATCGCCTTCGTGACGACGCCGGTTCCCGGCCCGAGTTCCACAACTCTTGAATGGGGACGCGGTGTCAGAAAGGAGGCCATCTTGGCGGCGAGCTCGGGCCCGGAAGGGGCGACGGCACCGGTTCGAAGCGGGTTCTGGGCCCAGGAACGGATGAATTTGACTTCATCGAGCACCTTCGCCCGAACGGCACTTGCCTTCTCAAGCTTTTCCCGAAAAGCTTCCCGGCGCGAGCTATTGCGTTTCAGCATCTTTCCTCACTCACATCCCCCACGCGGGGAATATAGGAGTGATTGCAATAAGATGCCATGGGCAAGCGCACATATTGCACGCATACGTCACCCTTTGCAGACTGCTTATGCACCGAGATTATCGATGAAATCCTTCACCTTGGAGAAAAACCCAGCCGATTCAGGATGGTTTTCACCGGAGGATTCCTTCTCGAATTCCGCCAGAAGCTCACGTTGGCGCCGGGTCAGATTGGTCGGTGTTTCGACCGTGACCTGAATATACATGTCGCCGTGCTGGCTGGAACGCATGATCGGCATGCCCTTGCCGCGCAAACGGAACTGCTTTCCGGTCTGGGTGCCTTCGGGCACCTTCACGCGGCTGGTAGACCCTTCGACCGTCGGCACGTCGAACTGACCGCCCAGTGTCGCGGTCGACATGGAAATCGGCACGCGGCAGTAAAGATCGGCGCCATCGCGCTGGAAAAGCTCGTGCGGCCTTATGGAGAGGAAGATATAGAGATCGCCCGCGGGGCCACCGCGCACGCCTGCTTCACCCTCGCCTGCCAGCCGAATACGGGTTCCGTCCTCGATACCGGCCGGAATGTTGACCGATAGCGTGCGCTCCTGGGTCTTGCGTCCGGAGCCGCTACAGCTTTCGCACGGATCGGTAATCACCTGGCCGCGTCCCTGACAGCTCGGACAGGTGCGTTCCAGCGTGAAGAAGCCCTGCGCGGCACGCACGCGGCCTGCCCCGCCACAGGTGCGGCAGGTCGTCGGGCTGGTTCCGGGCTTTGCGCCCGAACCGGAGCAGTCGTCACAGGTAACGCTGGTGGGAACCTCTATCTCCACCGTCTTTCCGGTGAAGGCATCCTCCAGCGTGATATCCAGATTGTAGCGCAGGTCCGCACCGCGCTCGCGTCCGCCCGACCGGCGGCTACCGCCGCCACCCATGCCGAAGAATTCCTCGAAGATATCGGACATGGTGGAGGAAAAATCGTGGGCGCCGGCACCGCCGCCGCCAAAACCACCGTTTTCGAAGGCCGCATGGCCGAAACGGTCATAGGCTGCACGCTTCTGGCTGTCCTTCAGCGTGTCATAGGCCTCGTTGACTTCCTTGAACTTGGCTTCGGCGGCCTCGTCACCCGGATTGCGGTCCGGGTGAAATTGCATGGCCATCTTGCGGTAGGCGCTTTTCAGCGCTTTTTCGTCCGCCTCACGCGAAACACCCAGCACCTCATAGAAATCACGTTTCGACATCAAGATCTTCCGGTCTTGTTGTTGCACCGCCGGCGGCCTGGCAAATGCCGGCGCCAATTACGGCGAAGGCGCCGCGCACAAGTGCCCTTTCATCAGGCAGTCGAGCGACCGGCGCCAGGATTGGACCAGCCAGCCGGTTACCGGCTGGCTGGTATTTTTCGGTTATGCGGATTTTTTGTCGTCGTCTTCTTTGACTTCTTCAAAATCCGCATCAACGACATCGTCTTCGGCCTTGGCTTTCGGATCGGCTTCCTCGCCGTCTTCTGCCTGGGCGTCAGCCTGAGCTGCCTGATACATGGCTTCGCCAAGTTTCATGGAAGCTTCTGCCAGAGCCTGGGTCTTGGCCTTGATGTCTTCCAGGTCTTCACCTTCAAGAGCAGACTTCAGGGAGGCGAGCGCGGTCTCGATTGCGGACTTGTCGTCCTCGGAAACCTTGTCGCCGTAATCCTTCAGGGACTTGTCGGTGGAGTGCACCAGGGATTCGCCCTGGTTCTTGGCTTCCACCAGTTCCTTCCGCTTCTTGTCCTCATCGGCGTGGGATTCAGCGTCCTTGATCATCTGGTCGATGTCGCTGTCGCTGAGGCCGCCGGAGGCCTGGATGCGGATCTGCTGTTCCTTGCCGGTGCCCTTGTCCTTCGCGGACACGTTGACGATACCGTTGGCGTCGATGTCGAAGGTGACTTCGATCTGCGGAACGCCGCGCGGTGCCGGCGGCAGGCCGACCAGGTCGAACTGACCGAGGATCTTGTTGTCCGCAGCCATTTCGCGCTCACCCTGGAAGACACGGATGGTCACGGCCGTCTGATTGTCTTCAGCGGTCGAGAACACCTGGCTCTTCTTGGTCGGGATCGTCGTGTTGCGGTCGATCAGACGGGTGAAGACACCGCCAAGCGTTTCGATGCCGAGCGACAGCGGGGTCACGTCGAGCAGCAGAACGTCCTTGACGTCGCCCTGCAGAACGCCGGCCTGGATCGCAGCGCCCATGGCCACGACTTCGTCCGGGTTCACACCCTTGTGCGGGTCCTTGCCGAAGAAGGTCTTCACGGTTTCCTGGATCTTCGGCATGCGGGTCATGCCGCCGACCAGAACCACTTCGTCGATTTCACCCGGAGCAAGACCTGCGTCCTTCAGAGCGGCTTTCATCGGCTCGATGGTGCGCTTGACCAGATCCTCAACCAGCGACTCGAACTTGGCGCGGGTGAGTTTCAGCGTCAGGTGCTTCGGACCGGAAGCGTCCGCCGTGATGAACGGCAGGTTGATTTCGGTCTGGGAAGAGGACGACAGTTCGATCTTCGCCTTTTCCGCAGCTTCCTTCAGGCGCTGCAGGGCCAGCTTGTCGTTCTTCAGGTCGATGCCCTGGTCCTTCTTGAACTCGGACGCGAGGTAGTCGACGAGAACCATGTCGAAGTCTTCACCGCCGAGGAAGGTGTCGCCGTTGGTGGACTTCACTTCGAAGACACCGTCGCCGATTTCCAGGACGGAGACGTCGAACGTACCGCCACCAAGGTCATAGACCGCGATGGTTTTACCGTCGTTCTTGTCGAGACCGTAGGCAAGCGCTGCTGCCGTCGGCTCGTTGATGATGCGCAGGACTTCAAGACCCGCGATCTTGCCGGCATCCTTGGTTGCCTGGCGCTGCGCGTCGTTGAAGTATGCCGGAACGGTGATGACCGCCTGGGTCACTTTTTCGCCGAGATAGCTCTCTGCGGTTTCCTTCATCTTCTGAAGGATGAAAGCGGACACCTGGGACGGGGAGTATTTGTCGCCGTTGGCTTCCACCCATGCGTCGCCATTGTCGGCCTTGACGATCTCGAACGGGACAAGCTTCTTGTCCTTGTCGACGGTCGGATCGCTGTACCGGCGACCGATCAGGCGCTTGACTGCAAAAAGGGTGTTGGTCGGGTTCGTGACCGCCTGGCGTTTTGCCGGCTGGCCGACGAGACGCTCGCCATCGTCGGAGAAGGCCACCATCGACGGGGTGGTGCGGGCGCCTTCTGCGTTTTCAATTACCTTGGAATCCTTGCCGTCCATTACGGCGACGCACGAGTTCGTCGTGCCGAGGTCGATACCAATGACCTTTGCCATATCTGCCTCTCTTTCTAGCAAACCGGATAGACCCAAAAAGGCGTCATTCCGGCTCCTCTCAGTTGGGTTCCGGGTTCCCCCGGACATCGCGCCTGAACGCTAGGCTCATGATTTGGCGCGAAGCTTGACCGCTATATAGGTGGATGAAACTTTGCCTGCAAGACATCTGTCCACTGACATTTCACAGACCTTCCGTTCTTCGCCGATATTTCTTCCCAGATCGTTACCAGCATTGTCAGCTTTGCGAATTCCACATGCAATCGGCACATGGAGACGAGGTTTTGCTCAAACCTTGCGGACAATACGGCTAACATCGCCCCGTCACCGCGATACCAACGCGGAAAGGAGACCTGAATTGCAAGATCCCAGCCTCTGGAATCGGCTTCAAGCCTGCCACCCGGACGAAGTGGAAGCGGATTTCCCGTTCTCCGCGCGCCTTGCCCGAGACAATGGCTGGAGCAAAAGCTTTGCGGGGCGGGTCGTTGTCGAATATCTGCGGTTTGCCTATCTCAGCCGGCTTGGTAAAGGCATCGTGACGCCGAGCGACGAAGTGGACCAGGCCTGGCATCTGCACCTGACCTACACCAGACATTACTGGGGCCCCTTCAAGGAAGCGCTCGAAGGTCCGCTGCATCACATGCCGACAAAAGGCGGCCCGGAACAGGAAGTCCGGTTCCGGCAGGCCTATGCAAGAACACTCCGGCTTTACCGGTCGGAATTCGGCGAACCGCCTGTGGACATCTGGCCACCGGAGGAAATCCGGTTCGGCAAGGCGCCGGGCTTTGTCCGCGTGAATGCGCAGGATGTGTGGATCATCCGCAAGCCGGACTGGCCGAACCAGCTCGCAAGACAAGCCGGGAAGGTTGCGAATGCGCCCACCGCAGTTCACTGCGCCCTGCTGGCCGCCATATCTCTGCTTCTAGGCACCAGGCTGGCCTTCGCCCATGGCGAGGCGCAAGGCGATACCCTCATCGAGAGACTGCGCAACATGGTCTGGCACTGGGCCACCATGCACACGGCCGAATTCCTGATTTCCCTGTTCATCATCGCCGTGGTGCTGATCATCCTCTTCAAGAAATCGACCGGTGGAAATTCTTCCGGATGCAGTTCAGGCTGCGGCACCAGCAGCAGCGGTGACGGAGGCGGCGGTGGCAGCTCCGGCTGCAGCGGTTGCGGCGGGGGCGACTGACGACCGGCGACAATTGACCATGCAGGAAAATCCCATAAACGGCCTGAGCGGGCTTTACTATCTGCCGGGTTATTTCGACCGCGAGGGCCAGGAACAGCTCCTGGCACATATCCGAGCGATCGTCGCCGAAGCGCCCTTGTTCCAGCCGGTAATGCCGAAAACCGGAAAGCCCTTTTCGGTGCGCATGAGCAACTGCGGGCCGCTCGGCTGGGTGTCGGATATCCGAGGCTATCGCTACCAGCCGGCGCACCCCGAAACCGGCCGGCCATGGCCAGCCATGCCGGATGCCTTGACGCACCTGTGGAAGGACGTTGCCGGTGCGGCGCCACCACCCGAAGCCTGCCTGATCAATTTCTATGATCCCAGCGCCCGCATGGGCCTGCACCAGGACAGGGATGAACAGATGTTCGAAGCCCCGGTCGTCTCGGTTTCCCTGGGAGACACTGCGACCTTCCGTGTTGGCGGCGTGAACAGGAAGGATCCTACCAAATCCTTCCGCCTTCAATCCGGTGACGTCGTCGTACTCGGCGGCGAGGCTCGACTGGCCTTTCACGGTATCGATCGCGTGTTGAAGGGAACTTCGACGCTTCTGAAAAACGGCGGCCGCATCAACCTGACCCTTCGGCGCGTCACGCCACCCTGAATTCTTACGTTTCCACGTAGGTTGCCTCGAAGCTCACCGGAAAATTTACCGAGCGGGCGATGAAGCAGACCTTGTGGATCTCGTGGTGGATCGCGTCGGCCGTTGCCAGGTCCGTACCCTTGGGCACGGTGATGACCGGCTTCAGCACAGCGCGCAGAAAACGGCCGGCTCCGGAAGGCTCGGTTTCCCCCGTCGCATCCGGCACGTCCTCGTATCCCATGACGGCAATGCCAGCATCGCTTGCCAGATGCAGATACCAGAGCATGTGGCAGCTCGCCAGGGAGGACAGGAGCAAGTCCTCCGGATTATGGAGCGCGGGATTTCCGCCCAGTAGCGGGTCGTTCGAACAGGAAACCGGAGGCTTTCCAGGTGTTCGTATCTCCCAGGTTCGGTCATAGGACCTGTAGCTCTTCGTCCCCTCGCCCCGGTTTCCCGTCCAGTGGATGAGGGATGTGTAGACGTGCTCTTTGCTCATGCTTCCTCCAAAATGTATACATTTATACATTTTTGATTTACAGGCTGCTGTCAAGGCTCTATTGAAAATTTCGGGAGGTGCCATGTCCGCAGAAAAAATCGCAGCCACGCTCGAAACCGATATCGTCTCCGGGATCTTCCGGCCGGGTGAGGAACTGAAACAGGGAGAGCTTGCTGCCCGCTTTTCGGTCAGTCGCATTCCCGTGCGCGACGCCCTGCAGCTGATGGCCGCACGGGGCCTGATCGACCTTGAGCGCAATCGACGGGCTCGAGTGATCAGTCTTACCCCCGCGGAGATTGATGAGGTCTACCATCTGCGCGTGCTTCTGGAGACCGATTGCCTACGGCAATCAATCCAGCGGCTGGAAGCGGACGATCTTGTGAATATCGAAGCAGCCCTTGCCCACTCCAGCATAGACGCGGCAACCGACCGTTGGGCCGACGGCGACTGGGCCTTTCACAAGAGCCTTTATATGCCTGCAAGACGCCCAAGAGAGCTGGCGATGATCGAGGATCTTCGGCGGACCTGCCGCATTCACATTGCCGGCTACGGCGTCCTGCCGACGCTCACCGACAGGTGGCTGAAGGACCATGAAGAGCTGGTGGCAGCGATGAAATCACGCACGGAAGACCAGGCGGCAGACATTCTGGCCCGCCATATCGCGGACGCGCGGCAGACATTGCTGGACGCAATGCCCGGCTGAACCTTCAGCGTGCCAACCGAGCCTCAGAAAAGCATGTAGGTCGCCACGACCGCACAGGCTGCAATGACCCACAAGGCAGCCCGCCCCGAGCGGGTGTGACGTGCCTCTGCACGGCCAATTGCTTCTGCGGTCTCGTCATCGAACCTGAGGCCGCCCTGTGTCATCCTTTCCAGCTCTTCCGACATCCGACCGATCCTGTCGGCAAAGAGCGGCATGTCGTTGGCAATGCGCGCCAGTGCCGACAGCGCATCGCCGGCATCACGCAGTTTGCCGACCGGACCAAGGTTGTCCTTGATCCAGGTGCCGACAACGGGTTCCGCCGTCCGCCACATGTCGAGATTGGGATTGAGCGAACGCGCCACGCCTTCGACCACAACCATGGTCTTCTGCAACATGATCAGCTGGGTCTGGGTGCTCATCTCGAAGAGTTCCGTCACTTCGAACAGCTGGGTCAGCAGGCGGGCCATGGAGATTTCGCTGGCATCGTGACCGTGGATAGGCTCGCCGATGGCACGGATCGCCTGGGCGAACATGTCGACATCCTGATGCGCAGGCACATAGCCGGCCTCGAAATGCACCTCCGCCACCCGTCTGTAGTTGCGGGTGATGAAGCCGAACAGGATTTCTGCCAGAAACCGGCGTTCGCGCTTGTTGAGACGGCCGATGATGCCGAAGTCGACGGCAACCAGGGTGCCGTCGGGCTCAACGAAGAGATTGCCCTGGTGCATGTCTGCATGAAAGAAGCCGTCGCGCAGCGTGTGGCGCAGGAAGCTCTGGATGACGGCAGCCCCCAGCGCTTCCAGGTCATGGCCATCTTCCTTGAGACCCTCGACGTCCGACATCTTGCGGCCGTCGATCCATTCCATGGTCAACACGCCCTTGGCGGTGCGCAGCCACTCGACAGCCGGAACGCGGAACCCCGGATCGTCAGCGGTGTTCTCGGCCATTTCCGACAGGGCCGCGGCCTCCAGGCGGAAGTCCATTTCCATCGCGACCGACTGGGCCAGCGTGTCCACGACCGCGACCGGCCGAAGGCGCCGTGAGGGCGGATGGAACCTTTCGGCCAGGCGGGCAACGAGATAGTAGCTTTCAAGATCGCGCTGGAAGCGGCGGGAAACGCCCGGCCGCAGCACCTTGACCGCAACCTTTCGCTCCGTGCCGTCCTGATCGATGATCACGGCCGGATGAACCTGGGCAATCGAGGCGGCGGCAACGGCTTCGCCGAAGGACACGAAGACCTCATCCAGCGGCTTGCCGAGCTGCTCGGCCACCGCGGCGCAGGCCGCATCATGATCGAACGCCGGCAACCGGTCCTGAAGGGCTGACAGTTCGCGTGCGGCTTCCTTGCCGACCACATCGGCCCGGGTCGCCAGGAACTGGCCAAGCTTCACATAGGACGGTCCAAGCTTGTTCAGCGCGTCGGACAGACGAAGGTCTGCCCGCTTGTTGCGAACCGACCGGCGCTCCAGAAGCCGCGCCATGGCAATGGCGAACCGAGGCCCGGCTGGCAGGTCCGGAAGCGAAACGAGGCCGAAAACGCCCTCGCGCGCCATCACGAAACCCGCCCGCGCCAGGCGGAGAAAAGGCATCACGGGAAGGGCCATGTATCAGAGTTTCCAGCCGTAATGCAGGGCGGCGATACCGCCGGAATAGTTGCGGTAGCCGACACGCTCGAACCCGGCTTCGCGGATCATGTCCGCAAAGCGTTCCTGGTTCGGGAAATTGCGGATCGATTCCACCAGATACTTGTAAGGGTCACCGTCCCCTGTTACCCAGCGGCCCATGGCCGGGATCGCGTTGAAGGAAAAGGTGTCATAGACCTTGTCGAGCATCGGCACGTCGACTTCGGAGAACTCCAGACACATGAAGCGGCCACCCCGCTTCAGGACCCTGCGCGCTTCCCGCAGCGCCTTGGGAATATCCGGGACGTTGCGGATGCCGAAGGCAATCGTATAGGCATCGAAACTCTTGTCGGGAAACGGCAGTTCCTCGGCATTGCCCTGGCTGAAAGTAATGAGATCCGACAGACCGGCCTTTTCGGCCCGGTCGCGGCCGACGCCGAGCATGCTTTCGTTAATGTCGCATACCACGGCACGGGCCGTGTCGTTGGACCGGCGAACCACACGGGTGGCGATGTCGCCGGTTCCGCCGGCCACATCCAGCAGCCGCCAGTTGGAGGCAGCTGTCTTGGGCGGTGCCAGGAACGAGACCATGGCGTCCTTCCAGACCCGGTGAAGGCCGCCGGACATGAGGTCGTTCATGAGGTCGTAGCGCTCGGCAACCTTGTGAAACACATCGTCCACCAGCGCCTGCTTTTGCCCTTCGGCAACCTTGGTAAAGCCGAAACTGGTCGGCATTTCTTCCGGTGCGCGGTTCGACCTGGCCGAATGCCCCTGTGCCTGTTGCGTCATGAAAGCGCCTCCAAGATCACCCCGCGCCGCGCCAAGACTGCCGGGCGGCGGCGGGTTCGATCACTTCTTACCCGTTGGACAAGCCACCTGTTGAAAGAGCTGGCGGATTGCCGTTTCGAAACTATCTTCAAAGTGCGCCGGACCATAGTACAAGCCATTGGCAAGCGCTATCTGTGCCGGCCACCAAAAACCATATGCCGCAGGCCTATAGCCTGCCATGACAGCGGATACCAGACCTCTCATGCCCGAACTCCCGGAAGTCGAAACCGTCAAGCGCGGCCTTGCCCCCACTTTCGAAGGGGCTCTGATTGCCAAGGTCGACCAGAACCGGCCCGATCTGCGCTTTCCTTTTCCGGACGGTTTCGCCGACCGCTTGACCGGACGACGGCTGACCGTGCTGTCGCGCCGGTCGAAATACCTGTTGGGCGATGTCGACAGCGGCGATGTTCTGGTCATGCACCTTGGCATGTCTGGATCGTTCCGGATCGAAAACGATCTTTCCGAGGATACGCCAGGTGCCTTTGCCCATGCGCGCAGCAAGGACCCGAAACACGACCACGTCGTCTTCCATCTGGAGACCGTTGACGGCGGGCGAGCCCGGATCGTCTACAACGACCCGCGCCGGTTCGGCTTCATGGATCTCATTGCCCGTCCCGTGCTCGCAGACCATCCCTTTTTCCGTGAGCTCGGCCTGGAGCCACTCGGCAACGACCTTGGCGGCGAAACACTGGCGCGGCTTTTCAATGGCCGGAAGACACCGCTGAAGGCGGCCCTGCTCAACCAGAAACTGATTGCGGGCCTTGGCAACATATATGTGTGCGAAGCGCTCTGGCGCACCGGGCTCAGCCCGGAACGGGCTGCCGGCACGCTGGTGACGAAAACAGGCAAGCCGACAAAAAAGGCGGAAGAACTGGCCGCCAATATCCGCGCCACCCTGGAAGACGCCATCCGGGCGGGCGGGTCCTCGCTGCGCGATCACACCCAGGCAGACGGCACACTTGGCTACTTTCAGCACTCGTTTGCCGTCTACGACCGCGAAGGCCAAGCCTGCCGGACACCAGGCTGCAAGGGCACCGTCGCCCGGCTGGTCCAGTCCAACCGGTCAACCTTCCACTGCCCGGCCTGCCAGAGCTGACTTGTCCTATCGGTCAAGCTTGCCAGACCCGCCCGACCTCGGGTAGGCATTGCCGGTGAAGTACACGTCCAGGAAACCGCAGGCACCAGGAGCCGGGCTCGAGAAAGACCTGGTCATCCGGCCCGGCGCGGTTTCCAGCACTGGGAGCGGGCAACATGGGATATGAGAACATCCGCGTCGAAAAACGCGGAAAAGTCGGTCTGATCACTCTGGATCGGCCAAAAGCCTTGAATGCACTCAATTCGGCCCTGGTTGCCGAACTCGGCACGGCGCTTGACGGGTTCGATGCGGACGAGCGGATCGGCTGTATCGTCATCACCGGTTCGGAAAAGGCCTTTGCCGCCGGTGCCGACATCAAGGAAATGCAGCCGCACAATTTTTCGTCCGCCTATCAGACGGACCTGATCACGCCCTTCGACCGGGTTTCGCGCAACCGCAAGCCGATCATCGCCGCCGTGGCGGGCTATGCGCTTGGCGGCGGCTGCGAGCTGGCCATGCTTTGCGACTTCATCATTGCCGCGGACACGGCCAAGTTCGGCCAGCCGGAAATCACGCTCGGCGTTATTCCGGGTGCCGGCGGCACCCAGCGTCTGACGCGGTTCGTCGGCAAGTCCAAAGCCATGGAAATGGTGCTGACCGGCCGCATGATGGACGCGGAAGAAGCCGAGCGCAGCGGTCTCGTCAGCCGTATCGTTCCGGCGGACGACCTGCTTGAAGAAGCGCTGAAAGCGGCTGAAAAGATCGCCGATTTCTCTCTGCCTGTCGTCATGATGGCCAAGGAAAGTGTCGACCGGGCCTATGAAACCACCCTGTCGGAAGGCGTCCGCTTCGAACGGCGCGTGTTCCAGGCCCTCTTTGCCCTGGAAGACCAGAACGAAGGCATGAGCGCCTTCACCGAAAAACGTACGCCGCAGTTCCGGAACAAATAAACTACGGCGTTCAACGATAAAGCCGTTGACGGCGTCCGAAAGCGCGATTATAAGCAGCGCCCAATCGGTGGCGGTTTTCCGCCGCCGTTGTTTTTTGATCGGGTCTTGCAGCTTTGGCTCCCTTGTCCCGATCGCCACCGGACACTAGTCCCAATTACCGATCAGGATAGAGCCCATGGCCAACACACCATCGGCCAAGAAGGCGGCCCGCAAGATTGCCCGCCGGACGGCCACGAACAAAGACCGTCGCAGCCGCGTGCGCACGTTCCTGCGCAAGGTTGAGGAAGCAATTGCTTCCGGCGATCAGGCCGCTGCAAACGAAGCCTTCAAGGTTGCGCAGCCGGAAATCATGCGTGCTGCCGGCAAAGGCACGATGCATGCCAACACGGCCTCCCGGAAGGTTTCCCGCCTCAATGCCCGTATCAAGGCACTCAGCGCGTAACCGACCCGTCATACGACCGTTAAAAAGACCCGGCCACAGTGCCGGGTTTTTTTTAGCCACGCAATTTTGTGGATGACGAAATTTGACAACTCATACGCGCAATATTGCAATTTCTACCGAGTATAATAGTGTCAGGAAAAACGTTTATTTTTCAGATATTTACGCACATGTACCATTGAGAGAAGGCGATCAATCCGGATTCGATACGAGTCAAGCTATCAGTTCCGAAATTTTTTTTGAAATTGTTGTTTTTGAAATGTGACAGGGCGCTTCAGAGCGAAAAGTCATTGCGGTAAAACACATTTGCTCGCTCGCCAGCAGGGGCCAAAAACACAGTGACGCGGGGGGAGAAACCAGCACTTTCCGCCATTCGCAAAAACCCGCTGTTGCCCCTTCGGTCGCGGTCTGTATATTAACAATACGGCTGGCGGGTAAGACCAGCGACCAACTTAAAAACGGTGCTTGGAAAACAATGAAAAAGTTAAACCGGACCATCGCTGAGCACATCAAATCCAGTTCACGGAATGAATACGTTAGCGTATTCGAACACTCAGGCATTTAGCCTGAAGTAACCTACTTCTTTCTCAAGAAAATCTTGAAGAATACTTTTGATCAATAGCGTCACGCTATTGAAGGGGGCGGCTTTGCAATTTCAGGGTGGATATGCAGGAAACGTGACTTCGCAGGAGGCCTTTGACGGCCTTGCCGGGCAGCAGGAAGCAACTCTTATCGACGTGCGCACACAGGCCGAATGGTCCTTTGTCGGGGTGCCGGACCTTCGTCCGCTCGGCAAGGAGCCGATCCTGGCCGAATGGCAGAGCTTTCCGTCGACCGGACCCAATCCGGCATTCGCGGAATCGGTTTCTGATGTTCTGGTCAAAAAAGGACTTGACCGGAACGCGCCAATCTATTTCTTGTGCCGCTCCGGAGCACGGAGCCAAGCAGCTGCGATCGCCCTGACGCAGGCCGGCTTTACGCAGTGCTTCAATATCTCCGATGGTTTCGAGGGCCCACTCGGCCCGGATGGCCACCGTGGGACCCAGTCCGGCTGGAAGGCCGCCGGATTGCCCTGGATTCAAAGTTAGTTACCCTGCCCATCGACAGGGTCAGGTGAAGGGAGATTTTCCTTCGCCATATAAATAACCGTCCCAAAAGGGACATTATAATGCTGCAAAAGCAGCAAGGCGTCGAAGAACGGCTGTGGCGGACTGTTCTTCACATTTACAGGAGGCAGATAACATGCAGGTTCAGGAGGCAGGCGGCTCCGAACAGTGGAAACGGGTGAAGAAGCAGCTTCGCGCAGAATTGGGCGATGATGTTTTTACCAGCTGGTTTGCACGTGTAGACCTCGAGGAACATCAGGACGGCACCGTTCGTCTGTCTGTTCCGACCCGGTTTTTGAAGCAGTGGATTCAGAACAATTACAACGATCAGCTGATGGGCCTCTGGCAGCGTGAATGTGACAACGTTCATCGCATCGAACTGACGGTACGCGGCGCAATCCGCCCACGTCAGGCCCCGATTGCCAAGCCGAGCCTCGCAGCACCCCAGGGCAGCAAGCCGGCGACTGCAGAAACCCGCTCCGACGCACTTTCCGACGCGGCACAGGTAACCCGGGCCCAGGCGGCAACCGCGGCTCTCGGCCGAGGTGAGACCAGCTCGGACAACGCTCGTGACGTCCTGCAAGGTGCGGCGCTCGATCCGAAATACACATTCGAGACCTTTGTCGAAGGCGAGTCCAACAATCTGGCCCTGGCTGCGGCCCGGCAGGTTGCCGCCGGCGGCGCGGTCACATTCAATCCGCTTTACCTGCATGCCTCCGTCGGTCTGGGCAAGACCCACCTGATGCAGGCCGTGGCCGCAAAGGCCCGGGCGTCCGGTCGCAAGGTGCTCTACCTGACGGCCGAGCACTTCATGTACAAATTCGTTGCCGCCCTGAAGTCCCAGTCCGCACTGGCCTTCAAGGAGAACCTGCGCACGATCGATCTTCTGCTGATTGACGACATGCAGTTCCTGCACGGCAAGCAGGTGCAGCAGGAGTTCTGCCACACCCTCAACGCCCTCATCGACGGGGCCCGCCAGGTGATCGTGGCCGCAGACCGCGCGCCTTCCGAACTTGATACTCTCGACGACCGTGTCCGCTCACGCCTGTCCGGCGGTCTGGTGGTCGGTATTCAGGAACCGGATTTCGCACTGCGCCGGAACATCCTGGCCACACGCGTCGATACGGCCCGCAAGACCTACCCGCAATTCGATGTTCCGGAAGGTGTGCTGGATTATGTCGCGCGTCATGTTGCCTCCTCCGGCCGCGACCTTGAAGGCGCGCTCAACCGGCTGATCGCGCACAACCAGCTGACCAACCAGCCGATCACGCAGGAAATGGCCGAGATGACCCTGCGCGACCTGGTTCGCTCCAGCGAGCCGCGCCGGGTGAAGATCGAGGACATCCAGCGGGTGGTCTCCAAGCATTATAATGTCACCAAGGCGGATCTGCTGTCGGCCCGGCGTACCCGGACCATCGTTCGCCCGCGCCAGATCGCCATGTATCTTGCCAAGGTGATGACCCCGCGCTCACTGCCGGAAATCGGTCGCCGGTTCGGCAACCGGGATCACACAACGGTTCTGCACGCTGTCCGCAAGATCGAGGAAATGGCGCGTGCCGACTATGCCCTGGCGCAGGAGCTGGAACTGCTCAAGCGCATGCTTGACGCCTGAGGCGGCAAACTTCGGAAACGGGCCTTTTGCGGATGTCTGCCTGAATTCAAACGGGCATCCGCCAGCCTGATCCCGGATCGTGCTAAACCAAGGTTAAAATACACGATATTCTACCAAAATTGGGGGCGTTCGGGCAGAACGCCCCCTTGCTTTTGGAGCCGGTTAAGGGCAGTGTCGTCCACCCCGCTCCACACCGGAGCCAAGAATATTCAATCAGCCCGGCAGTTCAGCCAGGCGCTTCATGAGTACGGAACGAGAGTATGAAAGCGACCCTCGAGCGGACCGACCTCCTCAAGTCCTTGACCCATGTTCACCGCGTGGTCGAACGCCGGAATACCATTCCGATCCTGTCGAACGTTCTTCTGCGCGCCGATGGCGGCGCGATCAACCTGAAGGCTACGGACCTCGATCTGGAAATCGTCGAAAGCGTTCCGGCCATGATTGAATTGCCAGGCGCGACCACGGTTCCGGCACACATGTTCTACGACATCGTTCGCAAGCTGCCGGAAGGCTCGCAGGTGGTTCTGGAAACCACAAGCGACAACGCCACGCTGGAAATCCGCGCCGGTCGCTCGAAGTTCACCCTGCAGATGCTGCCGGAAACCGACTTCCCCGACCTGACCGCGGGCGACTTCAGTCACGGTTTCGCACTGACCGGCGCCGATATCCGCAAGCTGATCGACGCGACCCAGTTCGCGATTTCGACCGAAGAGACCCGTTACTATCTGAACGGTATCTACCTGCACACGGTAGACGCGGGCTCCGGTCTCCAGTTCCGCGCTGTTGCCACAGATGGCCACCGTCTGGCCCAGGCAGAAGTGCCGGCGCCTTCCGGTTCGGCCGGCATGCCGGGTATCATCGTGCCGCGCAAGACCGTTGGCGAGATCCAGAAACTGCTCGAGAACCCGGAAGCCAACGTCCAGATCGAGCTTTCCGATACAAAGATCCGCCTCACGACCGGCTCCGTCATCCTGACGTCCAAGCTGATTGACGGCACCTT